>JAXDPL010000116.1:0-24945 GCA_034668385.1 Sphingomonadales bacterium | reverse complement strand
CGTGAATCAGGCTCGCATCAACGAAGGACCTTGATTCACGCTTCAGGCTACGCCTGAAACGATCAAGGTCCGGCTTTATCGGGTCTTCCGGGCTGGAGCATCCGGCCGCTGACCATGTTCGGAGGGTCGTCGAGCCAAGGCTCGGCGGCCCTTCAACGCGTCTGGGCGACCGCATCTGCGGGAACGGGCGCGCTCGGCGGGACGTTCAGGGCCCGAAGGAGCCTTTCGCGATGAACGACGGCGAACGCGGCAAGCGAGCCAGCTTCGATCCCAGGACGGGCGAGGTGCACGGCAGCGGCTCGGGCGCGGGCGGCAGCGGCAACCCGGCCGAGGATTATGACGAGGATCCGATCTCCGGCGGGGGCGACCTGCCGCTCGAGGGCCCCCGGCCGGCCGCGCAGGGCGCCGACCGGCCGATCGACCCGGACGAAGGGGTCTGAGATGGACGGCAAGGGCCACCCGCTTCCCGCCAGCGACGAGGCGCGGCACGGCGAGATCCCGGAGTCGGTCGAGGCGGAGAAGGGGCGTGGCGACGACGCGGCCGCGGCCGTGCAGCCCGCGGGCGAGGCGGTGAACCCCGACGGCGAGCCCTATCGCTATGCCGACAACGGCCGCGGCGAACAAATCGAAGAGGAGGATTGAGCATGGCAGACCGCAATCGGGATCGGGCCGGCGAACCGCAGGCCTCGGGCGAGGGCCGCGGCGAGCGCTTCGACGAGGCGCAGGGCGGCGGCCGGAGCTGGCAGGACGTCTCCCGCTCCGACGACGAAGCCTCCCTCGCCGAGGATCAGGCGGCCCACCAGGACCGCGGCCAGAGCGAGGCCGAGGCGGAGTTCAACGCCGAAGCGGAATAAATTGGGGACAGGCACGAATTTCGTCTCCCCTTCTGAAAATTGGAGACAGGCACGAATTAGTCCGGTCGAGGCGGGCCGCCAGCAAAGACACCTGAAATGCGTGCCTGTCCCCAATTTTGAAATTCGTGCCTGTCCCCATTTTCCTGTCCCCATTTTCCAGGGCGGGCGCGAAGGGAACCGTTGCGCGCGCCGCTCGTCTGTTACGCGCCAGTTACAGTTTCGGGAGAGTGTGGAGATGGCCAAGCAGGATTCGAACAAAGATTCGGGCGGCCAAAGCGGCGGCTCGAAGCGGAAAAGCGGCGGCGGCGGCTATGCGCTTCCCGACGCGCTCAAGGAAGCGGGCCAGCGCGCCGCCGAGCTCGCCCAGAACCCGGTCGCGCGCTCGATGCTCGCCGCCGGACTCGTCACCGCCGCGGCGGCGCTCACCGCCAACGCGCGGGTGAGGAAGACGGTGCGCGACGCCAGCCGCGACGCGCTCGACACCGCCGAGGCGGCGGCGAGCAGCGCCTCGACGATCGGCGCCGCCATCGTCACCGCCGCGACCGAGGCGGTTCGCCGCCTGCTCGGCGCGGAGGGCGAAGGCGGCTCGGGCGGCGGCGGAGCCGGCGCCTCGTCGGGCGGCGGTCGCAAGTCGGCGGCCAGGAGCGGCGGTTCGCGGGCCAAGAGCGGCGCAACGAGCCGCAAGGGCGCAAGCTCGGGCGGCGCGGCCAAGCCCCCCGCCAAATCCGCCTCGACCGGATCGCGGGCCAAGCCGGCCTCCTCCTCCGGCGGCTCGCGCGCCAAGTCGGCCTCCACGGGCGGCTCGCGGGCCAAGCCAGCCGGGTCCGGAGGAGCGCGCGGCAAGGCGAGCGCGAGCGGGACCAGCGCCGGCGGCAAGGGCCGGTCCGGCGCGAGCGGTTCGACCGGCAGCTCCGGCCGCAAGGCTTCGTCGGGCGGAACCCGCAAGAGCGGTGGTGGCGGCGGACGCGCCAAGTCCGGTTCCGGGGCCGCGGCCTCGACCGGCAGCGGCGGCGGTGGTTCGGGTGGCTCCGGCTCCTCAGACAGCGGCGGCGGCGGCGGAAGCTGAACTCCTCGCCCCGGTCGGGATCGAAGAAAGGCGGGGCGCCCATCCCGGGCGCCTCGCCTTCTTTCTGCCGCCCCCTCCCGCTGCCCTTCGGGCACAGGGAGGATGGAAGCCTACAGCACGTACTTGCTGAGATCGGTGTTGCGGGCGATGTCGGCGAGCTGGCGCTCGACATAGGGCGCGTCGACCGTGACGGTCTCGCCCTTGCGCTCCTCGGCGTCGAAGCTGACGTCCTCGAGCAATTTCTCCATCACGGTCTGGAGGCGGCGGGCGCCGATATTCTCGAGATGGCCGTTCACCTCGGCGGCGATCCGGGCGATGGCGCGGATGCCGTCGTCGGTGAACACGACCTCGACGCCCTCGGTCGCGATCAGGGCGCGATACTGGTCGGTGAGGCTGGCCCGGGTGGTCGACAGGATCCGGACGAAATCCTCCTCGGTCAGGGCCTTCAATTCGACCCGGATCGGCAGCCGGCCCTGAAGCTCGGGAAGCAGGTCCGACGGCTTGGCGACGTGGAAGGCGCCCGACGCAATGAACAGGATATGGTCGGTCTTCATCGGCCCGTATTTGGTCGCGACCGTGGTGCCCTCGATCAGCGGCAGAAGGTCGCGCTGGACGCCCTCGCGGCTGACCGAGCCGCCGCGCACGTCGGAGACGGCGATCTTGTCGATCTCGTCGAGGAAGACGATGCCGTTCGCCTCGGCGTCGGCGAGGGCGGTGCGGTTGACGTCGTCCTGGTCGAGGCGGCGGTCGGCTTCCTCCTCGACCAGCCGGCTCCAGGCCTCGCGCACTTTCAATTTGCGGCGCTTCTTCGGCGCCTGCCCCATCGCCTTGGCCATCATGTCGGAGAGGTTGATCATGCCGACCTGGCCGCCCATGCCCGGTATCTCGAACGGCGTGGAGGGAGTCTCCGTCACTTCGATGTCGACCTCGGCGCCGTCGAGATGGCCGTCGCGGAAGCGCTGGCGGAAGCTCTCGCGGGTCGCCTCGCTGGCGCCCTTGCCGGTCAGAGCCTCGAGCAGCCGGTCCATCGCGGCGTCCTCGGCGGCGTCCCTGACGGCCTGACGCCGGCGCTCCTTTTCGAGACGCACCGCCTCCTCGACGAGGTCGCGGGCGATCTGCTCGACGTCGCGGCCGACATAGCCGACCTCGGTGAACTTGGTCGCCTCGACCTTGACGAACGGCGCGTCGGCGAGCTTGGCCAGCCGCCGGCTGATCTCGGTCTTGCCGCAGCCGGTCGGGCCGATCATCAGGATGTTCTTGGGCGTGACCTCGTCGCGAAGCTCGTCGGAGAGGCGCTGGCGGCGCCAGCGGTTGCGCAGAGCCACGGCGACCGCGCGCTTGGCGTCGGTCTGGCCGACGATATGGGCGTCGAGCGCGGCGACCACCGCCTTGGGGGTGAGGCTGTCGTTCATCGATCCCGCCGCTCTCGTGGACTGGTCCCGGTCGGAGGCCGGGATGGAAGATTGATAGTTCATCGCAGCGGAAGATTGGAGGGGCGCGGTCCCACTTCAAGCGGGGACGGGTTCGCGCAGAGGCGCGGAGGCGTCCGCCTAATTCCCCTCTCCCCGGGGGAGAGGGGTCAGGGGTAAGGGGTTGGGGCGCCGGTCGCGAGGGCGCTGCAGTATGTAATGGTACCAACCTCCAGACGCCCGAACCCCTCATCCCTGACCCTTCTCGCCAGGGAGAAGGGAGATTGGGGCCGCGAGGCTATCCGTCGATCGTCTCGATGGTGAGGTTGCCGTTGGTGTAGACGCAGATTTCGGCGGCGATGGCCATCGCCTTGCGGGCGATCGTCTCCGCCTCCTCCTCATAGTCGAACAAGGCGGTGGCGGCGGCGAGGGCGAAATTGCCGCCGGAGCCGATCGCCGCGACGCCCGAACCGGGCTCGAGCACGTCGCCATTGCCGGTGAGGACGAGGGTCACCTCCTTGTCGGCGACGATCATCATCGCCTCGAGGTTTCGCAGGTACTTGTCGGTCCGCCAGTCCTTGGCGAGCTCGACGGCGGCGCGCATCAGCGCCCCGTGATGCTGCTCGAGCTTGCGCTCGAGCCGCTCGAACAAAGTGAAGGCGTCGGCGGTCGCCCCGGCGAAGCCGCCGATCACCGACCCGTCCCCCAGCCGCCGCACCTTCCGCGCGTTGGGCTTGATCACCGTCTGGCCGAGCGAGACTTGGCCATCGCCGGCGATCACCGCCTTGCCGTTCTTCCTGACGGCCAGGATCGTCGTGCCGTGCCAGCTTTCCATGCGCGTCTCCATGATTCTGCCCATGCCCATGTGGGAGGCGCCGGGCGCGGACGCAACTCTCACCGAAATGGCGCAAAAACCATTTTCCTACACGATCTGTTCTCATTAGATTCCTATCCGGCTCGCGTTTTTTGACGAGCCGAAGGAGAAGCGACATGTCACTGATTTCCACGCTGAAGAAGATCGCCAAAGCCGCGCCCGCGATCCTCGCCGCCCTCCCGACCGTCATCTCCGCCGTGAAGGACGTGCGGGGAGCGCTCAAGAAAGACGCCAAGCCTGGCGCGACGTCCGCCGCGGCCGACTCCGGTCCCGCGGCCGGCGCGGCGGCGAACCCGACGGGCTGACAGCGGGGCTCGAGCCGTCTAGCCATGGCGGCGATGGAGATATTGCTCCTCCTCGGCCTTGCCTGGCTCACGATCGCCCATTTGCGGCTGGCGCGGCGCACGGCCGAGTTGGAGCGCCAGCTCGAGCGCGGCGAAGCGGCGCCGGACCGCGCCGGCCCGGCCGCTGCGGCGCGCGACCCGCTGTTCGACGCGCGGCCGCGGCCGGCGCGGGTGGTCCATTCGGCGCCGGCCGCCGCACAGACGCGAAGCCCGGCTTTGGCGATCGGGGAACCGCCCCCTTCGCCGCCGCCCACCGCCCCGTCGCCGGCGCTGATAGAGAGCCTCGGCGGGCTGTTCGAGCGGTTCGTCGGCGGCCGGCTGCTGATCTGGGCGGGCGGAATCGCGCTCGCCGTCGCCGGACTGTTCCTGGTGCGCTTCTCGATCCAGATCGGCCTGATCACGCCGCCGGTGCAGATGGGGCTCGCCGCCTTGTTCGGCCTGCTGCTGCTCGCGCTCGGCGAATATGCGAGAAGCCGTCCGGGCGCCGTGCCGGACATCAGGGTCGCCCAGGCGCTGGTCGGCGCGGCGATCCTCGTCCTCTACGCGACCGCCTACGGCTCGTTCATCGTCCACCACCTGATCGGGCGCGGCACGACGTCCGCCCTGCTTTCGATGATGACGGCGGTGGCGCTCATCCTCTCGCTGCGCCACGGCGCGCCGACCGCGGCGATGGGCCTCGCCGGCGGCTTCGCGACGCCGCTCCTCGTCGGCGACGCCAATGCCGGTGCGGTGCCGCTGCTCGCCTATCTGGCCCTGCTCGACATCGCCCTGTTCGCGGTGGCGAGCCGGCGCGGCTGGAGCTGGCTGGTGGCCAGCGGAGTTCTCCTGAGCTTCGCCTGGACCGCCGTCCTGATCTTCGCCAAGCCCGCCGACAACGCGGCGGTCGGCGCCTTCATCCTCCTCGTCAGCGTTGCGGCCTCGCTGGTTCGGACCGGCGGCGGCTGGCAGGTCGAGTTCATCCGCCCCGCCGCGATCGGCCTCGTCCAGCTCGGCCTGCTGGTGGCGGTGACCGAGCTCGACACGGCGGCATGGATCCTGTTCGCCGCGCTCGCCGTCGCCAGCTTCCTGCTGGCGCCGCGGCGGAGCGAATACCGGCCGATCCCCGTTTTGGCCCTCGCGCTCGCGCTGCTGCTGCTCGCCGTAAAGGCCGCCGTGCGGACGGATCCTAACGTCACCGCGGTGGCCGCGGGCATCCTGCTGATCTTTGGCGCGGGCGGCTTCTGGGGTGCGTGGCGCCGAAGCCCCGAGGCCTTCCTCTGGACCGGCATCGCCTGCGCCGCCTTCCTGTTTCCGGCGGCGATCCTTCGCGCCGAGCGGCCGGATCTGCTCGACCGGCCGCTCTGGGGCGCGCTGTTCGCCGCGCTGGCGGCGGGGCCGGCGCTGCTCGGCCGGCTCGCGGCGCGGCGGCGGGAGCGGGCGGAGCTGGACCCGCCGCTGTTCGCGGCCGGCGCAGCGGCTTTGCTGCTCGGGGGGCTCGCCGTCTGGGACCTTGCCGCCGAGCCGCTGGTGCCGGCGGGGTGGCTGGCGCTCGCCTTCGTCGCCGCGGCGGCAGGCCGGCGGGCCGGCGACCGCGGTCTCACGCTCCTCGCCTCGCTGACGTGCGCCCTGGCGGCGGCCGAGGCCGTCGCGCTGGTGCCGCGCCTCTGGGACGCTCTGGCGGGCGCGATCATCGGCGCTCCGACGCTCGTTTCCTACCTCCCGACCGCTTTGCGCGCGGCCGAGGTTCTGCTGCTGCCGGTGCCTTTGCTGCTTCTGGTGTGGCGGACCGTGCCGGAGGACCATTGGCGCCGCTGGCGCACGGCCCTGCTCGCGATGGCCGGCGGGCTCGCCGCGGCGGGCCTCTACGTGCTGTTCAAGCGGCTCTACGGCCTCGATACGACGGAAGAGTTCGTCGCCCGCGGCTTCGCCGAGCGGACGATCCTTACCCAGACCCTGTTTGCCGCCGGCTTCCTCGTCTGCCGCAGGCGGTTGCCGCGGCTGGGGCTGAATGAACGGCAGCTCTGGTGGGCGGGAATCGTGCTGACCGGGCTCGCCGCCGGGCGCCTCCTGTGGTTCGACATGCTGGTCGATAATCCCTTGTGGGTGGACCAGAATGTCGGCGCCTGGCCGGTCCTCAACCTGATCCTCCCCGCTTACCTGCTCAGCGCCCTGTGGCTCTACGCGGCGCGGCGCGGCGCGGACCATGTCGCCCGGTCCGGCTTCTGGCTGGTGCTCGGCCTTGCCTCGCTGGTCTTCGGAGTCGCCCTCATGGTGCGTCAGGTCTACCACGGCCCGATCCTGACCGGCCCCGACGTCTCCGACGCCGAATCCTACTCCTACAGCGCGGCCGGGGTGCTGCTCGCCATCGCCCTTTTGCTCGGCGGCGTGCGCCTCCCCGACAAGGCGCTTCGCCTCGCCGGCCTGATCCTGCTGACCGCGATGACCTTGAAGGCCTTCGTGATGGACGCCGCCGCGCTCGAAGGCGTGCTGAGGATCTTGTCGTTCCTCGGCCTCGGCGTGGCGCTGATCTTCATCGGCAAGCTGTATACGAAGGTGCTGAACGCGGAGGCGGGTGGAGGATAGCCCTCCTTCGCTAAAGCTACGGCGGGCAGCCGTTCGCCGGAGGCTCCGGCTTGCCAGCCGAAGCCTCCGGCGAAGGCTGGTCGGGGCGACTGGATTCGAACCAGCGACCCCCACACCCCCAGTGTGATGCGCTACCAGGCTGCGCTACGCCCCGACCGAGGGCTCCGGGCTTCGAGGCGCCGGAGCCTGAGGGCGGCGATGTAGTTCCCGCCCCCCTTTTAGGCAAGCGCCGTCAGTCGCCGACGACGTTCTTCAGGAACTCGGCCGTGTAGGCCTTGACCGAGAGACCGCGAATGTCGGCGCCGGCGAGCGGCGCCAGCAGTTCGGGCAGCCGTTCGTTGTGCCGCTCCATCGCCGCTTCGTCACGATAGGCCTCGGTGATGATCAGAAGGTTCGGGTCGTCGAGGTCGACCGCATAATGGTAGAGCTCGCAGCCGTCGTCCCCGCGCGAGACCTCGACGTTGCGCTTCAGGGCGTCCTTCAGCCGCTCGATCTCGCCGTCGCCGAAGCGCACCTGTCCCGTCACCACGATCATCGCCTCGCCTCCTTCCGACCGCCGAGGCGGCCCGGCCTCAGTTGATCGAATCGCCGCTGTCGCCGATCGTCCACTTGCTGATCGCGCAGACATTGACTCCGCGCTTCACATGCTCGGTGCCGTTCGCCATCACCGCCTTCAGATCGTAATTGCACTCGGGCGTGCCGTTATCGATGTTGGCGGAAATGCTCTGCCCGGGGGTGAGGGTTTTCTGACCGAGCAGATCCTCCTCCCAGGTCTTGGACGTCACCGGCGACGCGTAGAGCTCGCGCAGCGTCTGGGTCGAGATGTTCTCGACCAGAACCTTGCGGTTCTTGCCGTCGGCGGCGGCCGCGGCGTTGGGCATGGCCGACAGCGCGAACGCCGCGGCCACCAAGGCAATGCTGATCCTCATCGTTCCCCCCCTTTGAGTCCTGAACACATGACCCGGGAACCGGAGCCTAATGCGACACGGCGCCGGAATAAAGCCCCCCCTTGGAACCAGAGCGGGCCGAACCTAAGTCAGCCTTGCCTTGCGCAAAGCGGCGCGGCCGTGATAGTCGCCCCCGGCTTCACGGGACGCGCGGCCGCGCGCGCCGTCTGCCCTTTCCATCAGGTATCCTTTCTCCATGTTTGCCACGCCCGCTTACGCACAGACCGGCGCCGCGTCCTCGGGAGGGGCGGGCTTTCTGGTGCAGATGTTCCCGCTGCTCCTCATCTTCATCATCTTCTATTTCCTGCTCATCCGCCCCCAGCAGCAGCGGGCGAAGCAGCACCAGGCGCTGATCGGCGCAGTCAAGAAGAACGACATCGCGGTGACCGGCGGCGGCATCGTCGGCAAGGTCACCAAGGTGGACGAGACCGAGGTCGAGCTGGAAGTCGCCCAGGGCGTCCGGATCCGGGTCCTCAAGGCGATGCTGAGCGACGTCCGTCCGTTCGGCACCAAGCCCGCGAACGACTGATCCGATGCTCGACTTTCCCCGCTGGAAGCGCATCGCGATCTCCCTCGTCCTGGCGCTGGGCGTGCTGCTCGCCATTCCGAGCCTGATCGGCGAGACCAACGCCAAGCGCCTCCACATCGACGCCATCCCTCGGATCAGCCTCGGCCTCGACCTCGCCGGCGGCAGCCACATCCTGCTCGAGGCGGACATCCAGGACGTCGCCAAGTCCCGGCTCGCGGCGATGGAGGACCAGATCCGCTCGCAGATGCGGCGCGCCGAGCCGCCGATCGAGATCGGCGAGGTCTCGACCAGCAACGGTTCGCTGAGCTTCTTCGTGCGCGACGCCGCTCGGGTCGACGCCGCCTTCGAGCTGGTCCGCGCGCAGACCGCCGGGCTCGGCACCAGCGGCCAGCGCGACTGGGACGTCCGCCTGGTCGACGGCAACCGGATCGTCATGACTCCGACCCAGGCGGGGCTGCAAAGCTTCGTCAACGAGGCGATGAACGGCGCCACCGACGTGGTGAGGAAGCGCATCGACGCCCTGGGAACCAAGGAGCCGAACATTCAGCGCGAGGGCTCGGACCGGATCCTGGTCCAGGTTCCCGGCTTCGGCGATCCCGCGGCCCTCAAGGCGCTGATCGGCCGCACCGCCAAGCTCGAGTTCAAGCTGGTCGACCAAAGCGTCAGCCAGGCGGACCTCATCGCCGGACGAGCGCCGATCGGCAGCCAGATCCTCCATTTCGAAGGCGTCAACGGCCAGCCGGGCCCGCCGATCGCGGTCCAGCGCCGGGCGATTATCAACGGCTCGCAGCTGACCAAGGCGCAGCAGGCCTACGACCAGAACAATTCGCCGGTCGTCTCGATCACCTTCAACGCCGAGGGCGGCCGCCGCTTCGCCCAGGTGACGCGTGAGAACGTCAACAAGCCGTTCGCGATCATTCTCGACAATGTCGTCCTCTCGGCGCCGAACATCAACGAACCGATCCTCGGCGGCCAGGCGCAGATCATGGGCAGCTTTACCGTCCAATCGGCGCAGCAGCTCGCCATCGCGCTGCAATCGGGCGCGCTTCCGGTCACTCTCAAGGTGGTCGAGGAGCGCACCGTCGGCCCCGGCCTCGGCCAGGATTCGATCCGCGCCGGGATCACCGCCTCGATCATCGCCTCGGTCGCGATCATCGTCTTCATGCTGGTGACCTACGGCCGGTTCGGGGTCTACGCGAACTTCGCGGTGGTGCTGAACATCTTCGTCATCCTCGCGGCGATGGCGATGCTCGGCTCGGCGCTGACCCTCCCCGGAATCGCCGGCTTCGTGCTCACCATCGGCACCGCGGTCGACGCCAACGTGCTGATCAACGAGCGCATCCGCGAGGAATTGCGCCGCGGCCGAAACGTCGTGATGGCGGTCGAGCTCGGCTACAAGGAAGCGAGCCGAACCATCTTCGAGGCGAACGCCACCCACGCCATCTCCGGCGTCATCATGCTGATTCTCGGCTCCGGCCCGGTGAAGGGCTTCGCGGTGGTGCTGCTGATCGGAATCATGACCTCGGTGTTCACCGCCGTCACCTTCACGCGCATGCTGACCGCCGGCTACATCCGCCGCCGCCGTCCAGCGACGCTGCACATCTAGGGCCCGCGAACGATGCGCCTCCTCAAACTGGTTCCGGACAACACCAATATCGGCTTCGTCAGCCTGCGCGGCTGGGCGTTCGGGCTCACCGCCCTGCTGACCGTGATCGCCGTCTTCTTCACCCTGAGCCGCGGCCTCAACCTCGGCGTCGACTTCGTCGGCGGCCTGATGGTCGAGGCGAAATTCGACCGCGCCGCGCCGATCGAGCAGCTGAGGAGCGACCTCGACAAGCTCGGCGTCGGCGACGTGTCGCTCCAGCAGTTCGGCGGCGCCGACACCGTCTCGATCCGCCTGCCGCTGCCCAAGAACCCGGATCCCGCAGCGACCACGGCGGTCGTCAACAAGGTCCAGGCGACGATCAAGCAGGCCTTCCCCACCGTCCAGTTCAACCGCACCGACACCGTCTCGGCCAAGGTCTCGGACGAGCTGATCCACAAGGGAATCCTCGCCGTCATCCTCGCCGTCTTCGCCATCGCCATCTTCGGCTGGTTCCGCTTCGAATGGCAGTTCGGCCTGTCGACCTTCGTCGCCATCGGCCACGACGTGCTGATGACATTGGGCTTCTTCGCGGTGACCCGGCTGGAGTTCGACCTCACCATCGTCGCGGCGGTCCTCACCATCGTCGGCTATTCGATCAACGACAAGATCGTCATCGACGACCGGATCCGCGAGAACATGCGCAAATACCGGCAGATGGACATGCGCGGCATCGTCGACCTCTCGGTCAACGAGACCCTGCCACGAACGGTGATGACCTCGCTGACCGTGCTGCTCGCGCTCGGCGCGCTGCTGATCTGGGGCGGCCACGTGCTTCGCGGCTTCACCGCGGCGATGATCCTGGGCGTCATCGTCGGCACCTATTCGTCGATCTACGTCTCCTCCTCGCTGCTCATCACCCTCGGCCTCAAGCCGCAGCCGCTCGCCGCCGGCAAGGTGAAGGGCGCCCCCGGCGGCGCCGAACGGACCACGCGCGAAGGCTATTGAGCGTGGCGCGGATGGACCGCGAGCCCAAGCCGGAGGGCCCGGTCGTCCAGGGCTTCGCCGGCACCGGCTTCATGGTCGACGGCCGAGTCTACCGGGCGCTGCTGCTGACTCCGCAGAGCTCGGACGAGTGGGACTCGCCCGCTCCGACGCTCGAGGCGATCGAACCGGTGCTGGCGCTCGCCCCGCCGCCCGAATTCCTGCTGCTCGGCACCGGCGCGTCCCTCACCTTTCCATCACGCGCCCTGGTGCGCGCGCTGGAGGCGCGGGGGATCGGCGTCGAGGCGATGGACAGCCGCGCCGCGGCCCGCACCTGGAGCCTGCTGCGCGCCGAAGGGCGGTGGATCGCCGCGGCCCTAATGCCGCTGGGCTGAGACCCGCGTCAAATGGACGAACAACTCGGCGGCGTTGCGCTGCCAGCTGAAGCTCAACGCGGCGCTGCGCACCGCCGCCCGGTCCGGCGGGGCCCCAATCAGAGACCTCACCGCCTCAGCCAGCGCCTCCGGCTCCGGTGCGACGATCCGGCCGGCCTCGGGAATCGTCACCACCTCGCGAACGCCGCCGGCGTCGGTGACGACCAAAGGCGTGCCGCAGGCGAGCGCTTCGACCCAGACGTTGGCCAGCCCTTCCGACCGCGAAGGGAGGAGCATGACGTCGGCGGCGGCGAGATAGCCGGGCAGCGCCTCATGCGGCTGGGCGCCGGCGAAGTGGACGTTCGGCCCCGCCGTCCGCTCGAGCCGTGATCGTTCCGGCCCGTCGCCGACGAACAGGAAGGTCGCCTCCGGGACGAGCCGCGCCACCGCCAGCACCAGCTCCGGCCGCTTGCGCGGGATGAGGGCGCCCGCGGTGACAACGAGCGGTCCGTCGGTGTCGAGGGAGGCTGCGGCGCCGGGGTGGAAAAGGTCGACGTCGACACCGGTGTGATGGACCCGGATCTTTTCCCCGGGCATGCCGAGCGTCACCATGTCCGCCTTCAGCGCCGCGCTGACCGCGAGCAGCCCGTCCGCCGCCCCGGCCGCCTTCAGGATCTGGGCGCCGATGCCGGGGCGGGTCGCCCAATAATGGATGTCGGCGCCCCGCGCCTTGACCGAGAAGGGGATATCGAGCGCCCGTGCGAGGCGCATCGCCGCCGGCCCGTCGGGCCAGAAGAATTCGGCGTCGATCACGTCGGGCCTGAAAGCCTCGGCGATCGGGCGCACCGCCCGAGCGATCGCCTCGGGCTGGAGCCGGGCCGGGAAGGGCGAAAAACGGGGGCGATGGACGGGGAGCCCTTTCCAGACTTCCTCGATGGGAAGGCCGCGCCGGGGCGCGTAATGCGGATGCAGCGACAGCGGCCAGGACGGCCGGCCGGCCGGCGAGACGGCCTCGAGCGCCACATCGCCCCGCTCGGCGAGGCCGAGCGTCTGGCGCTCGACGAACACGCCCAGCGTCGGCTGGAGCGCGTTCGGAAACAGGGTCGATAGGGTGAGGACCCGAAGCATCGCGCTCCCCTAGGGTCTGGACCCAGGACCGGCAATGGCCAGGATCGCCCGGAGAAGGGCTCCGGCAAGGAGCGGCGTGCAGGGCGGGCTGGTTGCCCGCACAAGCGCCGCGACGCAGCCGGAGCCCTTCTCCGGGCGATCGCGAAGGGGCGAGGCATGGCCGTTGCCGGTCCTGGGTCCAGACCCTTAGCCGACAAGCATTAAACCGCCGTTCATCGCCGGGCGGGGACATCGTCGCGGGCCGCCTATCCGCTTGGCCTCGCCATAACCCTTCGCTAAGAAGCTCGACATGCGATTTACCCACCCCCGTCCGCTCGCCGCCGCCCTCATCGTCGCTTCGGTCCTGCCCCTCGGCGCCTGCGCCGCCCTGGGCAAGCATACCAAGGCGGACACGCAATACGTCGCGCGCGACGTCGGCACCCTCTACAACCTCGCCAAGCGCCAGCTCGACCGCGGGGATTACGCCAATGCGGCGGCGATCTTCGACGAGGTCGAGCGCCAGCATCCCTATTCGATCTGGGCCCGCCGGGCGCAGCTGATGAGCGCATTCAGCTATTATGCCGCCAAGGATTATACCAAGTCGCTCGAATCGGCGCGCCGCTTCCTCTCGATCCACCCCGGCAACCGCGACGCGCCTTACGCTTATTACCTGATCGCCCTCAGCTATTACGAGCAGATCAACGACGTCACCCGCGACCAGACGACGACCAAGCAGGCGCTGGATTCGCTCGGCGAGCTGATCCGACGCTATCCCGACACGCGCTACGCCGCCGACGCGCGGCTCAAGGTCGACCTGGTCCGCGATCACCTCGCCGGCAAGGAGATGGAGATCGGCCGCTTCTACCAGGTCCGCGGGCAGTGGCTCGCCTCGGTGACCCGCTTCCGAACCGTCGTCGAGCAATATCAGACGACCAGCCACGTGCCGGAGGCCCTCGAGCGGCTGACCGAATCCTATCTCGCGCTCGGCATCCCCGAAGAGGCGCGCAAGGCGGCCGCCGTGCTCGGCGCCAATTATCCCGGCAGCAAATGGTACCAGCGCGCCTACAGCCTGATGCAGAAGCACGGCGGCGTGGCCGCGCCGGCCAGGACGTGACCGCCTGACGGGGCCGTCATGCTGACCGGCCTCTCCATCCGCGACGTGGTGCTGATCGAGAGCCTGGACCTCGAATTCGGGCCGGGTCTCGGAGTCCTGACCGGCGAGACCGGTGCCGGCAAGTCGATCCTGCTCGACGCGCTCGGCCTGGCGCTCGGCACGCGCGCCGACAGCAATCTCGTCCGGCGAGGCCAGTCGCAGGCGGTGGTCACCGTCGTCTTCGAGCTGCCGGCCGGACACGCCGTTCACGGATTGCTCGAGGAGAACGGCCTCGGCGCCGAGCCGGGCGAGCCCCTGATCATCCGCCGGATCGTCCGCGCCGACGGCGGCAGCCGGGCGCTGGTCAACGACCAGTCGGTCTCGGTCGGCCTGCTCCGCGACCTCGGCGCCCTGCTGGTCGAGATACACGGCCAGCACGACGACCGCGGCCTCCTGAACCCGCGCGGCCATCGCGCCCTGCTCGACTCATTCGGGCGGATCGACACAGGAGCGGCGGAGCAAGCGTGGCGCGAATGGGCCGAGGCGGAGGCGGCATTCGTTCGAGCGCGGGAGGAAATGGAGGCGGCGGCGCGCGACCGCGAATGGCTCGAACATTCGGTCACAGAGCTCGCCAAGCTCGCGCCGGAGCCGGGCGAGGAGCGGGCCCTCGCCGAGCTTCGCGCCAACATGCAGAAAGGGACGCGCCTCGCCGAGGACATCGCCGCCGTCGGCCAGTTGCTCGATGGATCGGAGGGCGGGCTTGCCCTGCTCCGCCAGGCGGCGCGTCGGCTGGAGCGGATCGGCGGCGAGCACGACCGGCTCGGCGAAGCCCTGGAAGCGCTCGACCGCGCCCTCATCGAGGCGGCCGAGGCCGAGGACCGGCTCGCCGCCGCCGCCGAGGCGCTCGCCTTCGACCCGCTCCGGCTCGAGGAAGCGGAGACCCGCCTGTTCGAGATCCGCGCCCTCGCCCGCAAGCACCGGGTCGAGCCGGACGCCCTTCCGGCATTGGCGGAAACGCTCGCCGCCAGGCTGGCCGCGCTGGACGCCGGCGAGCAGGGGCTGGAAGCGCTGAAGCGGCGCGTCGGCGAGGCGCGCGCCGCCTACGAAGCCGAAGCCGCCCGGCTCACCGCCCTGCGCACCGCCGCCGCCGCCCGTCTCGACGAGGCCGTGGTGCGCGAGTTGGCCCCGCTGAAGCTCGACGCAGCCAAATTCCGCACCGCCGTCGAGCCGCTCGCCGAGGGCCAATGGGGGGCGCGCGGACGCGACCGGGTAGAGTTCGAAGTCTCGACCAACCCCGGAGCGCCGTTCGCGCCGCTGACCCGGATCGCCAGCGGCGGCGAGCTGTCCCGCTTCATCCTGGCGCTCAAGGTGGCGCTCGCCGAGCAGGGCGCGGCGCGGACGATGATCTTCGACGAGATCGACCGCGGCGTCGGCGGCGCCGTCGCCAGCGCGGTCGGCGACCGCCTCCACCGCCTCGCCGACGGCGCTCAGCTCCTCGTCGTCACCCATTCGCCGCAGGTCGCCGCCCGCGGCGCCGTCCACTGGCTGATCGAGAAGAGCCACGCCGGCCTGGTCACCCGCACCAGCGTCCACCGCCTCGACGAGGCCCGGCGCCGCGAGGAGATCGCCCGGATGCTGTCCGGCGCCCAGGTCACCGACGAAGCGCGCGCGCAGGCCGACCGGCTGCTGGAGGCGGCATGATCTTGCTGGCCGCCCTCGCCTTGCTCCTCGATGAGCCGGAACTTCCGCCCTGCGTGGCGCAGCT
Source organism: Sphingomonadales bacterium (assembly GCA_034668385.1). Taxonomy (GTDB): domain Bacteria; phylum Pseudomonadota; class Alphaproteobacteria; order Sphingomonadales; family Sphingomonadaceae; genus Allosphingosinicella. The sequence continues at coordinate 9,455 of JAXDPL010000116.1, read as the reverse complement.
GCAAACCGAGCCTTCGGCTTGCGACTCTGCGATCGCGACGGAGAACAACCGGCGGGTGAAGGCCCGGCTGCTGCTCCGCCGGGCCTATATGCGCAACGAGAAATATCAGTACGAAGAGGCCCTGAAAGACCTGGACGCCGCTGTGGCCGCGGACCCTGCCTACGGCGTCGCCTGGCACGAGCGGTCCTACACCCATGGCGAGCTTCGCGCATTCGCGCAGGCCCTCGCCGATTCGGATCGGGACGTCGCCCTTCGGCCGGGCGAAGCCGACGCCTATCGCGAGCGCGCCTTCGCGCGCCACGGCCTCGCCGATTTCAGCGGCGAGCTTGAGGATCGCAGCAAGGTCGCTGCGCTCGAGCCCAAGAAACCCGACTCCCGGATCGCCCGCGGGCGCGCCGCGCTCTGGCTCGGCCGCTTCGACGAGGCGAGAGCCGACGCTGCCGAAGGCCTGACTCTGGCGCAGGCCGCGGGCGATTCGAACGGCGCGGCCAAGGCCAGGGCCCTGCAGACGGACATAACGCTCTGGACCACTCGCTCCGGTGTCGCCGATCCGGAGGCGGCGTGCCGCCAGTCGGACAAGACCGGGCGGTTCGGCATGGCGGGCCTGATCGGCGACTGCACCGCCGCCTTCCTCGCCGCAAAGACGCCGCGCGCCAGGGCGGAGCTCCTCACAATCCGCGCCCTCGCCTTTCTCGTCGCCGCTCGGGATCAAGCGGCGGCGATCGACGACCAGGCGATTGCGGTGGCGCTCGATCCCGGCGAGGGCGACTGGCACGCCAATCTCGGCGGCTCCTACGTGATGGCGCGCCACAGCTGGGCCGGCAAGCGCGAGCTCGACATCGCCATCGGTCTCAAGGACAACTGGGGCGCGCGGGCGGAGCGCGCCGCCGCCCGCTACAACCTCAAGGATTATGACGGCGCCGCCGCCGACGCGAAGAAATCGATCGAGATGCAGCCCAACGACGTCGCGCTGGTCGTCCTCGGCGACCTCGCGCGCGACAGGGGGGATAAGGGTTCCGCCAAGCTCTACTGGATGACCGCCTATCGTCTCGGCGAGCGCGACGACGACCTTCTGACGCGGCTGAAGGGCGTTGGAGTCGACGATCCGGAGAAAGAGGCCAAAAGGTGAGCACCGAGTCCAGGCCTTTCGAGGTCGACGATCGCGGCGTTCGGCTGGAGCCCGTGTTGGTCCACGATCGGGAGGCGGGGTCCCGCCCCGCGATCCTCATCTTCCCGACCATCATGGGCCGCTCGGAGCTCGAGACCGGCTTCGCCCGGCGGCTGGCCGGGCTCGGCTATGCGGCGATCGTCGCCGATCCTTACGGGCGCGAGCATATCGGCAAGCCGCGGGAGGAATGCCGGGCGCTGATGGTGGCGCTGCTCGGCGACCGGCCGTTTCTGCAGGCGCGCCTTCTGACGGTGCTGGAGGCCGTTCGGGCGCTGCCCGAGGTCGAGGCCGGCCGGGTCGCGGCGATCGGCTATTGCTTCGGCGGGCTTTGCGCCCTCGACCTCGCCCGCACCGGCGCGGACGTGCGCGGGGTCGCCAGCTTCCACGGCCTGTTCACGCCGCCGGGCCATCGCGAAGGGACGGCGATCCGCGCCAAGGTGATCGCCTTCCACGGCTGGGACGACCCGATGGCGCCGCCGGCCTCGGTCGAGGCTTTGGGCGCGGAGCTGAGCCGCGCCGGCGCCGACTGGCAGATCCACGCTTATGGCGGGGTCCTGCATGGCTTCACGAATCCCACCGCCAACGATCCGGAGCGCGGCCTTCAGTACAGCGAAAGCGCCGACCGCCGCTCCTGGGCCGCGCTCACCGATTTCCTCGCCGAGGTGCTGGCGTGACCGAGGCCGAGGCGGCGGCCGAGCTCGAGCGGCTCGCCAGGGAGATCGCCTACCACAACCGCCGCTACCACGCCGACGACGCGCCGGAGATCAGCGACGCCGATTACGACGCCCTCGTCCGCCGCAATGCCGAGCTGGAGCGGCAATTCCCCGAGCTCGTCCGGGCCGACAGCCCCTCGCGCCAGGTCGGCGCCGCGCCGGAGGGACCGCTCGCCAAGGTCCGCCACGCGCTGCCGATGCTCAGCCTCGACAACGCCTTCGCCGACTCGGAGGTGGCCGATTTCGTCGCCCGGGTGCGCCGCTTCCTGAAGCTCGGCGAGGCCGAGCCGGTGGCCTTGACCGCCGAGCCCAAGATCGACGGCCTCTCCTGCTCGCTCCGCTACGAGAAAGGCGTCCTCACCCTCGCCGCCACCCGCGGCGACGGCACGACCGGCGAGGACGTCACGCCCAACGCCCGAACCATCGCCGACATCCCGCAGCGCCTCCCCGGCGAGGCGCCGGACCTGTTCGAAATTCGCGGCGAGGTCTACATGTCGAAGGCCGACTTCACCGCCCTCAACCAACGGCAGGCCGAGGCCGGCGGCAAGATCTTCGCCAACCCGCGCAACGCGGCGGCCGGCTCGCTGCGCCAGAAGGACCCGGCGATCACCGCCGCCCGCCCCTTGCGCTTCTACGCCCACGGCTGGGGCGAGGCCTCGGCGCTCCCCGCCGACAGCCAGCTCGGCGTGATGCGGGCGATCGAGCGCTGGGGCGTGCCGGTCTCGGATGACCTCCAGGTCTTCACCGCGATCGAGCCCCTGCTCGCTTTCTACCGGGCGATCGAGGCGAAGCGGGCCGATCTGCCGTTCGACATCGATGGCGTCGTCTACAAGGTGGACCGCCTCGACTGGCAGCGCCGCCTCGGCCAGGTCGCGAGGGCGCCGCGCTGGGCCCTCGCCCACAAATTCCCCGCCGAGCGCGCCCAGACCACCCTGCTCGCGATCGACATCCAGGTCGGCCGAACCGGCAAGCTGACTCCGGTCGCCCGGCTCGAGCCGGTCGGAGTCGGCGGAGTCACCGTCACCAATGCGACGCTCCACAATGCCGACGAGATCGCCCGCCTCGGAGTCCGCCCCGGCGACCGAGTCCTCATCCAGCGCGCCGGCGACGTGATCCCCCAAGTGCTGGAGAATTTGACCCCGAAGGCGGACCGGCCGGCCTACGTCTTCCCGGACCATTGCCCCGAATGCGGCTCGGAAGCCGTCCGCGAGGAGGGCGAGGTCGACGTGCGCTGCACCGGGGGCCTCATCTGCCCCGCCCAACGGGTCGAGCGGCTGCGCCATTTCGTCAGCCGCCACGCCCTCGACATCGAAGGGCTCGGCATCGTCCATATCGAAAGCTTCTTCCGCGACGGCCTGCTCCAATCGCCGGCCGATATCTTCCGCCTCCACGAGAGGCGCGACGAACTGGTCCAGCGCGAGCGCTGGGCCGAGACCTCGGTCGACAATCTCCTCGCCGCGATCGACGCGAAGCGGCAGCCTCCCCTCGACCGCTTCCTCTACGCGCTCGGCATCCGCCACGTCGGCGAGGTGACGGCGCGCGACCTCGCCCGCCGCTACGGCAGCTGGGCGGCGTTCGAGGCGATGATCGACCGGGCTCTCGACCTCCGCCGCGGAGTGACGCCCGCACTGGGCGAGGACGAGCGCAAGTTCCGCCAGCGCCGCGACAAGGCGGTGGTCGCCGCGATCGAGACCCCCAATATCGGCCCCGAAGTGGCGAACGCGATCCTCGATTTCTTCGACGAGCCGCACAATCGCGAGGTCCTCGCCGACCTGTTCGCCGCCGGCGTGGCGCCCGCGGACCTCGCCTGGGAGATCAGCGAATCCCCGGTGACCGGCAAGACCCTCGTCTTCACCGGCGCCCTGGAAACCCTTTCCCGCGACGAAGCCAAGGCGCAGGCCGAGGCGCTCGGCGCCAAGGTGGCCGGAAGCGTCTCGGCCAAGACCGACCTGGTCATCGCCGGCCCCGGCGCCGGCTCAAAGCTCAAGAAGGCGCAGGAACTTGGGGTGGACGTGATCGACGAAGCCGCCTGGAATGCCCTGGTGGCGGGAGCGGGTGAGTGAAGGGATGGCTCCTGCCTACAGCGGCTGCCGCATTCGCCGTCGGCTGCTCCTCGCCGGCGCCGCCCCCGCCGCAGGCCTGCGCTCCGCCCCGGGCTTACTGGCACCGGCCGCACAATTTCCAGGGCCTCCACCCGCCGATGGTGCTGGTGGGGCTTGATCGCCATGGCGGCATCTATTGGAACGGCGATCGCCTCCAGCAGCGCCAATTCGACGCCTACCTTACTGCCGCCCACCGGCTGAACCCGGAGCCGGAGGTGTTCCTGGAGGTGGAGGCCGGTGTTCCGTGCGCGTCGCTGGAGGCGGTGCGAGACGCGATCGACCGCTACGCCGAATGCCGCGCCGGCGGCAGCTGCGCGGAGGGGGTCCGTTCCATCTGGGAGGGGATACCGACGCCACCCGGCACGCCGCCCTCCTGACCTTGCGCGGCAGGGTGGAACGCGCTGGCGGCCGGGGCGGTCTAAGTCGCTTAGTCCGTTCGCCCTGAGCCTGTCGAAGGGCTTTCTTTCGTCTTTTCAGGTGGAGGGAAGGGCTTCGACAAGCTCAGCCCGAACGGTTTTGGGGTCAGTCGATCACCATAGTCTAGCCCTCGACGAACCCCTTCAGCCGCCCGAGCGCTTCCTCCCACTGCGCGCCCACCGCCTCGATCCACTCCCGCGCCGGCGCCAGCCCCTGCGGGTTGAGGACGAAGCGGGTCTCGCGGCCCTGGCGCTCGCTTCGGACGAGCCGGGCCCGCTCCAGCGTCCGCAGGTGCTTGGTCACCGCTTGGCGGGTCAGGCGGGTGTCGAGGCTGAGCGTGGCGATCGAGCGGGCGCCGCCGTCGCCGAGGCGCATCACCAGGCTGAGGCGGGTGGGATCGGCGAGGGCGGCGAACAGCGCCGCCGGAGCCTCAGCCTTGGACATGAGCCGCGATGTTGCGCATCTGCTCGGCCCAGCCGCTGTCGTTCATTCGAAGCGCGTCGGGACGGCGGGCGTCGGGGAGCGCTTCGAATCCCGTCTCCGCGACGGTGAGCCGCGTGCCGTCGGCGGTGGGCTCGAGCCGGAACTCGACCAGGGTCGTCGGCTCGCCGGAATAATCGACCGCCGGGTCGATCGCATAGGGATGCCAGCGATAGGAGAAGAGGCTCGGCGCCTCCATCCGCTCGATCCAGGCGGTCCAGCGGACATGCTCGTACCCCGGATAGGTGATGTGCCCGGTCGATTCCGCGCCCGGCGCGAACGGCCGGTCGAGCCTGACTCGGAACCAGGCGCCGAACTCCTCATGGTCGGTCAGCGCCCGCCACACCCGCTCCACCGGCGCGGCGATCTCGACCGATTTCTCGATCCGGTCCGTCATAGGCAACCTCCTGGTTGCGTGTCGGATGGCACAGCGTAATCGTAATACAACCTGAGGGTTGCTGTTCCCCCCTTCCCAGCCGCGAGGGTTTGCTTTGAGCGCAACCTGAAGCGTGGTACGATCGCGTCGATGAAGCTGGATAAATCCCTCTTCGATTCCGCCGACCCGGAGGCTGAAGCCGAGGCCGATGCCCGGGCCGATGCGGACGCGAAGGCGGGGCGGGTGATCAGCCATGGCGCCGTCCGCCGCTGGCTCTCGTCCTGGGGGGCGCAATCTCCGGTCCCCCGTCCACGCTCCGGCGACTGAATTGCGGCGGATCGTCTGGACTGAAGAAGCGGTCGCCAACCTCGACGCGATCGAAAGCTATGTCTCCGCCTTCAACCCCAGTGCCGCGCACCGTCTGGCCGCTCGGCTCATCGAGGTAGCCGACAGCCTGGCTGAGTTTCCAGACCGGGGCCGCGACTCCGGCGGTGGCCTGCGTGAGATGGTTACCGTCTGGCCCTACATCCTGCGTTACCGCACCGAAGCCGATTCGGTCGTGATTCTGCGCATCCGCCATGGCGCGCGCGACTCGGAAGGATGAGCCCCTCCTGGAAGTTGTCGCGGCTTCCCTCCCCCAGGGAGAGGGGAAAAGCTACCGCCAACCCAGCGCCCTTCGCTTGCGCATGACCAGCGTCGGCCACTCGCCACGGTCCGCGCGCGCCGTGAGCATCAGGCCGTGGCGGCGGTAGGCGGCAGCGACGCTCTCGGCCTGGCTCTCGAGCAGGCCGGCGAGGACGAGGCGGCCGCCCGGCGTCAGGGCCTTCGCCACCGACGGGGCGAGCGCGACCAGCGGGCCGGCGAGGATGTTGGCGAGGATGAGATCGTAGGGGGCGCGGGCGCGGAGACGCGGATGATCGAGGCCGGCGGCGACGGCGAGCTCGACCTGCCCGCGCGCCCGGCCGAGCCGAACGCCGTTCACCGCCGCATTCTCGGCGGCCACTTCGATTGACACTGGATCGATGTCCGACGCCGCTGCCCGCGCCGCCGGCCATAGCCTCAGCGCCGCGAAGGCGAGCAGGCCGGTGCCGGTGCCGAGGTCGAGGAGGTTGGCGAAGGACAGGCCCTGGTCCTTCATCCGGCTGATCGCCTCGAGGCAGCCGGTGGTCGTCTCGTGCTGGCCGGTGCCGAACGCGCGCCCGGCGTCGATCTCCAGCGCGATTGCGCCCGCCGGCGCCTCGCCCCTGTGCTGCGGCGTGTGGACGAAGAAGCGCCCCGCCCGGATCGGCTCGAGCCCGGCCTGGCTGATCGTCACCCAGTCGCGATCCTCGACGCGCTCCACCGTCGGGACGGCCCCCGCCGCGCTGGGCACCAAAGCGGCGAGATGCGCCACCATGTCCGCCGACGGCTTGTCGGTGAAATAGGCGTCGAGCCGCCACGCCTCGGGCTGCGACGGATCGGCTTCGGAGGTCATAAGCACCGGCGGCACGTCGAGCAAAGCGAGCGGGCTGATATCGTCCCTCAACCCCTCCGCCTCGGCCCGGGTGCAGGGAAGCGAGACCTTCCAGCTGTCGGTCAATTCGTCACCCCCGCGCAAGCGGGGGTCCCGCTGCTTCTTTCGAACTGCTCAGGGAAGGGAAGCGGGATTCCCGCTTTCGCGGGAATGACGGGATCAGCGCACATAGCTGGCGCCGTTGACGTCGATTACCGCGCCGGTCGCCGAGGGCGGGGCGTCGACGGCCAGCCAGCGGACCGTCTCCGCGACCTCAGCCGCGGTCGCCACCCGGCCCAAGGGTATGTCGGCGAGGATCTGCTGGCCGCCGCGGCTCGACATATACTCGTCGATCATCTCCGAGGCGGTGAAGCCGGGGCACACCGCGAAGGCGAGGATGCCCTCGGCGGCATAGCCGCGCGCGATCGACTTGGTCATTCCGATCATGCCCGCCTTGGACGCGGCATAATGCCAGTGCTGCGGCGAATCGCCGCGATAGGCGGCTCGGCTGGCGACGTTGACGATCCGGCCACCGCTCTGCTCACGGAAGTGGAGCACGGCCAGCCGGCACAGCTCGGCGGACGCGGTGAGGTTGACCCGCATTGTCCGCTCCCACTCGGCCACCCACGCCTCGGCGGCCGAATCGACCGGATTGGCCTCGAAGATGCCGGCATTGTTGACGAGGATGTCGATCCGCCCGCCGACCCGTTCGAGCGCCTCGCCCCAAAGCGCCTCCGCCGCGCCCGGCTTCGACAGGTCCGCCGCGATCCGCCCGTCGCCTCCGGCGCTCGAGTGGCCGACGACATTATGTCCGGCGAGCGCGTCGGCGATCGCCTTGCCGATGCCCCGGCTGGTGCCGGTGACGAGAATGTTGAGCTTAGCCATGGCGCAGCCCCTTAGGGGCGCGCGGCGGTGAGGGGAAGCACGGCAGCGTGATCAGCTTGGAACGAACCGCTCATCCTGAGGAGGGACTGAGCCTGGCGAAGGCCCGTCTCGAAGGACCGTTGGAGTGCGTCCTTCGATACGCCGCTTCGACTTCGCTCAGCGGCTACTCAGGAAGAGCGGGCTCAACCTGATCGCTCACCGCCTAAGCAACGTCGGCGAAATAGTCGACGAGGCGGTCGATCGCGAGGTCGGTGAGGCCGAGGCCGATTCGCCGCCGGTCCTGGCGGGTGCGGCGTTCGGTGACCAGGCCGGCCGCGGTCAGCTTCTCGACCAGGGCCGGGCCCTCGGCCGGATCGATTCGCGCGGCCTCATAGGCTTCGGGGAGGGTCAGGTCGCGGCCGTCTTCGTAGGCGACGAACAGAGCGAGGAGCAGATCCCAGGCGGGCTCGCCGAACAGGCCGGGCGGGAAGCGGGCGTCGCGGCGGCGGCGCTCGTCGTAGAGCCGCTCAGCCACCGCGCGGAGCCCGCCGATCTCGCCGGAAATGACCGCGGTCAAAGCGCGGACGCGCGCGATCGTCTGCCGGAGAACCTGGTTCACCGCCTCGACGTTCGAGCGATCGACTTCCTGGACCACGTAGTCTTCCCCTGCCCCGCTTTAACCGCTTATCGCGGGCTTCGCACGCATTTCTTTGCGGGTTTGCGGGGAGAGCGGCGGTGCTCATTGCAGCAGCCCGAGCGCCCGGAAGCTGGTCCAGGCCGAGCCGGCGATGATCACATGGTCGTGGATGCAGATGTCGAGCGCCCCCGCGGCCATCGCGATCCGCCGGGTCGCCTCGACGTCGCTGGCGCTCGGCGTCGGGTCGCCCGAGGGGTGGTTGTGGACGAGAATGATCGCGGTGGCCCCCACCTCGAGCGCCCGCCGGACGATCTCGCGCGGATGCACGGCGGTCTCGTTGACCGACCCTTCCGCCAGCGTCTCGTCGAACAGCAAATGGTTGCGCGCGTTGAGGAACAAGACGCGCAGCCGCTCGGTTGCGAGCCGCCCCATGTCGAGGGTGAGATAATCGATCAGCGCGCCCGAATCGGCGAGCACCGGCCCGGCATAAGCCGCGCTGCGCAGCGCATGAAGCATCGCCCCCCGCACCGTCGCAAGCAGCCGAACCGCCGCGTCGCCGTCGACCAAGGCCCGAGCCTGCTCCCCCGGATCCGCCGCCAGCACCGCGGCGAGCGACCCGAACCGCGCGATCAGCCGGGCGGCCCAGGCCTCCGCCCCAGCCCCCAGCGGCCGGAGAAGCTCGACCAGGATTTGTCGACACCGTAGAGCCGCAGCCGCTTCTGGTGCCGCCAAGTGCCCGCGATGATCAGGAGCAGCATCGGATAGCTCCAGAAGGCGAGGGCGAACGCGTAAGCCCACCGGATCACCGTCGGGTCTGCGAGCCTCACCGCGTGAGCTGCAGTGCTGATGGCCTGAAGCGCTGCCACCCATATCGGCCAATACCTTTCCGCGAACAACGCAACCAGCAGGAGGGCGATCAAGCCGACCAGATCGACGGCGAAGATGCCCATCTCAACGGAACTGAACCGGTTCGAAAACTGGGTGGTGGCTAGAGCTGGAGTGAGCAGTGAGCCGATAACAAGGATCGTCGCCGCTGCCTTCTCCGGTCCGCCGCCCCTAAGCAGCGCGTACAAGAAGCAGCCGAACAGCAGAACGTTGAAGACGATGAGTCTCAGCACCGCTGTTCAGCCGATCACGCCGCTCGCACCGGGTCAACCGCCTCCTTCACATTATGTCTCACGCGACGATTCGCAGCGGGGATGCCTG
>JAXDPL010000115.1:0-6243 GCA_034668385.1 Sphingomonadales bacterium | reverse complement strand
GAGGAGAAAGCGAGGGTGGACGAGAAGGCCTTCGCCAAGGCAAAGAGCGGCGCCAGGTCCAAACGGCAGGCGGAGGCTCAGATGGCGCGCGAGGCGGCGGACAAGATCGGGGCGGAAGCGGCCTGATGATCCTCTTGCAGGACGGGCGCGTCTCCGACGCCGCCCTCAACGTCACCCAGAAGAGCGAGCGGCTGGCCAGCGACGTCGGCCAGTGGGTCGGCGGCAACGCGGTCGGGATCGTCATCGCCGCCGCGATCGCGACCGGGCTGGTCCTCGCCATGCTCGCCATCCGGTCCTTGGGCTGCAAGCTGATCGCCCGGCTCGGCACCGACCCGCACTGGCCGGTGATCTTTGCCCGGGTGCTCGCCAAGACCAAATTCTACTTCATGGTGCTGGTCGCGGCCGAGTTGGTCGCCGAGCACGCCTTCACGCCGCCCTCCCTGCTCGCCCTGATCCACGTCCTGTTCGTCATCGCCTTCGCCATCCAGGCGGCGATCTGGGCGCGCGAGCTGGTGCTCGGCTATGTCGAGCTGCGCGTCGGCGGCGACGAGCACAGCCACTCCACCTTGGGCTCGGCGGTCGGGATCATCCGGCTGCTCGTCACCATCACCCTGTTCGCGATCGCGATCATCCTCATCCTCGCCAATCTCGGGGTGAACGTCACCGGCCTCGTCGCCGGCCTCGGCATCGGCGGCATCGCCATCGGCCTCGCCGCGCAGGGCATCTTCTCGGACTTGTTCGCGGCGCTCTCGATCCTGTTCGACAAGCCGTTCCGCAAGGGCGAGAGCATCCGCTTCGGCGACGTCAGCGGCAATGTCGAGAATATCGGCCTCAAGACCACCCGGATCCGCTCCCTCTCCGGCGAGCAGGTCGTCGTCGCCAACGCCAAGTTGCTCGAGCAGCAGATCCACAATTTCGCGCATCTCGAACATCGGCGGATCGTGATGACGCTCGGGCTGATCTGCCAGACTCCGCCGGAGGTCTGCGCGCGGGTGCCGGGGATGCTGAAGGAAATGGTAGAGGCCCAGCCGAAGACGAGCCTTGTACGCTGCGGGATGACCGGCTTCGGCGCCTCGACATTGGACTTCGAGCTGCAGTTCGACGTCCACTCGACCAATTACGACGAGGTGTTCGCCGCCCGCCACGCCCTCTGCCTGGCCATCCTCGACCGCTTCAACCGCGAGGACATCCAGCTTGCCTATCCGAGCCAGACCACCTTCACGGCGGCTCCGGACGGGACCTTGATCATGCCCTATCCGGAGGTGAAGCGGGTGACGGAGGACGGCGACGAGCCCTCCGGCAAGGAACCGCAGGGGCAGGAATAATCGTCATTCCCGCGAAAGCGGGAATCCCGCTTGGGCACAGCGGCGAAGAAGAAGCGGGACCCCCGCTTTCGCGGGGGTGACGTAGGCTAGGGTCAGCGCCCTTGAGTCAGGCAGCCTGCCTCGGCGGGCCGGCCGCCAGCATCCGCTCCCAATTGGCCGGGGTGATATGCTCGAGATATTGGGCCTGCATCTCCGGGGTGAGGACCTCGAGCATGAAGCGTTCCTCGATCCAGACCTCGATCACGCCGAACAGCCCGCCGCGCACGCAGGCCTTGGCCGGAGCGCCGTGGCGGGCCGCCAGTGCCTTGACCTCCTCGACCGAAAGGTGCGTCGCGATCGCCGCGTGGCTGGCCCCGTAGGGGGCGCCCTCCGCAAGGGCGATGATGCCCTCCGCATCGCCCTCGCCCGGACGCAATTGCGTGCCGCGCGCGTAGAATTCGAAGGTCGTGTTGCGCTCGTCCCCGGCCATCGCGACCCACGAGCCGATGCCGATCGGCGGGAAGGGATAGGCCTTGCCGCCCCACAATGCGGCGACCAGCTCCGCCGCCCGCTTCGGATCGTCGGCGTCGGCCGACAGATGAAAGATCATGCTCCGCCTCCCTGATCCTGCAGATAGCCCTCCAGCCTCGCGACCTGCCGCGCCTTTTCGTCCGCGGCAAGGAAGGACCCTTCGAAGCTGTTCCTCGCAATTCCGGCGAGCTGGTCGCGGCTCAGCCCCCGGCCCTCGGCGGCAGCGCGGTAATTGGCGTTGATATAGCCGCCGAAATAAGCGGGATCGTCCGAGTTCAGGGTGACCTTGAGCCCGGCCGCCAGCATGTGGTCGACCGGGTGCTCGGACATGGATTTGACCACGCAGAGCTTGAGGTTGGACAGCGGGCAGACGGTGAGCACCATCCCCTCGCGCGCCAGCCGCTCGACCAGCGCCGGATCCTCCATCGAGCGGTTGCCGTGGTCGAGCCGGTCGACGTGGAGCAGGTCGAGCGCTTCCCAGACATAGGCGGGCGGCCCCTCCTCGCCGGCATGGGCGACCCGCTTCAGCCCGCGCTCGGCGGCGGCGGCGAAGACCCGGGCGAACTTCTCGGGCGGATGGCCGACCTCGGAGCTGTCGAGGCCGACCGCCTCGATCCGCTCCAGCCAAGGCTCGGCCTGCCGAAGAGTCGCGAACGCGGCCTCCTCGTCGAGGTGGCGAAGGAAGCAGAGGATGAGCTTAGACGTGATCCCGTGTCGCGCCCTCGCCTCGGCCATGCCGGCGGTGAGGCCGCGCATCACCACGTCGAAGTCGATTCCGCGGTCGGTGTGGGTCTGGGGGTCGAAGAAGATCTCGGCGTGGGTGACCGAGTCGGCCGCCGCCCGGTCGAAATAAGCGGCGGCGAGGTCGCGGAAATCCGCCTCGGTGCGGAGCACGTCGGCGCCCCGGTAATAGATGTCGAGAAAGTCCTGGAGGTTCGAGAAGCTGTAGGCGGCCCGCACCTCCTCGACCGAGGCGAACGGTATCTCGATGCGGTTGCGACGGGCGAGCTCGAACATCAGCTCGGGCTCGAGGCTCCCTTCGATGTGGATATGCAGCTCGGCCTTGGGCAGGCCGGCGATGAAGTGGGTGAGGTCGGTCATGCGGGCAACGCTAGCGCGTCGGCGGCCGGACTGGCTAGCCTACTCGTCGGTGCGCACCGGCGGCCGCTCGGTGCGGAAGACGACGACGCCATCGTAGATCCCTGCCCAGCGTGCGGTGACGGCGGCGCGGTGATCGAACAGGGTGGAAGGCCGCACGCCGAGCGCCGCCAGCGCCGCCGGGCCCGCATAGACTGCCTCGTCGCCGCCGCGGCCCGTCAGCACACCCTCGAGCGAGTCGGCGGAAGCGGGCAGGATGGGCTTCGGCTCCCGCGGCGTCCAGTGGAACGCGCCGCCCGCCGCCGAAAAGCCCAGCGCGAACGCCCGCCTGCCATATTCGCGGTGCAGCCGCGCGCCCAAATTGCTGCCGGCCGAGAATTCGGCAATCAGCGCCGGGTCCTTGGCGATATGCACGTTCTCGGCCCAGACGATGATCTTCTCGCCGGGCTTCAGCCGTGCGGCAAGCCAGCGGAAGTTGAGGTACATCGATCGGTCCCGCCCCGCGATGCGGATCGGCATCTCGACGAATTCGCGCTGGAGGGCCCGCTCGATGTTGGCGAGCAGCTCCAAATATTCCTCGCGGGACGCCGCATCGGCGCGGCTCGCCAGCACAGCGCCGCGCATCCGCCCGACACAGTCCTGGACGCGCGCGATGCTCGCCGGGTCGTGAGCCGAGGCGTCCGAATATTCAAACCGCATGCGCTGCCCAAGCGCGGCCTCGCACGGCTCGCGCCGCCCCGGCGGCAGGAACCGGGCGAGCTCGGTGGGCATCGCCTTCAGCGAGTAGAAGGCGCCCATGGCGCCCAGCTGGTCGTCGAGGCCGCCCAGCGTCAGACGCCCGGCCCGCGCCTGCTGCGTCAGGAAAGCGACCAGCGGGGCCACCTCCCGGTCCCTGTTCCAGATGGCGCCGATTGCGGAAGAGACCATGTCCTCCGTCACCGGCTCGCGGCGACGCACCGCGCGCTGGACCGCCAGGAAGTCGTAATGGCCCGCCTCGAAGAAGACGGCGCGGTAACCGCACCGCGTCACCAGCCGCCTGATCAACTCCGTCTTGAAGACGGGCGTCTTGCCGTCGCCGTGAAATCCGTTCTCCCCGAGCAGCGCCACCTGCTTGCTGCAAAGGTCCCTCTCGGCGGCCCGCAGCGCCGGCTCCCAGGCGCGGGCTTCATCGGCGAGGACGGAGCCGGCGAGGGCGAGCGCGGCGAGAAGGATCATGCGCCGATCGTGGCGCATCGCTCCCTCTCGCGGCAAGGAAAGATTCGTTCGACCTCAGCCCGGACGGAAGCGGCGACGGCGCTCCTCGATCTCATAGCGGTAACGCGGCTTGATCTCGCGATTGACGAACTCGCCGGCGGAAGAGGCGGACCGGAGCGTTTGGTAGGTCTCCATCGGCACATCGAAATAGGTGTAGCGATCTCCACCCTTGTACCAAATGTCCAGGGTGCGGGCCTTGAGCGAGAAGCGCGCCCGTTCAATCGCGGTGGAGCTGAAGACGCTGACCAAGGCATCTTCGTCCGAGATTTCGCCGACTTTTGCCATGCCTATTTCAGATCCAGGTGCCGGGGCGCCCCGCAGAAGGCCCTCGACGGCCAGGTCTTCGTCGATCTCCGGCCAGTGGATTCCGTATCCACCCCCTGCCCTCTGCCAGTTGGCGCGCTGCGCAGGCGTGGCTTCGAACAACCGGGGGTACCAAGCCAACGGGACGGCGATGGTCCTCCCATTCATCAATTCGACGACCAGTTGGGCCTCGCCGAAGCGCACGTCTGCGACGCGCTCGTCAGCAATCGGCGTCAAAAAATTCATGCCAGGCCTCCAGGAGCATCGATCGGTGCTCCGCGACACGGGTTAGGATACCATTGAGCTGCTTCGTCCGAAAGACGAGGTTCCGCGCCACAGCTACCTCTTCCAGCCAGATCTTGGCAGTATGTTCCGCCCGATCGACGTGAACCTACGGCGGCTCGTTCGGCTCATGGCTGTAGAAATAGAAGCTGTAGCCGTCGATGCGCAGGACGGTCGGCACAGGCAGGAAAGTAAACGTTTCCGGCAAGTTCGACCAGTGAAATCATCATAACCCAACATCCTCCAGACTGAGCAAAGTCGCGTTGCCGCCGGCGGAGGTGGTGTCGGTGCTGGTCACCCGTTCGGCGCAGAAGCGGGGGAGGTAGTGGGGCCCGCCCGCCTTGGGGCCGGTGCCGGAGAGGCCCTCGCCGCCGAACGGCTGGGAGCCGACGATCGCGCCGATCATCGAGCGGTTGACGTAGAGGTTGCCGACCGTTCCAGTCTCCTCGACCGTCTCGGCGGCGCGGGCGATTCGGCTGTGAAGGCCCATGGTGAGGCCGAAGCCCGACGAATTGACCCGCCGCACCGTCTCGGCGAGGTCGCCCCCTTTCCACGTCGTGACGTGGAGCAGCGGCCCGAACCATTCCTCGCGCAGATCCTCGATCGCGTCGATCCGGATCAGGGTCGGCGGCACGAAGAGGCCTTCCGCCGGAACCGCGACCGTCTTCACGATGCGGCCCTTCATGGCTTCGCGGCGGCCCATCAATTTGTCGTAGGAAGGCTTGTCGATCACCGGCCCGACGTCGGTGCGCGGATCGGCCGGGTCGCCGACGATCAATGTCTCCATCGCGCCGGACAGCATCTCCAGGGTCCGCTCGGCGACATCCTCCTGAAGGACCAGGAGACGAAGCGCCGAGCAGCGCTGGCCGGCCGAACGGAAGGCCGAGGTGATCACGTCCAGCACCACCTGCTCGGGAAGCGCGGTCGAATCGACGATCATCGCGTTGACCCCGCCCGTCTCGGCGATCAGCGGGATGATGTCGCGATGATCGTCGGCGATCAGGGTGCGCGCGATGGTCTTGGCGGTCGCCGTCGAGCCGGTAAAGGCGACTCCGGCGATACGGACATCCTCCATAAGCTTCTGGCCCATGTCGCGCCGGCCGGCGGCAAGGATCAGGGCGTCCTCCGGGATGCCCGCCTCATGGGCCAGCCCGACCGCATAAGCGGCGATCTGGGGCGTCTGCGAGGCGGGCTTGGCGATGACGCTGTTGCCCGCCGCGAGCGCCGCCGAGACCTGGCCGAGGAAGATGGCGAGCGGGAAATTCCACGGCGCGATGCACACCCAGGCGCCGCGCCCCTCCATCCTCAGCACGTTGCGTTCCCCGGTCGGACCGGGAAGCTCGATCGGCTGGAGATGCTTTCGCGCCTGCGCCGCGTAATAGCGGCAGAAGTCGACGGCTTCGCGGACCTCGGCGAGCGCGTCGGGGAGGGTCTTCCTCGCTTCCTGCACGGCGATCCGCATCAGCATGTC
>JAXDPL010000114.1:0-8608 GCA_034668385.1 Sphingomonadales bacterium | reverse complement strand
GCGCCGTCGAGCCAGTCCGGCGCGTCCTCCAGCACGGCCTGCAACCGGTTGCCGAGCGCGACCAGCGGGCGCATCAGAAGCTCCAGGGCCTCGACCGCGGGCGCGGCCGCCTCGACGATGGCGCCGTCCAGCTCGGCCATCTCGGTCTCGATGCCGTAGCCGGCGTCCTGGGCGGTGGCTCGGGCGTAGACCGTGGCCCGGACCGCCGCGAGCAGCTTCTCGACCGTGCCGAACGGCAGGCCCTCGGCGATCCGGCCGAGCCAGGAATCGCCGGGGAGGAGCTGGGCCGCCGCGACCGCCTGCTCGAGCGCCGCCGCCCCCGCTTCGTCGTAGGAGGCGACGTCCATCAGCCGGGCGGCGAGGCCGCGCCGCCGCCCCCGGCTCCGCCCTTCCGGGCCGACGATCCAGCGCCGCATCTCGATCGCCTCCTGGCCGGTCAGCGCCGCGGCGAAGGTCGAATCGGCGGCCTCGAACAGATGATGGCCCTCGTCGAAGACGATCCGGGTGGGCGCGTTGGCGAGGTCGCGGCCGCGCGCGGCGTTGACCATGACGAGCGCGTGGTTGGCGATGACCAGGTCCGCCTCCTGGCTCGCCCGCGCTGCCCGCTCGATGAAGCATTTTCGGTAATGCGGGCAACCGGCATAGACGCACTCGCCGCGCCGGTCGGTGAGCGCGGTCGCGCCGGCGCGGCGGAACAGGCTGACGAGCCAGCCCGGCAGGTCCCCGCCGACCATGTCGCCGTCCTTCGAGTAAGCCGCCCAGCGCGCGACCAGCTGGGCGAGGATCGCGGCGCGGCCCGAGAAGCCGCCCTGCAGCGCGTCCTCGAGATTGAGCAGGCAGAGATAATTCTCGCGGCCCTTGCGGATCACGACCTTCTTCCGCCGCTCGGCCGGATCGGGGAACAGGCGCGCGCCTTCGCGGTCGAGCTGGCGCTGGAGCGCCTTGGTGTAGGTCGAGACCCAGACGGCGCCGTCGGCCCGCTCCGCCCAGAGCGTGGCCGGCGCGAGATAGCCCAGCGTCTTGCCGATCCCGGTGCCCGCTTCGGCGAGGAGGAGGTTGGGGCGATCACGGGCGGCGCGCGGGGCGAAGACGTCGGCCGCCGCCGCGGCATAATCGCGTTGGCCGTGGCGGACCTCCGCGCCGTCGCCGACCAGCCCCCCGAGCCGCGCCACCGCTTCCTCGGGATCGATCCGCACCGTCGTCGGCGGGGGGCGTCCGCTCGTCTCCTCCCATTCGGGCAGGCGCGAGAAGAGCCAGCGTTCGTCCCGCTCCGGCCGCTTCAGCCGCTCGGCCACCGCGGGCGCCCAGGTCCAGCGCAGGCGAAAGAGCGACTGGGCCGAAGCCCAGGCCCCCTCGCGCTCCGGCCAGTCCCCCCGCAGCCGCTCGAGCAACGTTTCGGCGACGCGCAGCAGGAAGGGCGCGGCCTCCGCGTCCGAAGAAGGCGGCTCCAGGCCCAGCGCTTCGGCGATGCCCTTGGGCGTCGGCACCGCGAAGCAAGCGGGGTGGACGAAGGCGAACAGCTCGAGCAGGTCGAGGCCTGACAAATCGGGATAGCCGAGCCGCTGGCCGATCAGCGGCGCGTTGAGCATGATCGCGGGAGTCTCGGCGGCGCGCGCGATCGCCTCCCGCCGGCCGAGCGCCCGAGTCTCTCCGTCCGGCCCCGTCAGCCAGATGCCGCCATGGGTTGCGTGGAGCGCGGGATAAGGCAAAGAGGCGGCCATTCCCAGGAAATGGCGCAGCGGGAACGAAAGGGCAACTGTGAACGTCCCGGAGGAGCTTCGGTCCGCCGCTTTGGTATCGAAGGCCTGGCCTTACGAGGAAGCGCGCAAGCTGCTGAAGCGCTATCCGGAGGGCCCGCCGGCCGGCGAGATCGTGTTCGAGACCGGATACGGCCCCTCCGGCCTCCCCCATCTCGGCACCTTCCAGGAGGTGGCCCGCACCCTGATGGTCCGCCACGCTTTGTCGGAGATGGTCGATTGGCCGAGCCGGCTCATCGCTTTCTCCGACGACATGGACGGCATGCGCAAGGTCCCGCCAGGAGTCCCGCACCAGGAGATGATGCACCAGCATCTCGACCAGCCGCTGTCGCGGGTGCCCGATCCCTATGGGTGCGGGCATGAGAGCTATGCGGCGCACAACAACAATTTGCTCCGGGAATTCCTCGACCGGTTCGGCTTCGACTATGAGTTCCTCGCCTCGTCCGATTGCTACGGCTCCGGCCGCTTTGACGGGGCGCTGCGCCAGGTGCTGCGCAAATATGACGAGATCATGGGCGTCATGCTCCCGACCCTGCGCGAGGAGCGGCGCCAGACTTATTCGCCAATCCTGCCGATCAGCCCAGAGAGCGGCAAGGTGCTGCAGGTGCCCGTCGAGGTAGTGGAAGCGGCGGGCGGCATCGTGCGCTACACCGATCCGGAGACGCGCCAGAGCGTCGAGCAGTCGATCCTCGCCGGCGGCGCCAAGCTGCAGTGGAAGGTCGACTGGGCGATGCGCTGGTACGCGCTCGGCGTCGACTACGAGATGTCGGGCAAGGACCTCATCGACAGCGTGACGCAAAGCTCGAAGATCGTCCGAGCGCTCGGCGCACGCCCGCCCGAAGGCTTCAACTACGAATTGTTCCTCGACGAGAATGGCGAGAAGATCTCGAAGACCCGCGGCAACGGCGTCACCCTCGACGAATGGCTGACCTACGCGCCGGAGGAGAGCCTCGTCTTCTACCTCTACCGCGAGCCGAGGAAGGCGAAGCAACTCTCGTTCGGAATCATCCCCAAAGCGGTGGACGAATATCAGCAATTCCTCGCCGCCTACCCCAATCAGCCGATCGAGCAGCAGCTCGGCAATGCGGTCCACCATGTCCATGCCGGCAAGGTGCCGCTGGCGCGAATGCCGCTCAGCTTCGCTTTGCTCCTCAACCTCGTCGGCGTCGCCTCGACCGACGACAAGGACCTGCTCTGGGGCTTCGTCAAAAGCTACGCGTCCGACGCGTCGCCCGAGACCCATCCGGAGCTCGACGCGCTGATCGGCTACGCCCTCGCCTACTTCCGCGATTTCGTCGCCGGCTCGCTGAGGAAGCGCGCGCCCGACGCCAAGGAGGCCGAGGCGCTGCGCGATCTCGATGCGCGCCTCGCCGCCTTGCCGTCCGACGCGTCCGCCGAGACGATCCAGAACATGGTCTTCGAAGTCGGCAAGGCACACGGCTTCGAGCCCCTCCGGGACTGGTTCCGCGCCCTCTACGAAACCCTGCTCGGCACCAGCCAAGGCCCCCGAATGGGTAGCTTCATCGCCCTCTACGGGATCGACAACAGCCGCAAGCTGATCGCCGAGGCGCTGGCCTGATAGTTCCTCCCCTGGAAATCCGGGGGAGGATCCCTCTCAACCGGCTCGCGGAACCCTTCGGGCCATCGAGCCTTTCGGCTTGACCTCCGCCGCGATCCGTTCGGCGTCCGGGGCGGCGACTCCGCTCCTCACCAAAGCCTCGTAGAGGGCGCGGTCGGCGGGGACCGCCACGTCGGGCGCGACTCCGGTGCCTTCCCAGCCTTGGCCGGTGTCGGGATCGTAGGTGCGGCCGACGGGGATGAAGACGCTGAACCGGCCGTCGTCGAGTGGGTTCTGGCCACCGTAATTGCCGGCGCCGGCGGTCGGCTCGCCGACGATGGTGGCGCGGTGGGTGCGCTTCAGCGCCAGCGTCATGTGCTCGGCGGCCGAAGCGGTCGCGCCCGAGGTGAGGACGAAGACCTTGGCGCCGAACAGCCTTTTCTCGGCCTTGCTCGGCTCCACATAATGGTCGCGGCTCACCACGTCCTGCTGGGTCGGGACGAGGCGCAGGCGGGCGTCGCCCATCGGGCTGCCGCGCGTGCGGTCCACTGAGGCGCGCGTGTCCATTCGGACCAGGCTCGTCGGCTTGCCGAACAGGTAGGGGAACATCGCGTCCATCTCGGCGAGGCCGCCGCCATGGTGAGTGCGGTTGTCGAAGATGATCGCCTTGGCGTCGGCATGCTCCTTCATGAAGCGGTCGACCGCCGCCACCGTCTCGGGATCGCCCGGGAAGATGTTGAAGCGGATATAGGCGATGCCGGGCGCGAGCCAGCGCGCCTCCTCGATCGGCTCGAACGGCAGCGCGCGGCGGACCTCCGGGGCGGCGGCCCGAGCCTCGGCCGGGGCCGGACCGCCTTCGCGCACGACGATGCGGCGGCCGCCGACATCGGGTGGCGGGCCGACACGGACTCGCAAATGATTGTCCGGCGAGACGGCGCGGAGGTCCGCGGTCAGCCGCTCGGCGAGCCCGCGGCCGGACACGATGCCGTCATAGGCGCCGCTTTGGGCATTGGCGCGCAGCGTCGCCGCGTAGCGCTTCGCCACGTCCGGGAAGACGTAATTCTCCTCGAGCAAGCCGGCGAGCTCGGCGGCCGTCCGGCGCACCTCGTCCCGGGTGACCGCCATGTCGGGCGGCGGCTGCGGCGCGCCGGCGGCGGGCGCCGGGGCCGGGCCGGTCTGGGCCAGGGCGCCGCCGGTGCCGGCGAGCAGCAGAGCGGCGAAAGCGGTACGAAAGCTCAACATCTTACTTCCCCAAGGTGAAATGGTTCACGGCCGTGAATATGGATCGGCCGCCGCGCTTTTTGCGCGAATTTACGGCGTGGTTTATGCCAATAAACGGCGCGAAAGGGCGGCCAGATTGCATGAACAGGAAACTCGACCGCTTCGACGTCGCCTTGCTGAACCTGCTCCAGGCCGACAATCTCGCCACGGCCGAGGCGCTGGCGCGGGAGGTGGCGCTGTCGCCCTCCGCCATCGCGCGGCGGGTGCGGAGCCTCAGGGAGGACGGCCTGATCGAGGCCGACACCGCTGTCCTGGCGCCCGAAGTCAGTGCCGATCGCCTCCGCGCCATCGTCCAGGTCCAGGTGCACGAGCATGGCGAGGGCAAGGGCATCGCCGCCCTCCGTCACCGCCTCGTGGCGGCGAGGGAGGTCCAGCTGCTCCTCAACATCGCCGGCTCGGTCGACCTGCTGCTGCTCGTCGTCACCCGCAACATGGCCGAGTTCAACGCCTTCGCCGAGTCCCACCTTTCCTCCGACCCGGCGGTGCGGCGCTACGAGACCAGCGTGGTCAAGGCCGTGGTCAAGCAGAGCCCGACCGTCTGGCTCGACGAGGGCGACATCGGCTAGAAGGCGCCATGAACAGGGCATTGAAGCATAAGCCGGTGGAAAGCCGGAATAGTGGATGAGCCCGGCTACAGCCCTGAGGAGATCGAGCGTGGCGACGACAACCCGGGTTGCGCGGTTACTGCTCACCCGGTCGGCTGCTTGCTCTATACCGCCTTGCTCGCGCTCTTGATCTACGGAGCCTATTGTTTTGCGATATGGCTAGGCTTTGCAGCCTCAGTGGGTTTGTAAGCTAATCGCCAAATGGATACTGCCCCGGTTTTCCCCTCGTCCTCCCTGTGCGCGAAGCGCATGGGGAGGGGGACCAGGCGAAGCCTGGTGGAGGGGCAAGTCTGACTCGGTAAGGCCCCTCCACCGCACTGCGTGCGTGTTGGAGCGAGATCGGGTCCCCCGGACCCGATCTTGGACAGCTGGGGGCAGTCCAAAGCTCCAACACCCTCCCCATCGCCTTCGGCGACAGGGAGGACTGGCTCAGGCGCCGCGTTTCTTCGCCGCGATCCAGGCGTCGATCTTTTCCTCGAGCACCCGCATCGGCAGGGCGCCGGACATCAGCACCTGGGCGTGGAAGTCCTTGACGTCGAACTTCGGGCCGAGCGCCTGCTCGGCGCGGGTGCGGAGGCGGCGGATGGTGAGCTGGCCGACCTTGTAGGCGAGCGCCTGGCCCGGGATTGCGATGTAGCGCTCGACCTCGGCGGTGGCGTCGGTCGGGCTCATCGCCGAATTGTCGAGCATGTATTTGATCGCCTGGTCGCGGCCCCAGCCCTTGGCATGGATGCCGGTGTCGACGACGAGGCGCATGGCGCGCAGGATCTCGTCATTGAGGTGGCCGTAATTCTGGTACGGGTCGGTGTAGAAGCCGAGCTCGTAGCCGAGGCTCTCGGAATAGAGCGCCCAGCCCTCGACATAAGCGGTGTTGCCGCCGAAGCGCTGGAAGGCGGGGAGCTTTGTGTTCTCCTGCGCCAGGCTGATCTGGAAATGGTGGCCGGGCCGCCCTTCGTGGAGGAACAGGGTCTCGTAGCCCCAGGTATAGCGGGAGGGGAGGTCGTAGCTGTTGTAGTAGAAGATGCCGGGGCGCGAGCCGTCGGGCGTGCCCTGGTTATACTCGCCGCCGGCCGAGGTCTTCTCGCGATAGGGCGGGTCGGGGCGGATCTCGAGCGGGGTCTTCGGGATGGTGTCGAAGTCCCGTCCAACGACTTCGCCGACGCGGCGGTCGATGGCGAGGAAGGCGTCGCGCATCGCCGCCGCCGTCGCCGGCTTGAAGCGCGGGTCGGAGCGCAGGAAGTCGGCGAAGCGGTGGAGGTCGCCCTTGAAGCCGACCTGGTTCTTGACCTTCTCCATCTCGCCGTGGATGCGATCGACCTCGCGCAGGCCGAGCTGGTGGATCTCCTCCGGAGTCATCGTCGTCGTCGTGTTCGCCTCGACCAGGTAGCGATAGAGCGCCGGCCCGCCCGGCATCGCGCCAAGCCCGACCGCGTCGCGCGCCTTGGGCAGATATTCGGTCTTGATGAAGTCGCGGAGCCGCGCGTGGGCGGGATTGAGCCGGTCGCGGATGAAGGCGGCATATTCGGCCTTGATCCGCGCCTGCTCGGCGGCGGGGATCGTCGCGGGAAAGTTGGTGATCGGCTTGTAGAAGGTCGAGCCCTCGACTCCGGTGCCGATGATCGCGTCGAGCTGGTCGACGACGTTCTTCATCACCAGCTTCGGATTGACGATCCCGTCGGCCATGCCCTGGCGCATGCGGGCGATCGCCCGGTCGAGATAGACGATGTAGCCGCCGAGCCGCTTCAGGTTATTCTCATAGTCGGCGACGGTCTTGAACGGGGCGGCGCCCTCTCCGGAGCTCAAGTCCGGCACGAACACCTGGAAGCCGCCGAAATGGTCGATCGGCCGCTCGATCGTCGCCTTGACGAGGCCCGGCGCGTAGCCGCGCAAAGTCAGGTCGGTCTGCCATTTGAAGACGTCGTAGGAGATGCGCTCGTCGGGCGTGAGCTTGGCGCGGTCGATCCGGGCGAGGGCGGCGAGGTCCGCCTGCGCAGCGGCCTTCTCGCCGGCGACGTAGCGGTCGGTGATATAATCGCCGAACTCGCCGGCGTAGCGCATATCGCCCCGGAACAGGGCCTGGATCGGGTTACGGCGGAGCGAGGCCTCGTCGCTGTCGCGGAACAGGCGAGCGAGCTTCTCGCCCTCCGTCTGCCTCGGGGTTGGGACGGCTGCCGCCGCTAAGACGGCGGCCTGGCCGGAGGTGGCGATGAAGAACCCAGCCCCGACGGTCACGGCGCCGGTGAGGAGGAGAAGCGTCTTTTTCATGGCTGGGATCCTCAGGGAGGAAAGCGGGATTGAAAAAAGCGGGATTGAAAAACGCCTCGCTCGAATAGCGAATTCGTCACCCCCGCGAAAGCGGGGGTCCCGCTTCTTCATTGGGTGTCGCGGCGAGGAAAATAAGCGGGATTCCCGCTTTCGCGGGAATGACAGGACATTCGCGCCGATGACGGGACATCAGTAAAGCCGGGCCGGCTCGACGCCCTGCTGGGCGTACCAGCCCCAGGGCCGCTCGCGATACCATTTGGTGATCACATATTTGACTCCGCCCTCGACCGGCAGGCCGGTGTGGAGCGAGTACATGTTGGGATCGCCCGCCTCGTTGAGATTGTTCCAGGCGAGCAGGTTGCCGGTGCGCGGGGTAACCCGAACGTTGGCCTTGGGGAAGGCGGTCTGGCCGCCGCCTTCGGGCTCGTTCAGGAAGATCATCGCCGTCCAGGTGCGCTGGCCGCCCTGCCGCTCCTGCTCGGGCCAATAGGGTTCGGACGGATAGAAGAAGTCGTGATGCTCCTTGAACTGCTGGCCGACGGCGTAGCGCTGACCCTGGATGGTCTCGCCGTGGCGTGGATCGATCCCCATCAGGCCGTTTATCTTCTCTTCGACCCGAATATTGATCGGATCGGTGAGACGCAGGTTGCAGCTCTCGCTGGTTCGGAACTCGGGGTCGTCGGTCGGGGCGAGAAGGCCGGAGGGCACGCGGTCCTTGTCGACCAGCTCGATCACCTGGCGGCATTCCTCGGCGTTCAGGAACTCGCGGACGACGAAGATGTCGAGGCCCACGGCGGGTATCTTGAACGCCCCGGGCGTGTGCTGCAGCCGGTAGCGGACCCAGGGGCCGATCTGCGCGCGGTAGAGGGCGGAGGCGGTGGCGGGGTTGGTGCTCACGGGATGACTCGGCCTTTCACCATGACGAATTCGACATGCTCGAGCACGCGCACGTCCGTCAGGGGATCGCCGCTGACGGCGATGAGGTCGGCCGAGTAGCCGGGGGCGAGGCGGCCGATCTCGTTCTCCATTCCGAGCAGCCGGGCGGCGCCGGTGGTGGCGGTGGCGAGCGCCTCGGCCGGGCTCATCCCGACCAATTCGACATATTGGGCGAACTCGCCGGCGTTGCGGCCGTGCTCGTAGAC
>JAXDPL010000113.1:0-3944 GCA_034668385.1 Sphingomonadales bacterium | reverse complement strand
GCGCCAACGTCACTTTGAAGGACGTCGCCCGGGTCGAGCTCGGCAGCGAGAATTACGGCAACCTCTCGCGCCTCAACGGCCATCCCGGCGCCGGCATCGCCATCCAGCTCGCCCCCGGCGCCGACGCCCTGAAGACCGCCAAGCTGGTCCGCGCCGAGGTCGACGCTCGGGCCAGGAACTTCCCGCAGGGCTTCCGATACGCCTACCCGAACGACAGCACCGCCTTCATCAAGCTGTCGATCCACGAGGTGGTGAAGACCCTCTTCGAGGCGGTGGTGCTGGTCGTCATCGTCATGTTCGTCTTCCTGCAGAGCTGGCGGGCGACCCTGGTGCCGGCGATCGCCGTCCCGGTCGTGCTGCTCGGCACGTTCGGCGTGCTCGCCGTGTTCGGCTTCACCATCAACACCCTGACCCTGTTCGGTCTCGTCCTCTCGATCGGCCTGCTGGTCGACGACGCCATCGTCGTCGTCGAGAATGTCGAGCGGCTGATGCACGAGGAGGGCCTGTCGCCGCACGACGCGACGGTGAAGTCGATGGACGAGATCCAGACGGCGCTGATCGCCATCGCCCTCGTCCTCTCCGCGGTGTTCCTGCCGATGGCCTTCTTCGGAGGCTCGGTCGGGGTCATCTACCGGCAATTCTCGATCACCATGGTCTCCTCGATGATCCTGTCGGTGATCGTCGCCTTGGTCCTCTCGCCCGCCCTCACCGCGACCCTGCTCAAGCCACCGAAGAGCGAGGCGGAGCGGACGGCCGAGGAAGGAAGCTTCACCGCCCACGCCCACCGCGTCGGCGCCCGCTTCAACGCCTGGTTCGACCGCAGCCGCGAGCGCTACCGGCGCGGCGTCGCCTGGACGATCGAGCGGGCGCGGCCGATGATGCTTCTCTACGTCGTGCTGACCGCCCTGCTCGTCTTCGTCTTCCTGCGCCTTCCGACCAGCTTCCTCCCCAGCGAGGACCAGGGCTTCGCCCAGCTCCAGTTCACCCTCGCCCCCGGCGCCACCCAGGCGCGGACCCTCGAGGCCGCCAAGGCGGTCGAGCGCTACTTCATGGGCAAAGAGAAGAAGAACGTGACGGCCCTGTTCACCGTGGTCGGCGGCAACCAGGCCGGCTCCGGCCAGAATGCCGGCCGCGGCTTCCTCGCTCTGGCGCCCTGGGACGAGCGCAAGGGCAGCCAAAACAACGCCCAGGCCATCACCCAGCGCGCGACCCGAAGCCTGGGCGTGCTTCGCGACGTCCAGTTCTTCGCCTTGAACCCGCCGCCGGTTCGCGGCCTCGGCCAGTCGAGCGGCTTCACCATGGAGCTCTTGAACACCGGCTCCCTCTCGCGCGACGATTTCAAGGGGGCGCGCGACCGCATCCTCGCCGCGGCGATGGCGGATCCGGGCTTGGCCTCCGTCCGCCTATCGACTCTCGAGGACAATCCGACGCTCGAGGTCAACGAGGACCAGGCCAAGATCGGCGCCCTCGGCCTCTCCCAGGCCGACGTCGATTCGACCCTGTCGGCGGCGTGGGGCGGCAATTACGTCAACGACTTCATCGACCGCGGCCGGGTGAAGCGGGTCTTCGTCCAGGGCGACGCGCCCTATCGCAGCCGGCCCGAGGACCTCGCCAGCTGGTTCGTCCGCTCGTCGAACGGCCAGATGGCGCCCTTCTCGTCCTTCGCCAGCACCAGCTGGGGCCGCGCGCCTTCCAGCCTCGGCCGCTTCAACGGCGTTCCCGCCTACGAATTCCAGGGCCAGGCGGCGGAAGGCCACAGCTCGGGCGAGGCAATGGACCGGATGGCCGCGCTCGCCGCCAAGGAGCCGGGCGTCGGCGTCGACTGGAGCGGCCTTTCCTACCAGGAGCGCCTGTCGGGCGGGCAGGCGCCCTATCTCTACGCTCTGTCGCTGCTCGTCGTCTTCCTCTGCCTCGCCGCCCTCTACGAAAGCTGGTCGATCCCGATCTCGGTGCTGATGGTCGTGCCTTTGGGCCTGCTCGGCGCCGCGCTGGCGGTGGCGATCCGCGGCCTCGACAACGACGTCTATTTCCAGGTCGGCCTGCTCACCACGATGGGCCTTTCCGCCAAGAACGCCATCCTGATCGTCGAGTTCGCCGAGCTCGCCGAGAAGGAAGGCAAGACGGCGCTCGCCGCGGCGATCGAGGGCGCGCGGCTGCGCCTCCGGCCGATCCTGATGACCAGCCTCGCCTTCGTGTTCGGAGTCCTGCCGCTCGCCGTCTCGACCGGCGCCGGCGCCCGCAGCCGGGTCGCGATCGGAACCGCGGTGATGGGCGGGATGATCGCCGCGACCATTCTCGCCATCTTCTTCGTGCCCCTGTTCTTCGTCCTCGTCCGGCGCCTGTTCGCGCGGCGGCGCGAGACTTTGGTCCTGACCGAGCGGGAGGCGCCGGCCCTGTGAGGAAGATCGCCGCCCTGCTCGCCGCCGCCTCGCTCGCCGGCTGCACCACGCTCGAGCCCAAATATGCCCGGCCCGAGCCGCCGGTTCCGGCAAGCTGGCCGGTGGGCGACGCTTACCTTCGCCAGAGCGAGGCGGCGCTGCCGGCGCTCAGCTACAAGGACGTGTTCCGCGACCCCAAACTCCAGGCGCTGATCGATCGGGCGCTGGCCAACAACCGCGACCTGCGCATCGCCGCGGCCAACATCGCCTCGGCCCGCGCCCAATATCGCGTCCAGCGCTCCGAGCTTCTGCCCCATGTCGACGCGGGAGGCGGCGTGAACGTCAACGGCGGCGGAGGCGGCCAGGGCACCCACGCCCGCTATTCGCTCGATGCCGGAGTCAATAATTTCGAGCTCGACCTGTTCGGCCGGATCCGAAGCCTCAGCCATTCCGCGCTCGATCAGTATCTCGCCACCGAAGCCGCGGCCCGCGCCACCCGCCTGTCGCTGACCGCCGAGATCGCCACCGCTTATTTCACCCTCGCCTCCGACCGGACGCTGCTGCGCATCGCCGAGGAGACCGAGGCCAACGCCGCCCGCTCGGTGCAGCTGACCGGCGCCCGCCTCCAGGGCGGAATCGCCTCGCGCATCGACCTCCGCCAGGCGCAGACCATTCTCGAGCAGGCCAAGAGCGACGTCGCCAGCCAGACCACCGACGTCGCCCAGGACCGCAACGCGCTCCAGTTGCTCGTCGGCGCGCCGATCGAGGATGCGCTGCTGCCCGCCTCGATCGAGAGCGTCGATTCCCTCGTCGCCGAGCTGCCGGCAGGCCTCAGCTCGGAGATCCTGCTGCGCCGGCCCGACGTTGTGGAAGCCGAATACCAATTGATCGCCGCCAACGCCCGGATCGGCGCCGCCCGAGCCGCTTTCTTCCCGCGAATCTCGCTGACCGGCCTGCTCGGCCTCGCCAGCACCGCGCTCACCTCTTTGTTCACCGGCGGCGCCTTCACCTGGAGCGCCGGCGCCAACGCCTCGCTGCCGATCTTCGACGCCGGCGCCAACAAGGGCAACCTCGCTTACGCCCGCGCCCAGCGCGAGCTGTTCCTCGCGCGCTACGAGCAGACCCTCCAGACCGCCTTCCGCGAGGTCTCCGACGCCCTCGCCCGCCGGGGCACGATGGCCGCCCAGTTCGCCGCCCAGAGCCGCCTCGTCGCCGACGCCGAGGACAATTACCGCCTCACCGAGGCCCGCTACCGCGAGGGCATCGAGAATTTCCTCGCCACCCTCGTCGCCCAGCGCACCCTCTATTCCGCCCAGCAAAGCCTGACGCGGACAAGGCTGGAGCGTGCGGTGAATTTGGCGGACCTGTACCGGACGCTGGGCGGGGATGCGCTGATCGATACCGGCACCCTCGCACCGCGGTAACTGCGCGCCGGGGTCGGAGAACGAGAGAAGTTACACGGCACTTACCGCAATCGAAGTGCAGAACGCGCGCTGCTTGAAGGTTATGCCGATGGTAGCGGACTCTACGCGCTGGTCCGCTCCAGCACCTCAAAGTCGTGGGGGG
>JAXDPL010000112.1:0-6931 GCA_034668385.1 Sphingomonadales bacterium | reverse complement strand
GATCTGTTCCTTGGGCACCTTCACGTCGTCGAAGAAGGTTTCGGAGAAGGGCGAATTGCCGCTGAGCAGGAGGATCGGCTTGGTCGAAACGCCGGGCGTCTCCATGTCGAACAACAGGAAGCTGATGCCGCCCTGCTTGGTCGTCCTGTCGGTGCGGACCAGGCAGAAGATCCAGTCGGCCTTGTCGGCATAGCTGGTCCACACCTTCTGGCCGTTGACCAGCCAGTGGTTCCCCTTGTCCTCGCACTTGGTCTGGAGGCTGGCGAGGTCGGAGCCGGCGTTGGGCTCCGAATAGCCCTGGCACCAGCGAATCTCGCCGCGCGCGATCTCCGGCAGATAATGCTTCTTCTGCGCTTCCGTCCCGTATTTGAGCAGGGCCGGGCCGAGCATCGAGATTCCAAAGCTGTGCAGGGGATTGCGCGCATTGATCCGCGCCATCTCCTGCCTCAATATCTTGGTTTCGGCCGCCGACAGCCCGCCGCCGCCATAGTCGGCCGGCCAGTCGGGCACGGTCCAGCCGCGCGCCGCCATCCGCTCCAGCCAGAGCCTCTGCGCGTCGTTCTTGAAGCTCGGATTGCGCCCGCCCCAGCAGGCGTCGTTCTCGTCGCGCATCGGCTCGCGCATCTCGGCCGGGCAATTCGCCTCCAGCCAGGCGCGAGTCTTGGCGCGGAATTGATCAAGCCCGCCATCGCCCCGCGATGGCTGGGGGCTTCCGGGGGAAGCCCCCACTTGATCAATTTCAAGATCGGTCATGCGGCCTCTCCCTTACGTAAACGTCAATGCCGCGCGCCGCTCGGCCCGTCAACGGGGCCGCGTTCGCCTTGCCTATTTGTGAGGCGGCGCAGGTTCCTTCGGGAAGGGGTGGCCGACCGTGTAAGCGGGGCCGCTCTTGTCCTTCCAGAAGACGAGCAGGAAGGGCTCGACCTTGCCGCACATCGTCACGTCCCAGCGCTCGTAACGGGCGCCGCGCGGGCCGAGGCGGAAATTGGGGTCGCTCGGCACCCAGCGCCGCGGCATCGGCGTCGCCGCGACCGCGGTCACGTCGCTGCAATTGAGGATGTGGCCCCCGGCGAAATGCTGGACCTCCTGCAACGCGTCGCCGACGATCTTCGGGTCGGCGGTGGTCGGGCCGGTGACGTGGAGCGGCGCCGAAGGCGCGGCGGTCGGCGCGGCGGACGGGGGCAGCAGCGGCGCGGACGCCGGCGGCGGCGCGGCCAGAGCGGCGGCGAAAGCGAGAAAATACAGGCTCATTTGTCTCTCCGGCAGGTCATGAGCGGCTGGATTCGGGTGCCGAACGCCTCCGTCCCTTCGATGAAATCGTCGAAGGTGAGGAGCACGCCGCCAGTGTTGGGCACGGTCGAGGCTTCGTCAAGCATCCGGGCGACGCTTTCGTAGGAGCCGACGAGCGTCCCCATGTTGAGGTTGACCGCGCTCTCGCGGTCGGCGAGCTGGCGGACGTTGGTCGTGGTCGAGGTCTTGTCCGCCGCCCCCTGCGCTCCGAGCCAGGCCACCGCCTCCTCGTCCACCCCCTCGCGATAGGAGATCCATTTCTCCATCGCTTCCTCGTCCGTCTCTGCCGCGATGACCATGAACAGGGCATAGATGCGCACGTCGCGGCCGGTCTTGGCCGTGGCCGCCATCAGCCGCTCGTTGTTCGCCGAGAAGGCGGTCGGCGTGTTGACCCCCTTGCCGAGGCAGAAGGCATAGTCGGCCCAGCGCGCCGAGAAAGCGAGGCCCTCGTCCGAGCTTCCGGCGCAGATGATCTTCATCTGTCCTTCCGGCAGCGGGCGCACCCGGCAATCCTCCATCTTGTAATAATCGCCCTTGAAGTCGGAGACCCCGGTCTCCCAAAGCTCCCTCAGGATGTGGGCATATTCGCCGAGCATCTGGTAGCGGTTGCGGAAATGCTCGTCGCCCGGCCACAGCCCCATCTGGCTGTATTCGGGCCGCTGCCAGCCGGTGATCAGGTTGAGCCCGAAGCGGCCGTGGCTGATCGAATCGATCGTGTTGCACATCCGCGCGCAGAAGGCGGGCGGGATGACGAGCGTCGGGCAGGTCGCGTAGAGCCGGATCTTCTCGGTGACGGCCGCGAGCCCGGCCATCAGCGTGAAGCTCTCCAGATTATATTCCCAGAACTCGGTCTTGCCGCCGAAGCCGCGCAGCTTGATCATCGAGAGCAGGAAGTCGACGCCGTAGCGTTCCGCCTTCAGCGCGATCTCCTTGTTGAGGTCGAAGCTCGGCATGTATTGCGGCGAGTTCTCGGAGATCAGCCAGCCGTTGTTGCCGATCGGAATGAAGATGCCGACTTCCATGATTCAGCTCCCTAGGAATTCGAGGACAAGGCGGTTGAAGGTTCCCGGATCGGTCACATTACAGCCATGGCCGCCCCACGCCATCGTCGCGACGCGCGGAGGCGCAGTCATGGCGTCCGCCAGCTTGCGCGTGCAATGCGCGGGGACCAGCATGTCGTCCTCCGCGGCGATCAGCAGGGCGCGCACCGCCACTTCATCATGCGGGCCGGCATAGGCCCGCGCCGCTTCGATCCGCCGCTCGATCGTGTCGTCGGCCGGAAAATCGGCGAGCTGGCGCGCCGCATGCGCGTCCAGCGCTTCGAGCCGCTCGGAGATCCAGCCCGCGGGATAGAGGAAGATCGCCTGCGCCTTGAGATAGGTCTCGGCCCCGCTGCTCCGCAGCATCTCGAGCCGCAGGTCGAAGCATCGCCCGGTATAGGGATCGAGGCGGCCCCAGCCGTTGACCACGACGAGCTTGCCGAGCTCGCACTGCCGCGCCAGCGCGAGCCCGATCAGCCCGCCCAGGGCGTGGCCGACGAAATGGGGACGGCTCAGGCCGAGGGCCTTGACCAGCGCCAGCACGTCCCCGGCCATCGCTTCGACCGACGTCGGTCCGGGCGGCAGCGGTCCGCTTCGGCCGGTGCCGCGATGGTCGTAGAGGAGGATCCGGTAGCGTTCGGCCAAGGCGGCGAGGTTCGGCGCCCAGTAATGCGCCGAGCCGCCGAGCCCCGGCGAGAGGATGACGGCCTCGCCGGCCTCCGGCCCGTGCCATTCGTACCAGAGGCGCCCCTCGAGCGGCATCAGCCGATATGCGCCACGCTGGCGATCTCGACGAGCAGGCCCGGCTTCACCAGCCCGCACTGGATGCAGTAGCGCGCCGGCTTGGCGCCCGGAAAATATTCGGCATAGACCGCGTTCATCGCCGGATAATGGGCCCAGTCGGTCAGGAAGATGTGGTTGAACGCGACGTCGGCCATCGTCGCTCCGGCCGCCTCGAGCGTGATCCGGATCGTCTCCAGCACGTGCCGCGTCTGAGCCTCGGCGTCGCCTTCGTGAAGCACGGTCCCGCCCGGCCCCAGCGCCAGCGTGCCCGAGACGTAGACAATGTTCCCGGCCCGGGTCCCCGCCGAATAAGGCGCGATCGGAGTGGGGAATTGCGGCGGGTTGATCGATTCGAACGGCATTTTCGGTTCTCCAAGGATTCGCTCATCCTGAGTAGGGACCGAGCTTGTCGAGGGCCCGTATCGAAGGACGTCCTTCGATACGCCGCTTCGACTTCGCTCAGCGGCTACTCAGGATGAGCGAGGGGATTGTCATTCGTATCGTCGGCGATCTGGCCGAAGGCGCCGCAGAAGTCGGCGACGGTGGACACCCAGCCGAAGAAGGTCTCGACGTTGAAGATCGTCGCCTTCTGCAGGAATTCCGGCCCGGCCTGGTGGGTCGCGTCCTCCAGCAATATCCCGAAATATTCGAGGAAGAAGCCGTCGCGCAAAGTCGATTCGACGCAGACGTTGGTGGCGATGCCGACGAAGACGATGTTGCGCACGCCCCGCGCGCGAAGCACCGAATCGAGCTGCGAGTTGAAGAAGCCGGAATAGCGCGTCTTGGGGAGCAATATGTCGCCGGGCTTCGGCGCCAGCGCCTCGACCAGCGCATAGTCCCAGCCGCCGCGCGCCAGCAGCCGTCCCTGCAATTCGGGCCGCGCCCGCATGGTCTTGAGCGCGTTGGACTTGTGCCAGTTGGGCGAGCCCGGCCCGCCCGCCTCGACATAGTCCTTGTCCCAGCCGTTCTGGAAATAGATGACCGGCATGCCCGCCGCCCGGGCGATTTCGAGCACCTTGGCCGATTGCTCGATCACCTTGGCCGCGCCGCCGATGTCGAAGCCGGCGAGGTCGAGATAGCCGCCGGGCGAGGCGTAGGCATTCTGCATGTCGATGACGATCACCGCCGTCTCGTCGACCGCCACCCGGATCGGCTCCGGCCGCGCCGGCAGGGTGACCAGCCGCTTCGTTCGCCCTTCCGCCGTCGCGTCGACCGTCATGCAATTCCTCCGCGTCGGGAATGTTGACCAGAAGTGGAAGCGGGGCAAGCCACCTGCTCCCCTCCCTGGAAGGGAGGGGCCGGGGGTGGGTAGGCGAGCGTAGCGAGACTTCCGGGCCTCGGCGTTTCCGCCGCCTGCGGCGGTACCCACCCCTAACCCCTCCCTTCCAGGGAGGGGAATTCAGCCCGGAAACCGCCCGCGGAACGCGAATTCCTCCACGCTCTTCCGCCCGCTCGGCGCCTCCCGCGCCCGCAACTTCTCATCCAGCATCGCCGGATCTCCGATCCGCCCGACCACCGCCGCCGCCTCGATCCGCCAGCGCTCGGGCACGCGCAATTCTTCCCGCGCCTTGTCGAGCTGGATTCCCGACATGCCGTGCGCGTGATAGCCCATCTTCGTCGCCTGCAGCGCCAGGCACGCCCAGGCGGCGCCGGCGTCGAAGCTGTGGCTGTGCGACGGCTGCGGCCGCCCCGCCTTGTCCGTGGAAGGCGTGCTGTCCGACAGGATATAGATCAGCACCGACGCGCTGTGCGCCCAGCCCTGGTTCCACGGGATGAGCAGCGACAGGAACCGCGCCCAGTTCTCGTCCCCCCGCTTCGCATACAGGAAGCGCCAAGGCTGCGAGTTGAACGCCGAAGGCGCCCACCGAGCCGCCTCGAACATCGCCATCAGATCCGAATCCGGCACCTCCCCCCCATCGAACGCCCGCGGCGACCAGCGCTCGAGGAACAGAGGATCGATCGGATGGTCTGGAGTGCGGCTGGACATGTCGGAGACGCTAGGGGTACCGTCAGGTAGCCGCAAGCTGGTGTCCTTCGATACGGACATCGGGCAACCCAAGCTGCGGCATGGAGTCCTGCCAGCAAAATCGTTAGGGTAAACCATGGCTTCTGCCGCGCCCCCACCCACGCAGCCTCCGCCACAGCGAACTGGCAAGATTTCGGGAGAGGAATATAGACTCTACTACGAGTCGACCGAGCGCGTCATCGATCGGCGGCTCTCGCTGAACACGTGGAACTACGGGATATGCATAGCGATCCTGGTCGCCTGTGGCGCCCTTGCCAACTGGGGCGCCTCCAAAGCGGAATTCCGCTTCCTGCTCCTACTAGGCATCATTGTTATTGCGGCGATGGGCTTCGTTCTATCGACTTACTGGGTTCGTCAACTACGCGATTATAAGATGTTGAATCATGCAAAATTTGAAGTCCTAAATGATATGGCAGGACAGGTGGAATTCTCAGATGGCGGTATGTCTTTTGAAGTTTTTGCAAAAGAGTGGGAAATTTTGAAAGCACGGAACGCTACTCGGAAAATCAGGGGTATGAGAATACCAGCGCTCCGTTCGTCAAGTGCCGAGATGATCGTGCCGAGAGCCTTTGGGGTATTGTTTCTAACTGTTATTGCAGTCGTGTCGCTCATTTTATTTGTTAATAGAGAGACGCTTCTCAAACATGTTGGCCAGTTGGGCGAACCTGAGGCGGCATCCGGGGCCCCGACGGAGAACCGATCATGAGTCTGCGGACCGTACACATCGTAATGCCGATTGGCTCCGATCCAAGACACCGGGCGAAGCAGAAGGCGATTCAGAACGGTGCCGAGGCTGCTGGTTTCCGCGCCGAATTTCCAACATATTCGGTGTCGAATCCGCGTTTCGATGGTTCGGATTACACCCGGCAATTGCAGCAGGCAGACGCGGTCCTCGCCGACTTAACCGGAGAACGGCCGAGTTGCTATTTCGAAGTCGGGTTTGCCGAGGCCCTTGGGCGGCCCGTATTTCTTCTTGCGGAAGCGGGGACGGATATTCATCAGACCGCATTTCGGCACCGCGTCCGCTTCTACGAAGACCTGCCGCAGCTGGAATCTGCTGTACGAACCGCCCTTTCACAAGCGGTTGCCCCAACCGCCTCGGCAGCCGAATAAGCCCGCCGCCTAGACCCGGCCGAGCCGCGGGCTGGCGCAAATCCGGGGTTTCTGGCACCGGGGAGAGGCAGCGCGAGCGAGGGAGCCGGCGGTCATGGACTTCGACCTTACGGAACGGCAGGCTTTTTACCGCGACCGGGTGCGCGATTTCATCGAGACTCGGATTCGCCCGCGGTCCGGCGAGATCAAGTCGGACCTCGCCGAGGGCGACCGCTGGCAGCCCCACGCCGTCATCGAGGAGCTGAAGCCGGCGGCGAAGGCGGCGGGCCTCTGGAACCTGTTCATGCCGCCCGGCCAGGCGCTCCGCCACGTCGACGAGAGCTTCGAATTCGAGGGCACCCAGCTCACCAACCTCGAATATGCCCTGTGCGCCGAGGAAATGGGCCGGGTGGCCTGGGCGAGCGAGGTGTTCAACTGCTCGGCGCCCGACACCGGCAACATGGAGGTCCTCCACCGCTACGGCACCGCCGAGCAGAAGGAGCAATGGCTGCGCCCCCTGATGGACGGCGAGATCCGCTCCGCCTTCCTGATGACCGAGCCGGCGGTGGCCTCGTCCGACGCCACAAACATCGAGACCTCCATCAAACGCGAAGGCGACGAATACGTCATCAACGGCCGCAAATGGTGGTCGTCGGGCATGGGCGATCCGCGCTGCAAGGTGATGATCGTGATGGGCAAG
>JAXDPL010000111.1:0-3522 GCA_034668385.1 Sphingomonadales bacterium | reverse complement strand
GCCTTCGGCGGTCCCCCTCCCCTGCAAATGCAGGGGAGGAGTTATCCCACGTTCGTCGGCGCAGCAGCGCCTTTCGTCGCCGGATCGGACCGTTCGCAGAACGATTTGCGGCTCGCGTCGAACGAGGCGCGAGCCTGCGCCCAAGCCCGTCTATCCGAACATCAGCGGCGCAGGGACCGATCCCGCCTCATCCCCGGGGGAAGCCCCTGCGTCGCGCCCCTTGTGAAGACCGAAGGACCCACGACGATGTTCACTCGCAGCATTTCCGCCCTGGGCGCGGTGGCCATGGCCGCCTCGACCCTGTTCCTGGCCACCCCCGTCGCGGCCGCGCCCGCCGCCGAAGATTCCGTCTTCGTCAGCTATGCCGGCCTCGACATGTCGAACCCGTCCGACGCCGCCCGCTTCGACCGCCGCCTCCGCGTCGCCGCCGAGGACTATTGCGGCCAGGTCCCGGGCACCGACGTCCGCCTCTTCTCGAAGGTCCGCGCCTGCCGCGGCGCCGTCGTCGCCAACGCCAAGGCCGATCTCGCCCTCGCCCTCGCCGGCAAGGACCGCGGCACCGCGATCGCGCTCAACGCCAACTGAGAGGGACTCCCGAACTCGGACTGAACCGAACCGCTCATCCTGAGTAGCCGCTGAGCCCTTCGACGCCGCCTGCGGCGGCGCTCAGGATGAACTTCGGCTTCGCCGAAGCCGAAGCGGCGTATCGAAGGACGTACGGCAGCGGTCCTTCGAGACGGGCCTTCGCCAGGCTCAGTCCCTCCTCAGGATGAGCGGTAAGTGAGATCCGCCCAGGACCATGCTCACGCTCATTCGGACTCGCCGGACGCTGCCTCTCCCTAGCGTCCGGCGAGCCCTTTGGCATTCTTGAGGTAGAGCCGGCCGACCTTCTGCTCCTCGCCGTCGGCGAGGCGCGCCCACCAGCGGCCGGTCTCGTCGCGGCGAAGGCCGGCGACGAAATCGCGGCGGACCATCGCCGAGCGGTGGAGTCTGACGAAGCGGGCCGGGTCGAGCTCGGCCTCGAGCTTGCCGATCGTGTGGTTGATCAGCCAGCTCCTCTTGCCGACATGGAGCCGCATGTAATCGCGCTCGGCGGTGATCCGGTCGATATCGGCGGCGGCGAGCCGGACGAGGCCGCGGGCTTCCGACACCCAGAATTCCTCGAGATGCTCGCTCGCCGGCGCCGGCCCGTCCTCGCGGCGTGTCGCCAGCCTTTCGCGCGCCCGCTCGACCGCCCTCGCGAGCCGCTCGGCCGAGACCGGCTTCATCACATAATCGACCGCCTCGACCTCGAAGGCGGCGACCGCGAACGTGTCGAAGGCGGTGACGAAGATCACCACCGGCGGTCGGGGCACGGCGGCCAGCGCCCGAGCGACGTCGATCCCGTCCATGCCGGGCATGGCGATGTCGAGCAGCACCGCGTCGGGCACGGTCGCCTCGACCAGGCGCAGGGCGGCGGCCCCCTCCAGAGCCGTCCCGGCGAGGCTGACGCCGTCCATCTTGGCGAGCAGAAGCTGCAGCCGCTCGATGGCGAGCGGTTCGTCGTCGACGATCAGGAAGCGGATCGGCTCGGTCATTCCATCTCCAGCGGCATCGAAAGCGTCACCCGATAGCCTCCGTCCGGAAGCGCGACCGCCTCGCACTCGGCGCCGCGGCCGAATCGGGCGGCGAGGCGCTCGCAGACGTTGGCGAGGCCGACGCCGGTGCCCGTCCCGTCGGCCGAAGCCGAGGGGGGACCGCGGTCGTTCTCGACCGTCAGGATCAGCCGTGCGTCCTCCTCGCGGGCCGCGATGGTGAGGAGCACCGGTTCGGCTGTGCGGGCGACTCCGTGTTTGATTGCATTCTCGACCAGGGGCTGGAGCAGCAACGGCGGCAGGCGCGCCGGGCCAAGATCGCGCGGCACGTCGATCCGCACCTTGAGGCGGTTCGGGAAGCGGACCTTCTCGATCTCGAGATAGAGGCGCTGGAATTGCAGCTCCTGGTCGAGCGTAACGTCGCTCGACGGATCGAGCGCGAGACTCGAGCGGAAGAAGGTCGAGAGGTTGACGATCATCCGCTCCGCCTCGTCCTCGCGCCGCGCCATGACCAGCGAGGAGAGCGAGTTCAAAGTGTTGAACAGGAAGTGCGGATTGACCTGGTAGCGAAGCGCCCGGAGCTGGGCGGACTGGGCTTCCCGCTCGGCACGCGAGAGGCGGCGCTCGGCGGTGCGAAGCCGGTTGGCGCTGCTCATCGCGATGTAGAAGCTCGCCCAGGCGGCGAAGAAGAAATACCAGGTGACGAGGCCGTCGGCGATCAGCCGAACGACCCGCTGGCGCTTCACTTCCTCCGAAATCGGCGCGATCCGTCGGCGCACGCCCTCGGCGCTCACCTCGTCGCCCTCGACCGATTTGACGATGGTGCGGTCGCCGCGATGCTCGGTGATCACGGTCCGGGCGACCAAAGGCTGGTGGACGGCGAAGGCGAGGTTGAAGGTCGAG
Organism: Sphingomonadales bacterium; assembly: GCA_034668385.1. Classification (GTDB taxonomy): domain Bacteria; phylum Pseudomonadota; class Alphaproteobacteria; order Sphingomonadales; family Sphingomonadaceae; genus Allosphingosinicella. The sequence goes on along the minus strand of JAXDPL010000111.1, from coordinate 1,045 downwards.
AAGATCGCGGCCGCCGGGATGCAGGCGATCGCTGCCGCGATCACCTGGATCCGGACGCTCTCGCGCGCCGCCCGGGCCAGCACGATCCAGACCAGGAAGGTGAGGAACAGGCCGATCAGGCAGCCCAAGGCGCTGTAGCCAAGCGTGCCATATTCCTGGTCTACGATGGCGGTGCGTACCGCGATCGTCGCGAAGTAGAACAGCCAGAAGCCGCCGATCGACGCCGCCGCGAGCGGCAGGTCGGCGAGGCGCGCGCGGGGCAGGCTGCGGGCGTCGTCCATCCTGCCGTCTTAGCCTTTGTCCTCGCCCGCGCGCCCCGTGCGCGTGCCGTTGGTAGAAAAGCGGCGGCGCTTTGTCGAAAGATTCGAGGCCGCGGGGCGCTTGACTCCGCCTGCGTAACGAACGAGCGTGACGCCCTCTCATCGGCGGAGGTGGGAATGATCAGGCGACCCGGGCTTTGGACGGCGGCGGCGCTTGCCCTGATCGCAGCGCCGGCCGCTGCGTTCGACGATCAGTGGGCGCAGCAGGTCAAGCGCTACATGGACGCCGCGGCCAAGCCCTTCTTCGACCGCGGCTATCATTATGGCGGCTTCTCTTATTCGGGCAGCCTCAAAAACCAGGCCAGCGAGCGGGTGACCCTCCGCCTCGGTGCCGGAATGACCTCCCGGATCATGGGCGGCTGCGACACCGATTGCAGCGATCTCGACCTCGTTCTCTACGATTCGGCCGGCACCCAGGTCGACAGCGACGTCCAGGCCGACGACTATCCGATCGTGGCGGTGAAGCCGGCGAGCGACTCCGTCTACACGCTCGAGGTTCGCATGGCGAAATGCTCGGCCGAGCCGTGCCGTTACGCCATCCAGCAATATGTGAAATAGGCCGGGGCGGAATCCGGCGACTGCCGATTCGATCAAGCCCGGAAGCGACTTTCCTGTGGAAAAGTCGTTTCGCCGCCGCGAAAGCGCTGATTTCCTTGCGATTCGCGTCGGACCCTGTGGCTCGGAGGTGACACTCGGGCCTCTCTCTCGCCTCGCCGCGCGTTTTC
>JAXDPL010000110.1:0-2792 GCA_034668385.1 Sphingomonadales bacterium | reverse complement strand
TCGCCGAGCTGAGGAAGGAGCGCGGCCTCCCCGCCGCCTCCTGACCCTCAGCCGCGCCAGCCCTCGCGCTCGAGCAGTTTCGCCTTGCGCTCGAGGCCGTAGGCATAGCCCCCCGGCGAGCCGTCGCCGCGGCGGGCGCGGTGGCAGGGGATGAGCACGGCGACCCGGTTGGCGCCGCAGGCGGTGCCGGCGGCGCGCACCGCCCCGGGCCGCCCGGCGCGGGCCGCCAGCGCCGCGTAGGACAGGCTCTCGCCGGGCGGGATCCGGGCGAGCTCGCGCCACACCGCTTCCTGGAAGGCGGTGCCTCGGACGTCGAGCGGCAGATCGTGCGGCCGCTCCGGCGCCTCGACCGCCGCGACGGCGCGGGCGAGCAGGCCGGCCATCGCCTCGCCGCCCGGCACGATCGCGGCATAAGGGAAACGGCGGCGCAGGTCGGCCTCGCCCTCGTCGAACGACAGGCGGCAGATGCCGCGTTCGGTGGCCGCCACCAGCATGGTGCCGAGCGAGGTCTCGGCCGTCGCCCAGCTGATCGTCTCGCCCCTGCCGCCGCCGCGCCAGCTGGTCGGGGTCATGCCGAGCCGGTCCTTCGCGTCGGCGTAGAAACGGGCGGGGCCGGAATAGCCGGCATCGTAGATGGCGTCGGTCACCCGGCCGTTGGTCTCCAAAGTCATGGTCATGCTCCTGGCGCGCTTGCCGCGCGCATAGGCGGCCGGGGTCAGCCCGGTCGCGCGCTTGAAGATCCGGTGGAAATGGAAGGGCGAATAGCCGATCGCGCCGGCCAGGTCGTCGAGGCTCGGCGGAGTCTCCGCGGAGTCGATCAGCCGAAGCGCCTCGGCCAACGCGGCCGCCTCCCGACTCTGCTCGTCGGGCCTGCACCTGAGGCACGGCCTGAGCCCGGCGGCGACCGCCTCGGCGCCGTCCGCGAAGAAGCGCACGTTCTGCCGCTTCGGATGGCGGGCGGCGCAGGACGGCCGGCAATAGATGCCGGTGGTCAGCACGCCGGTGACGAACCGCCCGTCGGCGCGACGGTCGCGGGCGAGCACGGCACGCCAGGCGGCGTCGGGATCGAGGCGGGTCTGCGTAGCCATGGCCCCGTTTAGCCCCGATTCGCACGCCCCGCATCCCGGGCCTTGCTTTCAAAAGCCACACGGTTGCATCGCCCGGACGCCCCTGCTAGGGCGCCCGCGATCCTAGCGAGGGCGCCCCGCGCTGCCTTCTTATCATGGGTCAAAATTCCGATCTGGGAGTAAGGGCGCGCGTGGATATTTCCGGCGGCATTCAGGCAAGCTTGGCGGGCAGGTACGCAACCGCCTTGTTCGAGCTCGCCCGCGACGAGCGGCAGCTGGAGGCGGTGGGGACCAGCCTCGCGGCGCTTCGCGACGGGCTGCGCGACTCCGCCGATCTCGCCGAGCTCACCACCAGCCCGCTGATCGGCCGGGACGACGCCCTGAAGGCGGTGAAGGCGGTCGCCGCCGCGATGGGGCTCGACCCGATCACGTCGAACTTCCTCGGAGTCCTCGCCCGGAACCGGCGGCTGACCCAGCTCCCCGCCGTCATCCGCTTCTTCAACCTGCTGGCCGCCGCCCATCGCGGCGAGACCACCGCGGAGGTGGTCTCGGCGCGGCCGCTCGACGATGGCCAGGTCGCGGCGCTCCGCGCCAACCTCAAGAGCCGCGTCGGCCGCGACGTCACCGTCGATCTGACCGTCGACCCCGCCATCCTCGGCGGCCTGGTCGTCAAGATCGGCTCTCAGCAGATCGACGGCTCGATCCGCACCAAACTCAACACTCTCGCTTCGGCAATGAAGGGCTGAAAATGGACATCCGCGCCGCTGAAATTTCCAAGGTCATCCGCGACCAGATCGCGGGCTTCGGCACCGAGGCCGAAGTCTCGGAGGTCGGCACCGTCCTGTCGGTCGGCGACGGCATCGCGCGGGTCTACGGCCTCGACAACGTGCAGGCCGGCGAGATGGTCGAGTTCGCCAATTCGATCAAGGGCATGGCCCTCAATCTCGAGGCCGACAATGTCGGCATCGTCATCTTCGGCTCGGATAGCGAGATCCGCGAGGGCGACACCGTCCGCCGCACCGGCACGATCGTCGACGTCCCCGTCGGCAAGGCCCTGCTCGGCCGGGTCGTCGACGGCCTCGGCAACCCGATCGACGGCAAGGGCCCGATCGAGACGACCGAGCGCCGCAGGGTCGAGGTCAAGGCGCCGGGCATCATCCCGCGCAAGTCGGTGCACGAGCCGGTGCAGACCGGCCTCAAGGCATTGGACGCGCTCGTCCCGGTCGGCCGCGGCCAGCGCGAGCTGATCATCGGCGACCGCCAGACCGGCAAGTCGGCCGTCGCATTGGACACCTTCATCAACCAGCGCGCCGCCAATCAGGGCGACGACGAGAGCCAGAAGCTCTACTGCATCTACGTCGCCATCGGCCAGAAGCGCTCGACCGTCGCCCAGATCGTCCGCGCGCTCGAAGAGAATGGCGCGATGGACTATTCGATCGTCGTCGCCGCGACCGCTTCCGAGCCGGCCCCGCTGCAGTTCCTCGCGCCCTACACCGGCTGCGCGATGGGCGAATATTTCCGCGACAACGGAATGCACGCCGTGATCGTTTACGACGATCTTTCGAAGCAGGCCGTCGCCTATCGCCAGATGTCGCTGCTGCTGCGCCGTCCGCCGGGCCGCGAAGCCTATCCGGGCGACGTCTTCTACCTCCACAGCCGCCTGCTCGAGCGCGCGGCGAAGATGAACGAGGACAATGGCGGCGGCTCGCTGACCGCGCTTCCCAT
>JAXDPL010000109.1:0-34444 GCA_034668385.1 Sphingomonadales bacterium | reverse complement strand
CCGGACGGCACGGTCGTCAAGAAGAAGGATATTCTCGCGGCGGGCCACAGCGAGGCGGTGGCGCGGGCGGGGGCGGACGAGGATTGCCCGATCTGCGAGGTCTGGCACGAAGGGCAGAAGATCGGCTCCGTGCTCTGAGCGCCGCGCGCTGCGGAAATTCGCGACCCAACATGGATCAATGCTTCCGACCGACCGTTGAACGGTCGAGGAGCTCGCGATCATCCCGAACAAGGAAAACCGCCAGGCGCGCCGGGAACGGCAGGCGCGGGAGCTGGAGCGCAACCAGCAGGCGCTGCGCGACAGCATCGCCGAGAGCAAGAGGCTGGCCGACGAGGCCGACGCCATGATCAACCGTCACCGCCACGAATGCGACGTGGACGGGGGGAAATAGCGCTCGGAAAGGCGTGTTGCGGCGCGCGCCCGAACGAGGCAGGTTCGCCTCGCAATGCGCTCCGGTCCGCTCTTCCTCGCCGCCCTCGCCGGCCTCGCGGCCTGCTCGCCGGCGAGCGACGTGCCCGTCGCCGAGCGGGGCGTCGCCGCCTTCCACGCCGCGCTCGATTCCGGCCGCTACGCCGCGATCTATGCCGCGAGCAGCGATGAGATGAAGCGGACGACGTCGGCGGAGGACTTCGGCCGGCTGCTCGCGGCGGTTCACGACCGCTTCGGCCGCTTCCGAGCCGGAAGCACGCGCAGCTGGAACGACAGCCGCACCACTTCCGGCCGATTCGTCACGCTCGATTACGCCGCGACCTACGAACGCGGAACGGCCGAGGAGAATTTCGTCTTCCGGATCGACGATGACCGAGCGGCGCTCGCCGGGTACCACGTCGATTCGCGAGCGCTGGTCGAGCCTTCCGCCCAGCCTGCCGGCCGAGCCATCGCTCAACCAATGAGCTTTCTCGAACCGGAGCGGGATCCGCCCCTGGCCTGGTGGCTGTGGCCGGTCCTGCTGCTGCTTTGCGGCGGAGCGATCTATGTCGCGATTACGCACGACCGGGCCCTCGAAGGCCTGATCGCGCCAGCGTTCCTCATCCTCGCCGCGATCGTCGGGCTCGAACGCCGCCGTGCCCGGCGCCGGCCCGATGACTTGAATGGGGCCGAACCCTAATCCTTGCCGATCTCCCGCCAGCTCTTCTCGCCGAGCTCGACCCCGAACTTCTTCGCCGCTTTCTCGATCCGCTTCCAGGCGGCGTCGCGCTCGGAGTCGCTGACGCCCTCGACCTGGTTGAACCGGGCGACGGCGTTGCGCACGTGGCTCGCATTCTCGAGCGGCTCCTTGCGCTCCTTGGGGAAAGCGAAGGCGCTCTTGTCGAGCTTGTCGCGCTGCTTCTCGCTGAGCTTGGTCATGACCGGTCTCCGTTGCTGACGCCCTTGGCATCAACGCGCCCGGAGCGCCGAGGTTCGACCCGGCGTCGCCGGCAGGCTAAGCGGCCCTTCGATGCCGCTCCCGATCTTCACCGTCGGCCCTGCTCCGCACCGGCCCCGTCGGCTGCATTATCCGGCGGCGTGAGCGACGCCGCGGCGCGGTCGATGTCGGCCCACCGGCGCTTTCACTTCGCGGCCGATGAACCCCAAGGGGAGGCCGGCGGCCTCGGCGGCACGGGTGAGGCAGAGGAAATCGTCCGGGGAGAGGCGGCCGCCGTCGATGACGTCTGTCCGGACGGTGAGTATGCCCCTGCGCCGGATCAGCCGGGATCCCGGCTCGAGGCCGCACAGGCGCTCGATCGCGCCGCCGGCGACGGCGAGGTCGCCGCGCTTGCCGTTCCATTCCGGGAGCCGGACGAGGAGGCCTCGGTCGGCGAGCCAGGCGCGTGCTTCGGCGAGGTCGCGGGCCCGCATCGCCGCGGAATAAGCGCGGAGGTAAAGCCGGTGGACTCGCTCCGGCTCGAACTCGACGATGACCGACGCGGCGAGCGACGCTCGGGCGGCGCAGGCGAGGCGGCTTTCGTCCGGGGGCGGACCGGCCGCGCGGACGATGACCACATCCTCCTCGAGAAGCGGGTCGTCGCGGACGGTCAGGCTGCCTGGGGAGAAGCCGCAGGCCGCCACCTGTCGCGCCGTCTCCTCCGCGCTCGGCAGGGCCTCCGCGGGCCGAGCGGCAAGGAGAAACAGCGCGGCCGAGATCATGCGCGCGCCGCCTTCAGCCCAATCGCCCGTCGGCGAACCATTCGGGGAAGAGGCGCAGGCTGGTCATCCGGTTGTACTCGAAAGCGGCGATGAAGCCGGCCTGCTCCTCGCCCCAATATTCGCCGTGGACGAACATACCGTTGCAGCCCTCGGGATCGGCGGCATGGTAGCTGTAGCGTTTCAAGGTGAAGGCGAAGGCGGCGCGGTTGCCGCGGCGGCGGACCCGCTTGAGCTCGGCGAGGCGGGTCGGGCGGCTGTCGAGCTTGCCGTCGGAGAGCCGGTAGGTGCGCAGGAATTGGACGGGCTCTCTCCGCTCGCTGCCGTCGAACAAGAGTTCGTCGTCGACGCTGAAGCCGCGGTCGGCATACCAGGCTTCGACGGCCGCCTCCGGCATAGACGGCGCCTCGTTCAGCATCCGCACGAGGTCCTCGATTGCCGCGACGCACTCCTCCTCGCGCCAGCGGAGCGGCCGGCGCGTGCCGACGAGCTCGCAGGCGCGGGCCTTGCCCGGGGCAAGCGTGGCCGCCACCGCCGCCGCCAGCAAGGACCGTCGGCCGATTCCCACTCGCTCGTCCATCGCCACCCTTATCCGTGCATGCTCCCGCCGGCGCAACGGGGAAGGGGTTGTGCGGGTCTCGCCGGGTCGCCACATGCGCGGAGGGGCGTTAATCAATAAGCCATTGTGGTCGTGCGATAGAGCGGGCTAACATGGCTTTCGAGCAAAGGGCGTGAGGCGATGCGCCCGTCAGGAAGGTTATGACGAAGCTAAGCGGCAGCGATTCCAAGAGCACCCTCTATTGCTCCTTCTGCGGAAAGAGCCAGCACGAGGTCAGGAAGCTCATCGCCGGGCCGACCGTGTTCATCTGCGACGAATGCGTCGAGCTGTGCAACGACATCATCCGCGAGGAGACCAAGTCCTCGCTGGTGAAGACCCGCGACGGCGTTCCGACGCCGCTCGAGATCTGCAAGCATCTCGACGACTACGTGATCGGCCAGAGCCACGCCAAGCGCGTCCTCTCGGTCGCGGTGCACAACCATTACAAGCGGCTCGCCCACGGCGCCAAATCGGGCGAGGTCGAGCTCTCCAAGTCGAACATCCTGCTCGTCGGCCCGACCGGCTGCGGCAAGACCCTGCTCGCCCAGACTCTGGCGCGGCTGCTCGACGTGCCGTTCACGATGGCCGACGCGACCACCCTCACCGAGGCGGGCTATGTCGGCGAGGACGTCGAGAACATCATCCTCAAGCTGCTCCAGGCCAGCGACTACAATGTCGAACGGGCGCAGCGCGGCATCGTCTATATCGACGAGATCGACAAGATCAGCCGCAAGTCGGACAACCCGTCGATCACCCGCGACGTCTCGGGCGAGGGCGTCCAGCAGGCCTTGCTCAAGCTGATGGAAGGCACCACGGCCTCGGTCCCGCCGCAGGGCGGGCGCAAGCATCCGCAGCAGGAATTCCTGCAGGTCGACACGACCAACATATTGTTCATCTGCGGCGGCGCCTTCGCCGGCTTGGAGAAGATCATCGCCGACCGCCTGCAGGGCAAGTCGATCGGCTTCGGCGCCTATGTCGCCGCGCCCGAGGAGCGCCGCACCGGCGAGATCCTCCGCCAGGGCGAGCCGGACGACCTTTTGAAGTTCGGCCTGATCCCCGAATTCGTCGGCCGCCTGCCGGTGATCGCGACGCTCGAGGATCTGGACGAGGCAGCTTTGGTCAAGATCCTCAAGGAGCCGAAGAACGCGCTGGTCAAGCAGTATCAGAAGCTGTTCGACATGGAGGATGTGAAGCTCTCCTTCACCGAGGAGGCGCTGATCGCCGTCGCCAAGAAGGCGATCGAGCGCAAGACGGGCGCCCGCGGCCTCAGGTCGATCCTCGAGAACATCCTGCTCGACACGATGTTCGACCTGCCTTCGATGGACGGGGTCGACGAGGTGATGATCGACAAGGACGTGGTCGAGGGCCGCAAGGACCCGGTCCGGGTCTACGCCGAGAAGAAAGGCGAAAGCGCGGCCTGACCGCGCCGGCGCCCGTCAGGGCGTCACGCCATAGCTTTTGTAGGCGGAATCGATCTCGAAATCGAGCTTTCGGGCGGCCGCCAGATCGGCCTCGCCGCCGGCTTTGTCGCCGAGCCTGATCCGAGCGATGCCGCGCCCGTAAAGCGAGGAGGAGTGGAGGGGTTCGAGCGCGAGCGCCGCGTCGTAATCCTTGCGGGCCGCCTCGGTTTTGCCCAGCCTCAACTCCACCAGGGCGCGGCTGTCGAGGAACGCCGCGTTCGACTGCGCGGCGACGGCCTTGTTGCAGTCTGAGAGGGCATCATCGAGCTTGTAACCGTGCGTGGCGAGCTGCCAGCAGCGCTCGTTGAGCACGGACGGCACGTCCGGGTGCTTGCGCCGCGCAACCTCCGCATCGAAGCCTGCAAGCCCCTCCGCGTAGCGCCCCAGGCCCCACAATGCGTAGAGGCGCTGCCCCTCGTCCGCCCGCACCTGGTCCGGGTGGGCTTTCTTGTCCGCTTCGGCAAGCTGGATGCCCTCGAGATAGGCGCGATCGGCCTCCGCCTTGTGGCCGAAGCGCTTGAGCATGTCGCCGCGCATCAGCTTCGGCCAAATCGGATCGTCCATGCTCGCAGCCATCTTGTCGATCGCGGCGAGCGCGCCGGCCTCATCGCCCATCTCGGCTCGGGTGAGAGCGATGGCCTCCCACGCGTCCGACGCCTTCGAATCTCGCGCGGCGACCGCTTCGAGGTCGTCCAGCGCCTCCTTGAACCGCCTCAGGCGCTGATAGACTTCGGCCCGACGCTGGCGTGAATAGCGGTCGTCCGGATTGAGGGTCAGCGCGCGCGTGAACGCGACGAGCGCTTCATCGAGCTGCCCGCGCTGCGCGCGCAGCAGGCCGTAGCCCTGGTGGACGACATAATCGCCGGGATCGAGCGCTTCCGCCCTGCGCAGGGCGGCCTCGGCCTCGTCCAGCTTGCGCTGGTGGATGAGGGCGATGCCTCTGTTCGCGACCGGCATCGACCAGGTCGTGGACAGCGCGGCAGCCTTGTCGAAATCGGCGAGCGCCTTGTCGTACTCTCCCTGGGCCATCCATTCGTAGCCGCGTCGGTTGAATCCTTCGGCGGTCGTCGGCTCGGAGGCGAGGATGGCACTCCTTTCCTCCTCGGAATGCTGGTAGCCCTCCGGCGACAGGATGCCGGCGACATCGGCATTGACCTCTTTCAGCGCCGCCTCGCCCGCGCGGGCATCGGCGGCGCCGATCTCGGTCTTGAGGCGCTGGAAGATCGAATGCGCCGTCGCGCGGCCATCCTGAAGGACGATCTGCCGCGCGATCCGGGTCCCGTCCACGACCCGGTCGAAGCTCTTGCCGGTCAGCGTCCACCCGGCGCCGCCTTTGGGAAGGATGATGGTTTCGGTCGAATCGAGATAGACCGGGAAGGCGAGGGCGACCGGTATGTCCTTTTCCGCCGCCGCCGACCGCTTGAAGTCCGGCACCCAGCTGATCGTGTCGCTGTCGAACCGGTGGCTTATCCGGCCTCCGGTGCCCGACCAGTCGAGCTGCGCGGTGCCGGTGAAAGCGATCGTGAACGTTCCCGCTTCCTCGTCCGGCTTGAATTCGAACCTGGTCTTGTCCCCGGCGGGAGCATCGCGCACCAATTGTGCCGCCTGCTCGCGAAACGCGGCTTCGCCCAGTTGACGGTAGGCGAGTCGCAGGCCGGCGGCCGTATCGCCCCGAAAGACGACCTGACCGGTCACCGGCAGGTCGCCGGAAATGCCTTTCGAAGCATCGTAGACGACGCGGCTTTCCAGCAGCGGGGCGGGGGGCGGGGCAAGCGGCAGCGCTTCCAGCCTGGCGCCGCCATCCCGGATCGGCAGGCCCCAGACGAAGCGCGAGGAGGCCAGGGTCTCCAGATCCCGGTCGCCGGTCCGAGTGCCGTCGAGCCAATAGGATTTTCCGCCGATTCGGGCGCGAACGATGACGTGGTCGAAGGCGTGGACCAGCGGGAGCCTGACCGAAAGGGAGTCGCCGAACGTGCTGCTGACGAGCACCGGTTCGGCGTCGATCCCGAGCCCGTGAAGCAGCGTCAGAAGCAAGGTTGCCTTGCCCTTGCAGTCGCCGAACTTGCGCGCCCAGGTCTGCTCGACCGGGGCCGGCACGTATCCGCTGTCGCCCATCGCAAGCGCGAAATAGCGCACCTTGTCCTCGACCAGGCGCAGCGCCGCCATCATGCGCCGGGCAGGATCGGGGCTGCTCGCGGCGATGTTGTCGATTTCCGCCTTCAGCGGCGAATTCGGCGCGAGCTGCTGCGCGGCGGCGAAGGCCGGCGCGACGAGGCGGCTGATGTCCGCCCAATCGGAATAGCCCGTAATCTCAACGCGCGCCGGCTGCTGGAAACGGATCGGAGCGTCCTTCGGCGGCTCCGGCGCGTCCGCGTCCTTGAGATCGAGGAGAAGCTCGGTGCCCCAGGCCGACTTCGTGACCTTGGGCTTGCCCAGCGCATCGGTCGCCGCCCAGCGCAGGTCCAGCCCGTTCTGCCACAGCTGCCGGTAATGCACCCGCCGAATGGTGAGGCCGTGGGTCAGAATCGACATGTCTTCCGGCCGGAAGGCGATCGGCTGCGGCTTGAGCCGAAGCGTGAAGGAGACGTCGAGGATGTCGCCGACGACGAGGCCTTCGGGCTGCATCGCGGCCGTGAGGACCCCGTCGAGCATCGCCGATTCCAGATTGTTCTCGCGCCTGAGGACCGTGAAGGGATGCGGGCCGCTCAGCAGATCGATTTCCCGGCCGGCGCGAAGGATTCGGACCTTGTTGACCACAAGGTCCGCGACGGCGGGGTTCCAGGGCAGCGCGATGTTGCCGAGCGCCGCCAGCCCCTCCGGCGTCTGGATGAGCGTCGCCGTTTCAACGAAATATTCCGTGGCGCCGTCGGCCGAGTATCGTCCTTCCGCTGTCATCAGCAATGCCTGGATCGGGCGATCCTTCATCGCCGGATTCGGCTCTGGAATCGCAATCCGGTCGATCCAGGCGGGCGGCGGTCCGATCGCGACGTCGGCCGGCTCGGCGGCGGGCGCCGCCGTGGCGGCCAGGGTCGCCGCCAGCAACAGTAAGATCGCGCCGCTGCGCCTCATGCTTTCCCCCCGGGGCTTATCCACGCCTTGCCGTTCTTGCGTATTTGCCGTTGGAGTTACAGCCTTTTTTCAAGGGACTCGACGCGCACGGGCGATGCATTGATGCGCTGAGGCGGTTCCCCATATAGAAGTGGTTCGATCGGAGTTATTGCGTGACCCAGTCCTTTCCCGTCCTTCCCCTGCGCGACATCGTCGTCTGTCCGCAGATGATCGTGCCCTTGTTCGTCGGGCGCGACAAATCGGTGGCGGCGCTGGAAAGCGCGATGGCCGCCGACAAGCAGATCTTCCTCGTTTCGCAGCTTGACCCGGCCGAGGACGACCCGGACCGCGACGCCCTCTACGACATGGGCGTCATCGCGAGCGTCCTGCAGCTGCTCAAGCTGCCGGACGGGACGGTCCGCGTGCTGGTCGAGGGCCAGCAGCGCGCCTCGCTGGTTGGGATGCGCGCGGAAGGCAAGCATCTCGTGGCCGAGGTCGAGCCGGTCGACATCTCCGACCCGGAAGGCGCCGAGGTCGAAGCGCTGATGCGCTCCGTGATCGAGCAGTTCGAAAATTATTCGAAGCTCAACAAGAAATTGCCGGCGGAGACGGCGGTCCAGCTCGCCCAGATCGAGGAGCCGTCGAAGCTCGGCGACTCGGTCGCGGCCAACATCAACATCAAGGTGTCGGACAAGCAGGCGCTGCTCGCCGAGCTCAACCCGGCGCGGCGGCTGGAGATGGTCTTCGCCTTCATGGAGGGCGAGCTCGGCGTGCTCCAGGTCGAAAAGCGCATCCGCTCGCGCGTCAAGCGCCAGATGGAGAAGACCCAGCGCGAATATTATCTGAACGAGCAGTTGAAGGCGATTCAGCGCGAGCTCGGCAACGAGGGCGAGGAAGGCGAGGGCGACGAGCTTGCCGAGCTGGCCCGCAAGGTCGCCAAGACCAAGCTCAGCAAGGAAGCGCGCAGCAAGGCCAATTCCGAGCTGAAGAAATTGAAGGCGATGGCGCCGATGTCCGCCGAGGCGACGGTCAGCCGCAACTATCTCGACGTTCTGCTCGGCTTGCCCTGGGGCAAGAAGTCGAAGGTCAGGAAGGACATCGCCGACGCCGAGCGAATCCTCGACGAGGACCATTACGGGCTCGAGAAGGTCAAGGACCGGATCGTCGAATATCTCGCCGTCCAGGCGCGCACCAACAAATTGAAGGGCCCGATCCTGTGCCTGGTCGGGCCGCCCGGCGTCGGCAAGACCTCGCTCGGCCGCTCGATCGCCAAGGCGACCGGCCGCGAGTTCGTGCGCCAGTCATTGGGCGGCGTCCGCGACGAGGCCGAGATCCGCGGCCACCGCCGGACCTATATAGGCTCGCTGCCCGGCAAGATCGTCTCGAACCTCCGCAAGGCCGGGACGTCGAACCCGCTCTTCCTGCTCGACGAGATCGACAAGCTCGGCCAGGATTTCCGCGGCGATCCGGCCTCGGCCCTGCTCGAGGTGCTGGACCCGGAGCAGAATTCGAAATTCCAGGACCATTATCTGGAGATCGACTACGACCTCAGCGACGTCATGTTCGTCACCACCGCGAACACGATGGACATGCCTCAGCCCCTGCTGGACCGGATGGAGATCATCCGGCTCGAAGGCTATACCGAGGACGAGAAGGTCGAGATCGCGATCCGCCACCTCATCCCGAAGCAGATCGAGAGCCATGGCCTCAAGGACGGCGAGCTCGTCTTCACCGAGGAGGGCCTGCGCGCTCTGATCCGCCATTATACGCGCGAAGCGGGAGTCAGGACGCTCGAGCGCGAGATCGCCAAGGTCTCGCGCAAGGCGCTGCGCCAGATCCTCGAAGGCAAGACCGAGAAGATCGAGCTCACGCCCGACAATGTGGGCGATTTTTCCGGCGTGCGCCGCTTCCGCCACGGCATGGGCGAGGAAGAGGACCAGATCGGCGCCGTCACCGGGCTTGCCTGGACCGAAGTGGGCGGCGAGCTGCTCACCATCGAGTCGGTCACCGTTCCCGGCAAGGGGCAGATCAAGACCACCGGCAAGCTGGGCGAGGTGATGCAGGAGTCGGTCCAGGCGGCCTTCTCCTTCGTCAGGGCGCGCAGCCCCAGCTACGGAGTCAAACCGAGCCTGTTCGGGCGCAAGGACATCCACGTCCACCTGCCCGAGGGCGCGGTGCCCAAGGACGGCCCGTCGGCCGGCGTCGGCATGGTCACCGCGATCATCTCCACCTTGACCGGTATCCCGGTGCGGCGCGACGTCGCCATGACCGGGGAGGTCACCCTGCGCGGCCGGGTGCTGCCGATCGGAGGCCTCAAGGAGAAATTGCTCGCCGCGCTGCGCGGGGGCATCACCACCGTGCTGATCCCGGCGGAGAATGAAAAGGATCTGGCGGAGATTCCCGCGACGATCCGCGAAAGCCTCGCCATCATCCCGGTCAGCCATGTCGACGAAGTGTTGACCCATGCGCTCGCCACGCCCGTCGTGCCGATCGAGTGGAGCGAGGCCGAAGAGCTCGCAGCGACTCCGGCGCCCGAGCTCGCCGCGGCGCCGGACGAGGTGTCGATCCGCCACTAGCTTGTTGCGGTGCAATAACGAGATCGGTCCAAAGCCGGGTCAATTCCCTCAGGAAAGCCGCGCTTTCCTTTTGACTCCGCTTGGGCACCTGACTTTAGATGGGCGCCGGCGCGAGCCGCGACTCAGGGGCCAGGACAGGGGTTCGGGTGAGATGAACAAGCAGGAGCTAATCGGCACCGTCGCCGAGACGACCGGCCTCAACCGGGGCGACGCGTCGCGGGCGGTCGAGGGCGTGTTCGACGCCATCACAAGCGCTCTGAAGCGGGGCGACGAGGTGCGGCTGGTCGGCTTCGGCACCTTCTCCTGCTCGAAGCGCAAGGCGTCGACCGGCCGTAACCCGCGGACCGGCGAGCCGATGCAGATCAAGGAATCGACCCAGCCCAAGTTCAAGGCGGGCAAGGTCCTCAAGGATTCGGTCGCGCGCTGAGGCAAATCCTCCCCTCGATTTCGAGGGGAGGGGGACCGCGCGGAGCGCGGTGGAGGGGCTTCTTGGACGAGAAGAAAGGCCCCTCCACCAGCCTGCGGCTGGTCCCCCCTCCCCTGCAAAAGCAGGGGAGGAGTGGACAGCAAGCGGGGCTTTACCTAAGGAGCCGCCGCGGCCCGCCACAGGCCGCTCCTCTTCGACGGGCGTGGGCGCGTAGCTCAGTGGTAGAGCACACCCTTCACACGGGTGGGGTCGTAGGTTCAATCCCTACCGCGCCCACCACGCCCGACCATGGTCCCTCACCTCGATTGTGCTAGTGACGCGTGCGATGGCGAACGAAGCGACTCGGCAGCTGAGGGAATGGGGGCTCGGCCTGCCCGGCGCCCATTCGAAATCGCCCTGGGAAGGGCATGACGACCTTGCCGTCAACGACAAGACCTTCGCCTATCTCGGCACCGATGAGGCTTTCACGCTGTCGGTGAAGCTGCCCTACACCAGCGAGGTCGTCCTCCAGCTCCCCTTCGCCAAGCCGACCGCCTACGGCCTGGGCAAATGGGGCTGGGTGAGCTTCTCGCCGCCGGATGGCGAGGTTCCGCCGCTCGAGCAGCTCAAGGAATGGGTCGAGGAAAGCTACCGCGCCCAGGCACCGAGGCGGTTGGTGAAGGAGCTGGACGAACGGGGCGAATGACTCTCCTCCCTTTCAGGGAGGGGAGGCTTCCCTCATAGCCTCCGCCACGATCTCGTAGGACCGCATCCGCGCCGCGTGGTCCCAGATCTGGCTGGTGATCATCAGCTCGTCCGCCCGGGTGCGTTCGACGAAGGCGGCGATCTGGCGGCGCACGGTCTCGCGCGAGCCGATCGCCGAGCAGGTCAGCACCTGGTCGAGGATCGCCCGCTGGGCGGGCGGAAGCGTGTCGGCATAGCCCGCCGCGGGCGGCGGGAGCTTGCCCGGCCGGCCGGTGCGCAGGTTGACGAAGGCCTGCTGAACCGAGGTGGCGAGAAGCTGGGCCTCCTCGTCGCGCGTCGCGGCGAAGGCGTTGAAGCCGAGCATGACATAGGGCCGGTCGAGCTGCGCCGAGGGCTGGAAGCGCTGTCGATAGAGCGTGATCGCCTCGTCCATCTGCGCGGGCGCGAAATGCGAGGCGAAGGCGTAGGGCAGGCCCAGCATCGCCGCGAGCTGGGCCCCGAACAGGCTCGAGCCGAGGATCCAGACCGGGATGGCGAGGCCTTCGCCGGGAATGGCCCGGACACGCGGGCCCTCCTCCGGCGGCTGGAAATAGGCCATCAGCTCGACCACGTCCCGCGGGAACTGGTTTTCGTCCGAGGCGAGGTTGCGGCGCAGCGCGTAGGCTGCCGCGCGGTCGGTGCCGGGCGCCCTACCGAGGCCGAGGTCGACCCGGCCGGGAAACAAGGATTCGAGCGTCCCGAACTGCTCGGCGACGACGAGCGGCGCGTGGTTGGGCAGCATGATCCCGCCGGCGCCGATGCGGATGGCCGAGGTGCCGGCGCCGACATAGGCCAGCGCGACCGCCGTCGCGGCGCTGGCGATGCCCGGCATCGAATGATGTTCGGCCATCCAGAAGCGCCGGTAGCCGAGCCGTTCGCCGAGCCGGGCGAGGTCGAGCGAGTTGCGCAGCGCCCGGCCCGGGTCGCTGCCTTCGGCGACCGGTGCGAGGTCGAGGATCGAGAGAGGGATCATGCGGCCCGAGATGGGGACGGTCCGGCGCTCTTGCCAGCGCCCGCCAGCGCGCTAGCTTCGCCCCGATGCGCATCTCCTCGGCTTCCGTTTTCCGCGAGGCGGCGCGGCGGCGGCTGCCGCGCTTCCTGTTCGACTATATCGACGGCGCCGCCTACGCCGAGCGGACGGCGCGGCGGAACGTAGAGGATCTCGCCGAGATCGCGCTCAGGCAGCGAGTCCTGGTCGACGTCTCCGAGATCGACCTTTCCACCACCCTGTTCGGTGCCCGGCAGGCGCTGCCGCTCATGCTCGGCCCGGTGGGCCTCAGCGGCCTCTACGCCCGCCGCGGCGAGGCGCAGGCCGCCCGAGCGGCCTCGGCCAAA
Source organism: Sphingomonadales bacterium (assembly GCA_034668385.1). Taxonomy (GTDB): domain Bacteria; phylum Pseudomonadota; class Alphaproteobacteria; order Sphingomonadales; family Sphingomonadaceae; genus Allosphingosinicella. The sequence continues at coordinate 22,153 of JAXDPL010000109.1, read as the reverse complement.
GGCGTTCCGGTCTGCCTGTCGAGCCTCTCCGTGTGCGGCCTTCGCGAGGTCGCGGCGGCTTCGACCCTGCCGGTCTGGTTCCAGCTCTACATCATCAAGGACCGCGGCTACATGGCCGAGCTGCTCGCGCTCGCCCGGGAGCTGGGCTGCGCCGGCCTCATGTTCACCGTCGACCTGCCGATGCCGGGAGCGCGCTACCGCGACCTCCATTCCGGCCTGTCCGGCCCCAACGCGCGCTGGCGCCGCCTCGGCCAGGCGCTGGCCCATCCGCGCTGGGCCTGGGACGTCGGCCTTTTCGGCCGCCCCCACGGCCTCGGCAATTTCGCGCCGGTGCTCGGCCGGAAGAGCGGGCTCGAAGACTATGTCGGCTGGATCGGCCGCAATTTCGACGCCTCGATCACCTGGCGCGACATCGACTGGATCCGCGACCACTGGCAGGGCCGCCTCGTCATCAAGGGCATCCTCGACGCGCAAGACGCCCGCCGTGCGGTCGAGGTCGCCGCCGACGGAATCGTCGTCTCCAACCATGGCGGCCGCCAATTGGACGGCGTCCCCTCAACGGCGCGGGCGTTGCCAGCCATCGCCGAGGCGGTGCGCGGCAGGACGACCTTGCTCGTCGACGGCGGAGTCCGCTCGGGTCTCGACGTCCTCAGGATGCTCGCTTTGGGCGCCGACGGCGTTCTGCTCGGCCGCGCCTGGGCCTACGCCCTCGCCGCCGCCGGCGGGGCGGGCGTCACGCGCCTGCTCGACATTGTCGAAGCCGAGCTCCGCATCGGCATGGCGCTGACCGGGGTGACACGGGTCGAAGACGTCGGCCCCCGCATCCTCGCCTGAACCGCCGCGCCAGGGACTCTAGCGGGCGATGTGCGGCCTCAGGAAATCGGCCACCGCCGCGCTCGAGGGCGAGGCGTAATCGTCGACCGTCTCCGAATCGCTGCTGAAACTCTCGAACATCGGGCAGTCGGTATCGGTCGCCTCGACCGTGGTCTGGGCGAGCTTCTTGCCGGTCTTGGCTTCCCAGGCGGAGAGCTCGTAGGTCGCGGTGTGCCAGCGGACCTTGTTCTGGCTGGGCTTGTCGTCGGTCTTGTACTTGTCGCAAACCTTCACCTCGCGCGCGGCCGTGCGCCGGGCGCAGACGACGAGGTCTATCGCCTTGAACGCGTCGCCGTTCTGCGAATATTGCACGGTCCAGTCGTTCGGAAGCGACGACGAATGGTCGCTGAAATCGTCCTTGTAGGTCTCGAAATAGAGCGCCTTGTGCGCCTTTGAGCCGGGCACGTAGGCCGTCGCCGCCGAGACCGAGGCCCCCGAGCAGACGCCCTTGAAATCATCCGGAAACAGCAGCGCAACCGGCGTGGCCGCCGCGCCGCTGCCGCCCCGGGAGTCGCTCGCCGTGCTGTTGCCCCCGCCTTTCCCGCACGATGCAAGTACGAGTGCCGCCGCCGCCAGCCCAGTGACCGCCCTGAATGCCCTCGCCACGTCGAGATCCCCCTTTTCGCAGCCGGATCGCCCATCAAATGCCGCGTCGGCGTCCTTGTCAATGGAGGACCGGACCTGTCGCGTACGGCCAAAGCGACGGTGGGGAGGCGGCTTCGCCTTCCCGCGGGTTTCCCACCGCCGCGCCAGCCGCTAGGGCGGCGCTCATGCTTCAGGCGAGGGACTCCGAGCGCCGGCTCTGGCTGGGCGAGCTTCGCGCGACGGGGGCGCTCGCCTGGCCTTTGATTCTCACCAACCTCAGCCAGTCGCTGATCCAGTCGACCGACGTGCTCCTGCTCGGCTGGGCGGGGCCGCTGGTGCTCGCCTCGGCGACGCTCGGAATCAACCTCTATTACGCCTGCTTCATCTTCGGCATCGGCCTCGTCCTCTCGGCCTCGCCGATGATCGCGAGAGAGCTCGGCGCCCGCCGCCACAGCGTCCGCGACGTCCGGCGCACGGTCAGGCAGGCGATGTGGTCGGCGCTCGTCCTGGTTCTGCCGGTCTGGGCCGTGCTCTGGCAGACTCGGCCGATCCTGCTCGCCATGGGTCAGGCGCCGGCGCTCGCCGAGGGCGCCGAGCGCTTCGTCCATGCCCTGATGTGGGGGATGCTTCCCGCCTTGTGGTACCTCGTCCTGCGCTCGTTCGTGGCGGCGCTGGAGAAGCCGGCCTGGTCGCTTCTCGTCGGGCTCGCCGCGGTCGCGCTCAACGCCGTCCTCAATTACTCGCTGATCTTCGGGAAGCTCGGTCTGCCGGCGCTCGGCCTTCGCGGCGCCGGGATCGGCAGTAGCTGCGCGAACAGCTTCATGTTCCTGGCGATGGCGGCGGTGGTGACGCTGCACCCGCGCTTCCGGCGCTACCGGCTGTTCGGCCGCTTCTGGGTGGCGGACCGGCACCGCTTCAAGGCGGTCTGGAGGCTGGGCTTCCCGATCGCGGTGACGCTCGCGCTCGAGATCACGATCTTCAATGCGGCGGTGTTCCTGATGGGGCTGATCGGGCCCGAATCGCTGGCGGCGCACGCCGTCGCGCTCCAGATCGCCGCCTTCACCTTCATGGTCCCATTGGGCCTCAGCCAGGCGGTGACGGTGCGGGTCGGGCTCGCCTTCGGCCGCCGCGACCGCGACGCAATCGCCCGCGCCGGCTGGACCGCGTTCGCCATGGGGGTAGCATTCATGGCGATGATGGCGGTCGTCATGCTCGCCATTCCGCACACGCTCGTCGAGCTGTTCCTCGATCCGGCCCTGCCCGCCAACCGGCCGGTCATCGCGCTCGCCGTCTCCTTCCTGTTCCTCGCGGCTTTGTTCCAGGTGTTCGACGGCGCCCAGTCGGTGGCGGCGGGGATGCTTCGGGGCTTGCACGACACCAAGATGCCGATGGCGTTCGCGGCGTTCGGCTATTGGGTCGTCGGCCTGGCGACCGCGGTCGGCCTCGCCTTCGGCCTCGGCTGGAAGGGAGTCGGGATCTGGACGGGCCTCGCCACCGGCCTCGCGGTGGTCGCCGCGCTGATGCTGGGGCGCTGGCTGCGGCGCGAGCGGCTGGGCCTTCTCGACCGGTGACTTCGCCTTGACGCAAGCCGGGGCCCGCCCCTATGTGCGCCGACCTTCAGGCGCTCAGTGGCGATCGTAGCTCAGCTGGTTAGAGCATCGGTTTGTGGTACCGAGGGTCGGGGGTTCAAGTCCCCTCGATCGCCCCAGCGCCCCCAAGTCCAGGACCCTTCGATGCACTCCCCTTGGGATTATCCCGATTTCGACGATCACGAGATCGTCCACTTCGTCACGGATCGCGCCACCGGACTTCGCGCCGTCATCTGCGTCCACTCGACCCATCTCGGCCCGGGCGCCGGCGGCGTTCGCTTCTGGCATTATGCCGAGAGCGGCGAGGCGGTGCGCGACGCGCTGCGCCTGTCGCGCGGGATGAGCTTCAAGAATGCGATGGCGGGCCTGCCGCTCGGCGGCGGCAAGGCGGTGATCCTCGCCGACGAAGCCCGCACCAAGACTCCCGAACTGTTTGCCGCCTACGGCCGCGCCGTCGAGCGGCTGGGCGGCGCGTACGTGACGGCCGAGGATGTTGGAGTGACGGTGCCGGACCTGGTCGAGGTCTCGAAGCAGACCCGCTTCGTCTCCGGCCTGCCGGTTGGCGAAGGCGCGGTCGGCGGCGATCCGGGGCCGCATACCAGCCACGGCGTCTTCCTCGGCGTGCGCGCGGCGGCCAGGCGCAGGCTCGGCAAGGAGAGCCTCGCCGGCCTCCACCTCGCCGTCCAGGGCGCCGGCAGCGTCGCCGGCGGCCTCGCCCGCCTCGCGGCGAAGGATGGGGCGAGGATCAGCATCGCCGACATCGACCAGGCGCGGGCGCAAAGGCTCGCCGACGAAGTGGGCGGAACGGTGGTGGCGCCGGACGACATCGTGACGCTCGAGGCGGACATCTTCAGCCCGAACGCCCTGGGCGCGATCCTCACCGAGGAGAGCATCGCCGCGCTCCGCGTGCCGGTCGTCGCGGGCGGCGCCAACAACCAGCTCGCCACGCCGGCGGACGGCGACCGCATCCACCAGCGCGGCATCCTCTACGCGCCGGATTACGTGATCAACGCCGGCGGAATCATCAACGTCTCGACTGAATATCTGAAGGACGGGGATCAATCGACCGTGCGCGGCCGTATCGAGCAGATCCCGGATCGGCTCGAGACGATCTGGGACGAGAGCGACTCCACCGGCCGCAACCCGGCCGCCGTTGCGGACGCCATGGCCTACAAGTTGATCGGCCGCGGCTGACGTCAAAGCGGCGGGTCGAGTCGGGCTTTTTCGCGGCCCAGCCGGTGCTCGCGGTAGACGGTATAGAGGCCGCTGGCGACGATGATCGCGGCGCCTGCGGCGGTCGTCGCGGCGGGGCGGTCGGCGAAGAACAGCCAGCCGAGCAGTACGGCCCAGAGCAGTTGCACATAGTCGAACGGCACGACGGCGGAGACCGGTGCGCAGCGCAGCGACGCCGTCATCAGCAGCTGGCCGAGGCCTCCGAACAGGCCGAGCGCGACGAGGATCAGCCAGGCTCGAAGGTCGTGCGAGTGCCCGTAGAACGGCATGAGCAGGCCGAGACCGAGCAGCGACAGCAAGGTGAACCACAGCACGATCGTTTGCGTGCCTTCGGTTCGGCCGATCTGGCGAAGGGTGATGGTGACGGCGCCGACTCCGAGCGCCGCCGTGACGGCAAGGGCGAGGCCGATCGCTGGAAAGCGCTCGCCGTGCGGTTGCATGACGACGATCACACCCACGAAACCGATGGCGACCGCGCTCCAGCGGTGACGGCCGACCGCCTCCTTGAGAATCGTCGCCGACAGGATCACCGCGAACAGCGGCGCGGCGAAGGCGATGGTCGTCGCCTCGGCGAGCGGCAGGTAAGCGAGCGCGCTGAACGTCAGCATCATCGTCGTCAGGCCGAGGAGGGCGCGCGAAACGTGGGCGAGGGGGCGCTGCGTCCGCCAGACGCCGCGATTGCCGCTGCGCCAGATCCACAGCAGCAGGGGAACGAGGCCGAAGGCGAAGCGGTAGAAGCCGAGCTCGGGCGTGGTCGCGCCCGCTGCGTAGCCGAGCTTGATCGCCGCGCCCATGCAGCCGAAGCAGCTTGCGGCCGCGATCCTCAGCGCGATTCCGAGCAGGCGGTTCTGGCGGGGACGCTCCGAGGCCATGGCCGGGCGGCCATGCCGCCGCCGAGGTCAAAAGGCCAGTTTCCCATTCCTGCCCTTTGAGGCGGCTCCGGCCTCGGCTAGACAGCGGACCGTCCATGCACGCTTTCGCGAATCCCGCCCGCTTTCTAAGGATCGCCCGGCCCCTGACCCCCTGGCTCGGCTGGGGCGGAGCGCTGGTGACCCTGGCTGCCCTGGGCGTCGGGCTGTTCGTGGCGCCGCGCGACTATCTGCAGGGTGAGAGCGTCCGGATCATGTACGTGCACGTGCCGGCGGCGTGGCTCGGAATGGCGGGCTGGACCGGCCTGGCGGCGGCCGGTCTGATGCAGCTCGTCTGGCGGCATCCTCTGGCGGCGGTCGCCGGGCGCGCGGTCGCCGTTCCGGGCGCGGTGTTCACCGCCATCTGCCTCGCGACGGGGTCGCTGTGGGGGCGGCCGACCTGGGGGACGTGGTGGCAGTGGGACGGGCGCATGACGTCGATGCTCGTCCTCCTCTTCCTTTATTTCGGCTATATCGCGCTCGCCGACGCCGAGCGCGAGCGGGACGGGGAGGGGCGGCTCGCCGCCATCTTCGCCCTGGTCGGGGCGGTGAACCTGCCGGTGATCCATTTCTCGGTCACCTGGTGGAACTCCCTTCATCAGGGGCGCTCGATCGGGCTCACCGGCTCCTCCATCGACGCTTCGATGCTGTCGCCCCTCTTCGCATCGGCGCTCGGCTTCACCGCTCTCTTCGCCGCAGCCGTCCTGATGCGCATGCGCGCAGCGCTCGCGCGGCAGAAGGTCGAGGCGCGGATGAAGCGGATGGCGGCGTGAACCCCTGGCCCTTCGTCGTCGCCGCTTATGCGGCCGCCCTGCTCGGGACGGCGGGGCTGCTGCTCTGGAGCTATGCCGCCATGCGCAGGGCGGAATGCGAGGTCGAGGCCTTGAGGAGCGACAAGTGAAGCCCAAGAGCCAGCGGCTGACCCTGCTCCTCCTCGCCGCCGCCGCCGTGCTGGGCGCGGTGCTGCTCGCCATGTCGGCGCTGAAGGACCGGGCCGCCTATTTCTACACGCCCGGCGACCTCGCCCGGCAGGGGACCCTTCCCACCGGGGCGGTCAGGATCGGCGGAATGGTGCAGAAGGGCTCGATCCGAAGAGCATCGGACGGGGTGACCATCGCGTTCGTGGTGACGGACGAGACTCCGAACCGCCTCCAAGTCCGCTACCGGGGGATCGTGCCGGACCTGTTCAAGGAGGGGAGCGGAGTGGTCGCCGAGGGGCGGTTCGCGCGGGGCGGGCTGTTCGTCGCGGACGAGATCCTCGCCAAGCATGACGAGAATTACCGGCCGCCGGAACTCGTCGGAGCCAAGGGCGAGCATAAGAGCGAGAGCCTGAGATGATCGCCGAAGCCGGCCTCGCCGCGCTGTGGATCGCCGCCGCTCTGTCGCTGCTCCAGCTCTTCTTCGGAGTGGTCGCTCTCCTTCCCGGAACGGGGAGGGGGGTGGAGCTTTGGACTGCCCCCGGCAGTCCAAGATCGTGTCCGGGGGACACGATCTCGCTCCAACACGCCGCCGAAGGCGGCGGCGGTGGGGTCCTTTCCCCCGCCGGCCCCTCCACCGCGCTTCGCGCGGTCCCCCTCCCCGTTTCGGGGAGGAGCGTAAGAGCCGTCGCGGTGGCGCAGGCGGTGCTTGCCGGCCTCTCGTTCCTCCTCCTCATCCAGCTCTTCCTGCGCACCGATCTGTCGGTCGAGCTGGTCGCCTCGAACAGCCATTCGCTCAAGCCCTGGCTCTACAAGTTCGCCGGCGCCTGGGGGAATCACGAAGGCTCGATGCTGCTTTGGGTCACGGTGCTCGCCCTCGCCGGCGCCGCCGTCGCTTTGTTCGAGCGCAGCCTCGAGGAGCGGACCCTGCTCGCGACGCTGGCGGCCCAGGCGGCGATCGGGCTCGGCTTCTACGCCTTCCTGCTGTTCGCCTCGAACCCGTTCCGCCGCCTCATTCCCGTGCCGGTCGAGGGCAACGGCCTCAACCCCTTGCTCCAGGACCCCGGCCTGGCCTTCCACCCGCCGACGCTCTATTTCGGCTATGTCGGAGTCTCGATCGCCTTCTCCTTCGCGGTCGGCGCCCTCGTCACCCGCAACGTCGGCCCCGCCTTCGCCCGCGCGATGCGGCCCTGGGTGCTCGTCGCGTGGATCTTCCTTACCCTTGGAATCACGGCCGGCTCGTACTGGGCCTATTACGAGCTCGGCTGGGGCGGCTGGTGGTTCTGGGACCCGGTCGAGAACGCCTCGCTGATGCCGTGGCTGGCGACCACCGCCCTGCTCCACTCGGCGACGGTGCTGGCGACCCGCGATTCGCTGCGCGCCTGGACGGTGATGCTGGCGGTGGTCGCCTTCTCGATGTCGATGGTGGGCACCTTCCTGGTCCGCTCCGGCATCCTCACCAGCGTCCATGCCTTCGCCATCGATCCGCGCCGCGGCGCCTTCATCCTCGCCCTGCTCGCCCTCTACATCGGCGGCGCCCTGACCCTGTTCGCCGTGCGGGTCGGCACGGTGAAGGAGGGCTCGACCTTCGAGCCGGTCAGCCGCGAAGGCGCGCTGGTCCTCAACAATTTGCTGCTCACCGTCATCCTCGGCCTGGTGCTGATCGGCACGCTCTACCCGCTGGTCACCGAGGCGATGGGGGTGAAGGTCTCGGTCGGCGCCCCCTATTTCAACCTCGTCACCGGACCGCTGGCCCTCCTGCTCGTGGTGGCGATGGCGGCGGGGCCGCTGATGCGCTGGCGCCGCGATCGGCTGAAGGACGTGGCGGGCCGGGTCGCGCTGCCCATTCTCATCACGGCGCTGGCGCTGCTGGCGCTGGTGCTGCTGGCGCCGGGTCTCCCGATCTTCCCGTTCCTCGGACTGATGCTGGCGCTGGGCGTCGGCGCGGCGAGCCTCGCGCCGCTGTGGAAGCGCAACCTGCGCCGGACGCCGCTCTTCACCTACGGCATGGTGATCTCGCACCTCGGCATCGCGGTGAGCCTCGCCGGCATGGCCTCGAACGCCGCCTTCACCCGGGAGACTTTGGTCGCGGCGCGGCTTGGCGAGAGCGTGCGGGTCGGCCCTTACAGCGTCCGCTTTGCCGGCGTGGACCCGGTCGCCGGGCCGAACTGGACGGCGGTCGAGGCGACTCTGATCGCCTCGCGCGGCGGCGGCAGCTTCACCCTGAAGCCCGAGGCGCGGGCGTTCAGCGCTCCGCCGACCGAGACCAGCGAAGCGGCGATCGCCACCCGATTGGACGGCCAGCTCTACACGGTGATCGGCAAGCCCGACGCGCAGGGGCGCTGGCAGCTGCGCCTGTGGTGGAAGCCGTTCGTCACTTTGATCTGGGCCGGCGGCGCGATGGTCGCGATCGGCGGCTTTCTCGCCCTCGTCGGCCGGGTGCGGCGCGAGCGCCGGACACGGCTCCGGCATGAAGAGGCCTACGCATGAGGCGGCCGATCCTCTGGGTGCCCCTCGCGGTCTTTCTCCTCCTCGTCGGCCTGGTGGTCTGGGGCCTTCGGCGGCCGGACGATACGACGATCCCCTCGCAGATGATCGGCAAGCCGATGCCCGATTTCGCGCTGCAGCCGGCGGTGGCGAGCCATCCCGGCCTGTCGCTGGCGGACCTGCGTTCGGGCGGGCCGCACCTCGTCAACGTCTTCGCCAGCTGGTGCCTGCCGTGCCGAACCGAGGCGGCGCAGCTCGCCGAGCTGAAGGCGCGCGGCGTGTCGATCGTCGGCATCGCCGTCCGCGACAAGAGCGAGGACGTCGCCGGCTTCCTGGGCCAGTATGGCGATCCCTTCGAGCGGATCGGCTCGGATCCCCGCAGCCAGGTCCAGTTCGACCTCGGTTCTTCGGGCGTGCCGGAGACCTTCCTGGTCGACGGCGGGGGCGTGATCCGCCTCCAGCATATCGGCGAAATTCGGCCGGAGGAGGTCGGAGACGTCTACGCGGCGTGGGAGCGGGCGAAATGAAGCCGTTCCGTCATTCCTCCCCGGAACGGGGAGGGGGACCGCGCGGAGCGCGGTGGAGGGGGCCCACCCCTGCAGCGCTTCGGAGTCGGGCCCCCTCCACCATGCTTCGCATGGTCCCCCTCCCCGTTCCGGGGAGGAGCATGGCCGCCGCGCTTCTGCTCCTCGTCGCCGCGCCGGTTTTCGCGCAATCGGCGCTGCCGCCGTCGCCTTACGCCTACACCCAGCTCGAGGACCCGAAGCAGGAGGCGGAGGCGAAGGCGCTGATGGAGAGCCTGCGCTGCCTGGTCTGCCAGGGCCAGTCGATCGCCGACAGCGACGCCGACATGGCCGGCGACATGCGCGCGCTCGTCCGCCAGCGGATCAAGGCGGGCGAGAAGCCGGAGGCGATCCGCCGCTGGCTGATCGAACGCTACGGCGACTGGGTGAGCTACCGTCCGCCGGTCGAGCCTCTGACCTGGCCCTTATGGGCGGCGCCCTTGCTGCTGCTCGCCTTGGGACTGCTCCTGGCGCGCGGACGCTTTCGGCGGAGGCGCGGCTGATGGGATGGATCGTCATGCTGCTGCTGGCGGGCGCCGTCTTCGTCGCGGTCTGGCGTTTCGGGCGCCTCGACAAGGCCGGGCTGCAGATCCTCGGAGCGGCGCTGCTGCTCGCCGTCGCGGGCTATGCGTGGCAGGGTAGCCCCGGCATGCCCGGCAGCCCGAAGCGCGCGGTCGAGCAGAAGGCGGTCCCGGAGAACGCCTTCGCCTCGATGCGCCGTGGCATGCTCGGACGCTTCGACACGGCCGATCAATGGTTGACCATGGCCGAATCCTATTCGCGCGACGGCGACACGCGGGGCGCCGCCGACATCATCCGCGCCGGCCTCAAGGCGCATCCCGACAACGCGACCCTGTGGGTCGGCTACGGCAACGCGCTGGTCATGCACGCTGGGGGTTTGATGACCCCGGCGGCACAGCTTGCCTTCGACCGCGCGGCGAAGCTCGCGCCCGACCATCCGGGACCCAAATTCTTCTACGGCCTCTCCCTCGCGCAAGGCGGACGCCTCGCCGAGGCCGAGAAGGTCTGGCGCGACCTGCTCGCCACCGCCCCGCCCGACGCCCAGTGGCGCGCCCAGGTCGAGCAGCAGCTGCAGCTGCTCGAACAGGCGCGAGCGGCCGGGCAGTAGGCTTCAGGCCGGTTCGAAAGCGAGGTCCAGCGCTTCGGCGACGGCCTGGTGGCGGATCTTGCCGCCCGAGACGTTAAGGCCGGCGGCGAGATGCGGGTCCGCCTTCATCGCGGCCTCCGCACCCTCGCCGGCGATGCGCAGGACGAAGGGGAGGGTGGCGTTGTTCAGCGCGAAGGCCGAGGTCCGAGCCACCGCGCCCGGCATGTTGGCGACGCAATAATGGATGACTCCGTCGACCTCGTAGACCGGATTTTCGTGGGTGGTGGCATGCGAAGTCTCGAAGCAGCCGCCCTGGTCGATGGCGATGTCGACCAGCACCGAGCCGCGCTTCATCGTCTTCAGCATGTCGCGGGTGACCAGCTTGGGCGCCGCGGCGCCGGGGACGAGGACGGCGCCGATCACCAGCTCGGCCCTGGTCACCGCGTTGGCGATCGCGGCGCGGCTCGCATAAGCGGTCTTGATCTGGCTTCCGAAGAACATGTCGAGCTCGGCGAGGCGCGCGTTGGAGATGTCGTAGATGGTGACGTCGGCGCGCATGCCGACCGCCATCTGGGCGGCGTTGACCCCAGCGACTCCGCCGCCGAGGATCGCCACCCGCGCCGGCGCGACGCCCGGAACGCCGCCGAGCAGGACGCCGCGGCCGCCCTGCTCCTTCTCGAGATAATGGGCGCCGACCTGCACCGACATTCGGCCGGCCACCTCGCTCATCGGCTTGAGGAGCGGCAGCGAGCGGTCGTTGGCGGTCACCGTCTCGTAGGCGATGCAGGTGGCGCCCGACTTCATCAGCCCCTCGGCCTGCGGCTTGTCGGCGGCGAGGTGAAGGTAGGTGAACAAGGTGTGGCGCGATTCGAGCAAAGCGATCTCGGATTGCTGCGGCTCCTTCACCTTCACGATCATGTCGGCCTCGGCGAACACCGCGGCCGCGTCGGGGGCGATCCGGGCGCCGGCGTCGACATAATCCTGGTCGGAGAAATCGATGCCGCGGCCGGCATTGGTCTCGACGATCACCTCGTGGCCCGCGCCGGTCAGCTCGGCCACCGACCCCGGGGTCAAGCCCACCCGATATTCGTGAACCTTGATCTCCTTGGGCACGCCGACGCGCATTTCCGACTCCTCGTCTTCGCCTGAAGTGGGCGCCCTATAGCGGGGGCTTTCCGCTTTGTCGCGGTTGCGCGCGGGCTCGCCGCCATGCTAGCCGCCGGCGCCTTCCGACATGAGCCCTTCCGCCGCGCCGCTGATCGTCACCGCCACCTTCGGCGACGGCGACAACGGCTGGCTGCAGGAGCTGCGCCGCAAGCATTATCCCGCGGACCGCAACCGCGTTCCGGCGCACCTCACCCTGTTCCGCCAGCTGCCGCCGAGTGCGGAGGACGAAGTGGCGCGCCGCCTTGCCGCCTCCGCCGCGGCGCAGGCGCCGCGGGCGGAGATCGCCGGGGTCATGGATCTCGGCGAAGGCACCGCGCTCCGCGTCGAGAGCGAAGGGCTGAGGGAGATACGGGGCGATCTCGCTGCTGCGCTCCACGGCCTGCTGACGGCGCAGGACCAGGGGCCCTGGACTCCCCACGTCACGCTCCAGAACAAGGTGGAGCCGAAGCAGGCGCGGCGCCTGCAGCAGCAGCTTGCAATCACCGTCCAGCCGCGGCCGCTCGCCCTCAAGGGGCTGGCGCTGTGGCGCTATCGGGACGGTCCCTGGGAGCCGGTGAAGACCTGGAGCTTCCGGGGCGGCTAATCGAGCTGGCCCACGCCGTCGCAGCTGTAATCGAACGCCGCCAGGCCGGCCTCGAGGTGGGAAGCGAGCAGCGGCATGTCCATCAGCTCGTCGATGGCGCTTTCCGGATCGACGTCGTTGGCCTCGGCGCAGGCTTCGTCCCATTCGCTGACGTCGTAGGTGCCGCGGCCGACCCAGGCCAGGGCCAGCGCTTCGGCGAGCTGGTCGTCGGCGAGGTCGTCGAGGATGGCGCGAAGCTCCTCCTCGACGCCGGTGTTGAGCTCGTCCTCGAGCGCGGACAAGGCGACGGCGCCCCCTTCCTCGTCCTCGAAATCGTCTTCGTTGTCCGCGTCCTCGTCGGGGTCCTGAGCCGGTATCTGGGCTTCGTTTTCGCGCGCCCGGATGATGATCCGGCACAGCGTCTCAAGGGGGGTCAGAAGTTCCATTCTACCTCTCCATCGCCCCGCCAACGATAGGCGGCGGGCAGGGTTCCGGCGGCGAGGAGGGAGCGCGATGCGCGCCGATGGGCGGACCGCCCGCCGCGGTTGACCCTCCGGGCCGCGCTGCTATAGGCCCGCGACGCCCGCCGCCGCGACGCGGGCCGGCCCGATGGGGCGGAGTAGCTCAGCTGGTTAGAGCAGCGGAATCATAATCCGCGTGTCGGGGGTTCAAGTCCCTCCTCCGCTACCACCCGCGGCGCCGCGCGGCCGCATCGCCTCCTCGGGCGCCAGGGCCTTCACCCGGCCGCCTTCGACGCTGAGGATCCGGTCGCAGCCCGCCAGGGTCGATCGGCGGTGGGCGACCATGATCAGGGTCATCGTCCGGCCGAGCCCCATCAGCGACTCCATCACTTCCGCCTCGGTGCGGTCGTCGAGCGCGCTGGTCGCTTCGTCGAGGATCAGCATCTCGGCCCCCTTGTAGAGCGCGCGCGCCAGGCCGATCCTCTGGCGCTGGCCGCCGGACAGGCGGATGCCCCGCTCCCCGACCCGGGTCGCCAGGCCGTCGGGAAGCTCGGCGAGGAAGGGGCCAAGCCTCGCTGCCTCGGCCGCCGCTTCCACCCGCGCGGAATCGATCCGGTCGGAGGGGATTCCGAAGGCGATGTTGGCGGCGATCGTGTCGTCCGCCAGGTAGATGCTCTGCGGCACGTGGGCGATCTGCGCCTGCCAGGCGGTGCGGGTCGCCGGCCCCAATTCCCTTCCGTCGACGCGGATCGCGCCGCTCGTGGGCGCGAGCAGCCCCATCAGCAGGTCGAGCAGGGTGCTCTTGCCGCTGCCGGTCGTGCCGACGATCCCCACCCGCTCGCCGTGCGCGATCGCGACATCGATGTCCCGCAGCGTGAAGCCGGCGGCCTCGTAGGCGAAGCCGACGCGCTGGAAGGCGATCTCGCGCCGGAACGGCAGGGGCTGCGTTTCGGTCGCGCCTTCCGCCTCGGCCGGCGTCGAGCGCAGCAGGAGGGCGACGTCCTCCAGCGCCTGGACGTTGCCGAGGCCGAGGCTCCAGCCGTTATAGGCTTGCTGGATCAGCGGCAGCAGGCGCTGCGCGCCCAGCGCCAGCGCCCCGAGCACCGGAATGGCGCGGACCAGCCCGCCCGGCTCCAGGCTCATCGCCACCGCAATCAGGGCGAGGGCGACCATGCCGGCCGATTCGACCAGGAAGCGCGGCGCGCTCGAGATGAAGACGTTGGAGGCCAGCGCGCGGCGGAAGCGTCCGTCGATCTCGCGGAACTTGGCCTCGAAAATGGGCTGCGAATGGTCGAGCATGATGTCTCTTATGCCGCCCAGGCCCTCCTGGACGATCTTGGTGCGGGCCGTCGCCGCCTCGGCCAGTATCCGGGAGTTGCGGCGCAGGCGGCCGCGGCCCGCCATGCTGATCACCACATAGGCGGCGGCGACCGTCCCCGCCGCGGCGATGGTCGCAAACGGGGCGATGACGAACAGCAGGGTCGCGATCGCCGCGGCCAGGACGATGGCGATCAGGCCCTGCATCGCCGGCTGGAGCATGCTTCCCACGATGTCCCGCACCTTCTCCAGCGAGCCCAGCACTTCGCTGCTGTTGCGCCGGACGAACTCCGCATAAGGCTGGCGCAGCATGCGCGAGAAGATCGCGGTGGCGACGTCATGGCCGATTCCCATCACCAGACGCTGGGTCGTCCAGACCAGCATCAGGCGCACGCCGGCCGCGATGACGGCGGCCGCGACCAGGATCAGGGCGAAGCCGAGCACGCCGTCCGGCCGCACCGGCAGCCACGCAATCCAGCCCGCGAAACGCCCGGCGGCGGGTTCGCCGCTCAGCAAGGCGAGGAAGGGAAGGGCGGCGCCGATCGTGCCGAGCTCGGCGACCGCGCCGAACAGCATGAGCGCGAGCGTGACCAGGAATTGCCGCCGCCGCCGGCCGGTCATCAGGTGGAACAGGGTGAAAAGCGCGCCCATGGCGTGCCTCTATGCACGTCGCTCCCCGTGAATGCCAACCTCGGCGGCGGCAGGGTGGACGCTCCATCGCGACCCGGCTAGCCATGCGCTGCCGCCGCCGCGCTTGGCTTCGGGGCGGGGCACCGGGACGCGCGCGGGGGCCGTGGCCGATATTGCTGTGGCGACAGGACTTGCATTTCCGGCATTAGGCCGGAATGCAGGGTCAACGATATGATGCGGCGTTTTTCGTAGTAAAATCATCGATTTGCGCGGAAGAGTCAAGGGGGAATTTTCACAAACGATGGGTTTCGGTTCGCGACTGGCGGAGGAAAGAAAGCGGCTCGGCCTGAAGCAGGCCGAATTCGCCGCGCTCGTCGGCACCGACGTTCCCAAGCAGAGCCTCTACGAAAACGACCGGCGGGAGCTGCGCGCCGATTATCTCGCCCGCCTGGCTGCCGCGAAGGTCGATGTCGTCTACGTGCTCACCGGCCAGCGCGCCGAAGGGGAGTGGCTGAGCGAAGGTGCGAGCGACCTGCTTTCGGCCTTCCTCTGCCTTCCGGAGGACACGCAGCAAATCCTGATCGGGCTCGCCACCAACCTTCGCGATCATCTGGCGCGCACGCCGAGCCGCACGCTCCATTCGGGAAACCAGGGCTACCGCGCGGAATAGGGAGCCGCGACGCCGCCGTGGCGTTGCCGCGTCATGATCGCGCCTCTCCGCATTCGCATCGGCACGGCCGGCTGGTCGTTGCCCCGGCAGCACGCCGGGGCCTTTCCCGCGGAGGGCGGAAGCCTCGAACGCTACGCCGGCCGCTTCGACTGCGCGGAGATCAACTCTTCCTTCCATCGCTCGCACCGCCCGGAAACCTGGGACCGATGGGCCCGGTCGGTGCCGGACGACTTCCTGTTCTCGGCCAAGCTCTCGAAGGAAGTGACGCATCGCCGCAGGCTGGTCGATTGCGCCGAGCCGCTGGCTGCCTCGATCGCCGAGATGCGGCGGCTTGGCGACAGGCTCGGCGTCGTGCTGGTCCAGCTGCCGCCGAGCCTCGCCTTCGAGCGCGAGGTCGCCGAGCGCTTCTTCGACCGGCTGCGCCGCGAATGGACCGGCGCCGTTGCCTTCGAGCCCCGCCATCCCAGCTGGTTCACCGACGCCGCGGAAGGTCTGCTCGCCGAGCGCGAAGTCGCGCGCGTGGCCGCCGATCCACGACAATCCGCCGCGGGAGGCGAGCCGGGAGGGTGGCCCGGCCTGGCTTACTTCCGCTTGCATGGCTCGCCAGTCGTCTACCGATCGAGCTATGACGACGGCAGGCTCGAAGGCTATGCCGAGCGCTTGAAGGGGCGGGCCGCTCCGGCCTGGTGCATTTTCGACAATACCGCTTCGTCCGCCGCCATCGGCGACGCGCTGAAGCTGCAGCGGCTCGTCGCCGGCTAGGCGTCCGCTTTCGCGGGCAGCACCCCGCGGCGGATCTGGTCGAGCTCGATCGACTCGAACAGGGCCTTGAAATTGCCCTCGCCGAAGCCCTGGTTGCCCTTGCGCTGGATGATCTCGAAGAAGATCGGGCCGATCATGTTCTCGGTGAAGATCTGGAGGAGCAGGCCTTCCCCGGTCTCGGGCGAGCCGTCGATCAGGATTCGCCGCTTGCGCATTTCGGCGATGTCGTGGCCGTGGCCGGGGAGGCGCTGGTCGATCAGGTCGTAATAGGTTTCGGGGCTGTCCTGGAAGCGGATGCCGTTGGCGCGAAGTGCGTCGACGGTTGAGAAGATATCGTCGGTCGCAAGCGCAAGATGCTGGATTCCCTCGCCTTTATACTCGCGCAAAAATTCCTCGATCTGGCTGTGCTCATCCTGGCTCTCGTTCAGGGGGATTCGGATCTTGTCGTCCGGCGCGGTCATGGCCCGCGACACCAAAGCGGTCTGCTGCCCCTCGATGTCGAAATAACGGATTTCCCGGAAGTTGAAGAGCCTCTCGTAGAACTTGGCCCAATGATCCATGCGGCCGCGATTGACGTTGTGGGTCAGGTGGTCGAGCGTGTGCAGCCCCACGGAGCGCGCGCCGCGGTCCGCTCCCGGCACCGGCTCGAAATCGACGTCGTAGATCTGCTCGGCGCCGTAGCGGTCGACCAGATAGAGGTAGGAGCCGCCGATTCCCTCGATCGCCGGGATTTCGAGCTCGCCGGGCCCGCGCGGGGTCTCGACCGGCATGGCCCCGCGTTCAACAGCCATTTCAAAGGCTTTCTTCGCATCCTTGACACGGAAGGCCATGCCGTTGGCGGACGGCCCGTGGGCCTGGCGGAAGTCGGCGGCCTGGCCCGAGGGCTCCATGTTGAGGATGAAGTTGATGTCGCCCTGGCCGTAATGGCGGACGTTCTTCGACTTGTGGTTGCCGAGATGGGCGAAGCCCATGGCGGTGAACAGGCCGGCGAGCGCCTCGGGATCGGGGCCGGTGAACTCGACGAACTCGAAGCCGTCGAGGCCGAGCGGGTTGTCGTGGGGCATGGCTCACCTCTTCGTGCGGGACCTCGCGGCGCGTCTCTAGCCGAGCGGCTCGCGGGCGGCAAATGGGTTGCGCCGGGCGGGGTCCAGCCCCTATCTCGGGCCCTTCCTTCAGCGCCGTTCCCAGAGAGTTTCGATGGTCGCCACCCATTCCACCCGGATGCTCATCCTCGGCTCGGGGCCGGCCGGCCTCTCGGCCGCGATCTACGGCGCCCGAGCGGGGATGGCGCCGATCGTCGTCCAGGGCATCCAGCCGGGCGGGCAGCTCACCACCACCACCGACGTCGAGAATTATCCCGGCTTCCGCGACGTCATCCAGGGGCCGTGGCTGATGGAGCAGATGCAGGGCCAGGCCGAGCATGTCGGCGCCCAGATGATGTGGGACCATATCGTCGAGGCCGACCTTTCCCGCCGTCCGTTTCGCCTCGTCGGCGACGGCGGCACGATCTACACCGGCGACGTTCTCGTCATCGCCACGGGCGCCCAGGCCAAGTGGCTGAACATCCCGTCCGAGGAGCATTTGAAGGGCAAGGGCGTCTCCGCCTGCGCGACCTGCGACGGCTTCTTCTACCGGGGCAAGACGGTGGTGGTGATCGGCGGCGGCAACACCGCGGTCGAGGAAGCCCTGTACATGACCAACCATAGCCATGACGTCACCCTGATCCACCGCCGCGACAGCCTTCGCGCCGAGAAGATCCTCCAGGACCGCCTGTTCGCCCACCCGAACGTCAAGGTGCTGTGGAACAAGGTGGTCGACCGCTTCGTCGGCGGCGGCGAGCCGGAAGGGCTGGTCGGGCTCGAGCTTCGCGATACCCGCACCGGCGAGATCAGCCGGGTCGAGGCCGAGGGCGGCTTCGTCGCGATCGGCCATTCGCCGGCGACCGAATTGTTCCGCGGCAAGCTGAAGCTCGACCCGGACGGCTATATCGAGGTCGAGACGGGGACGACCAACACCAGCGTCCCCGGAGTCTTCGCCTGCGGCGACGTCATGGACAAGATATACCGCCAGGCGGTCACCGCCGCCGGCACCGGCTGCATGGCCGCCCTCGACGCCGAGCGCTTCCTCGCCGAAGCCGAGTTCGAGGCCTCGGCGGCGGCCTGAATAATCCTCCCCCGGATTTCCGGGGGAGGGGGACCATGCGAAGCATGGTGGAGGGGCATCTTAGGGCCAAAGTCGCCCCTCCACCGCGCTTCGCGCGGTCCCCCTCCCCTGCAAAAGCAGGGGAGGATCAGGGATCACCCCAGCACCTTCGCCCTTGCAAATGCGAGCAGCGCGCCGAACGTCTCCATCATGTCGGCGTCGACCTCGTCGTCGTCGATGACGATTCCGAGCCGTTCCTCGAGCTCGGTCAGAAGGCCGGCGACGGCGATCGAATCGAATTCGGGAAGGGCGCCGAACAGGGGCGTGGCTTCGTCGAAGCCGGCGACTTGCGCCGGGTCGAGGCCCAGCACGTCGATCAGGACGGCGCGGAGCGTCGCCTCCACGTCCGCGTCGCTCGCGGCGACCGCCTTCTTCGCTCCCTCCGGACCCATCGGCCCGCGCCCCTAGACGCTCGTCGGCCCGGTAACAAGGGCGGCTTCCCCTCGGCGCCCGCTTCCGGCAGGAAGCCGGGCGTGCCCGAGCCGGATCCCACGCCTCAACCGCTCGACCGCCTGGCGCTTCGGGGAGCGCCGGATGCGCCGGCCTTGCTCACCCGCGAGGGGCCGCTCGATTATGCCGGCCTGGAGCGGGCGGTGGGAGCGCTGGCGGCGGCGCTCCGGGCCAGGGAATTGGCGCCGGGCGAGCGGGTAGCGAGTTGGCTGCCCAAATCGCGGATGACGGCGCTGCTGCCGCTCGCCTGCGCGCGAGCGCGGCTCATCCACGTGCCGATCAATCCGTTGCTCAAGCACAAGCAGGCCGCGCACATCCTCGCCGACAGCGGCGCCTCGCTGCTCGTATCGGGCGAGGCGCGGCTCGCGACCTTCACTCCCGGCGAGCTCGCCTGCCCGGCCGTCGCCGAGCGGGGAGGGGCGGCGATGCTGGAAGGGGAGCCGCGGCTTCCGCCTTCCGAAGCGCAGCCGGACGAGCTCGCCGCCTTGCTCTACACGTCGGGCTCCACCGGTCGTCCCAAGGGGGTGATGCTGAGCCACGCCAACCTCTGGCTCGGCGCGGTCGGCGTCGCGCATTATCTGGGGTTGAGCGCGACGGACCGGGTGCTCGGCGTGCTGCCTCTGAGCTTCGACTACGGCCAGAGCCAGCTGCTCTCGACCTGGGCGGCCGGCGCCTGCGCGGTCCCGATCGAATATCTCGCCGCCCGCGACGTCGTGCGGGCGGTGGAGGCGCACGGCATCAGCACCCTGGCCGGCGTGCCGCCGCTCTGGGTGCAGCTGGTCGAGGCGGCCTGGCCGCCCCGCTCGGCCTACGCATTGCGGCGGCTGACCAATTCGGGCGGCCGGCTGCCCGTCTCGATCGTGCGGCGGATGCGCGAGCTGTTCCCGGCCGCCGAGATCCACCTGATGTACGGCTTGACCGAGGCCTTTCGGTCAACCTCGCTGGATCCCGCGCTGCTCGACTCGCATCCGGATTCGATCGGGACGGCGATACTCTTCGCCGAAGTCATGACGTCACGCGCGGACGGCACGCTCTGCGCGCCGGGCGAAGAGGGGGAGCTGGTCCATGCGGGGCCACTGGTGGCACGGGGCTATTGGAACGATCCCGAGCGGACCGCCGCGCGCTTCCGTCAGGCCCCGCCGGCGTCCCGCTACGGGGGCACCGCCGTCTGGTCCGGCGATCGGGTGCGGCAGGACGCGCAGGGTCTCTTCTATTTCGTCGGCCGCGACGATTCGATGATCAAGACCAGCGGCAACCGGGTCAGCCCGACCGAGGTCGAGGAGGCGGCGGTGGCGAGCGGCGCCGCCGTCGAGGCGGTGGCGCTCGGCTATCCCGATGCCCGACTGGGCGAGGCGATCGCCCTCGTCGTCCGCGGCGACCGGGAGGGAGAGGGGGACCTGCGTGCCTATCTGAGGCGCGAGCTTCCCAATTTCATGCAGCCTTCCGCCATCGTCTGGCGCGACTCGCTGCCGCGCGGACCAAATGGCAAGCTGGACCGCGAAGCGCTGAAGCGGGAGCTGATGGCATGAGCAAGCCGATGGGCCCGATCCCGCCCGGCTATGGCGCCGAGGACGGCGTGTTGACCGTCGCCGGTCGCCGGGTCGACGCTCTGGTTCGGCAGGCCGGCGGCACGCCGCTCTTCGTCTACGATTTCGGGGGGGTAGGCGAACGGATCGCCCTTTTTCGCCGCCACTTTCCCGGTGTCGACCTTCATTATGCAGTCAAAGCAAATCCTTATGAACGACTGCTTCGTGAAATCCTGAAGAATGTCGACGGCCTGGACGTCGCCTCTCGGGGGGAAATGGAGCTGGCTCTCGCCTGCGGGGCGCCGGCTTCGCATCTCTCCTTCGCCGGTCCCGGCAAGCGCGACGACGAGCTGTCGGCGGCGGTGTCGGCCGGAGTGACGTTGAACCTGGAATCGGAGGGCGAAGCCGAACGGGCGCTCGCCATTGGGGCCCGGCTTGGGATCAGGCCTCGTCTGGCGGTTCGCGTCAATCCGGACTTCGAGCTGCGCGGCTCCGGCATGCGCATGGGCGGCGGCGCCAGGCCGTTCGGAGTCGACGCCGAGCGCGTTCCCGCCCTGGTCCGGCGGCTCATCGATGCCGGCGCCGAGTGGCGGGGCCTCCACGTCTTCGCCGGATCGCAGGCCCTGGATTGCGACGCGCTGATCGAGGCGCAGCGTCAGACCCTGGCGCTCGCCGCGCGCATCGCCGGGGAGGCCGGAGCGACGCCGCCTCTGGTCAATCTCGGCGGGGGCTTCGGAATCCCCTATTTCCACGGCGAGCGGCCACTCGATATCGCCCCGATCGGCGCCGCTCTCGCCGAGCGGCCGCCGGAACTCGCCGAAAGCCGCTTCGCGATCGAGCTCGGCCGCTGGCTGGTCGGCGAGGCGGGGGTCTATCTGACCCGGGTGGTCGATCGCAAGGTCAGCCATGGCAAGACCTTCCTCGTCACCGACGGCGGCATGCACCATCAGCTCGCCGCCTCCGGGAATTTCGGCCAGGTCGTCCGGCGCAACTTCCCGGTCGCCGTCGCCACCCGCTTCGGCGCCCCGGCCGAGGAGGAAGCGAGCGTCGTCGGCTGCCTCTGCACCCCGCTCGACCGGCTCGCCGACGACGTCATGCTGCCCCGCGCCGCAATCGGCGACCTGATCGCGGTCTTCCTCGCCGGGGCCTATGGCCTCTCCGCCAGCCCGCAGGCCTTTCTAGGCCATCCGCCGGCGCTCGAAATTCTCGTCGGCGCCGCCGCTTAACCTCTCGGCCCGCGCCGTCCCGCATCGGGACCGCCCCAGAGAGGCCGTTGTTCCTAACGCTAATTTTACCTCTTGAAGCCATGACAGGAGCCGCATCCGCGCCCCTCAAGCCCGACGGGGTGGGGCGTGGATCGGCCGGCGACCAAGAGGAACGACCCATGCGCGCTTTCAAGGACAGTAAATTCGCCCTCGCTCTCGGAGTCAGCGCCGCGGCATTGAGCGGCTGCGCGTCCGCCCGCTCGAGCGGCAACGTGCTTCCGCCCGCCTCGTTCGTCAGCAGCGACGACGTCGCCAGCGAGAAATACGTCATCGGCCCGCTCGACCAGCTGAGCATCTTCGTCTGGCGCAACCAGGAATTGGGCGCCAAGGTCCAGGTCCGCCCGGACGGCATGATCACCACGCCGCTGATCAGCGACCTTCAGGCGGCCGGCAAGACCCCGGCGCAGCTCGCCGACGACATCCGCTCGGCGCTCGTCAAATATATCGACGACCCGCGCGTCTCGGTGATGGTGGACAGCTTCCAGGGCACGTTCGCCCAGCAGGTCCGCATCGTCGGCGCCACCGAGAAGCCGGCCTCGCTTCCTTACCGAGCCAACATGACCCTCCTGGACGCGATGATCGAGGTCGGCGGCCTGTCGCAATATGCGGCCGGCGACCGGGCGCGGCTGATCCGCCACGACCGCGAGACCGGCACCCAGAAGGAATACGACCTCAAGATCGCCCGCCTGCTCAAGAAGGGCGACACCAGCGCCAACGTCCGGCTCGAGCCCGGCGACGTGATCATCATCCCGGAGAGCATGTTCTGAGCCGCTCCGCTCGGCCCCTCGAGAAAAGGACGTAACGCCCGCGATGGACGGTCTCTACGAGCAGCTGAGGATCGCGCTCCACCAGGTGTGGAAGCGCCGCTGGCTGGCGCT
>JAXDPL010000108.1:0-11648 GCA_034668385.1 Sphingomonadales bacterium | reverse complement strand
CCTCGGCGGCGATCTTCTCCTTCTCCGCCTGCCAGCGCTGGGTCAGCCCGGCCGACTGCTCCTCGAGATTGGCGAGCTCGCTCTCGAGGCTCGCCAACCGCTCCTTCGAGGCCTTGTCGCTCTCCTTCTTCAGAGCCTCGCGCTCGATCTTGAGCTGGATGATCCGCCGGTCGAGATTTTCGATCTCCTCGGGCTTCGATTCGACCTCCATCCGAAGGCGCGAGGCGGCCTCGTCCATCAGGTCGATCGCCTTGTCCGGGAGGAATCGGTCGGTGATGTAGCGGTTGGAGAGCGTCGCCGCCGAGACGAGCGCCCCGTCAGTGATGCGGACCCCATGGTGGAGCTCGTATTTCTCCTTGAGGCCGCGCAGGATCGAGATCGTGTCCTCGACCGTCGGCTCGCCGATGAACACCGGCTGGAACCGCCGCTGCAGCGCCGGGTCCTTCTCGACATGCTTGCGATACTCGTCGAGCGTGGTCGCGCCGATGCAGTGCAACTCGCCGCGCGCCAAAGCCGGCTTCAGCAGGTTGGACGCGTCCATCGCGCCCTCGCTCTTCCCGGCGCCGATCAGGGTGTGCATCTCGTCGATGAACAGGATGATGTCTCCCTCGGCCTGCTTGACCTCGTCGAGCACGCCCTTCAATCGCTCCTCGAACTCGCCGCGATATTTGGCGCCCGCGATCAGGCTGCCCATGTCGAGCGCCATCAGCCGGCGGTCCTTCAAGCTGTCCGGCACGTCGCCGTTGGCGATGCGCAGCGCCAGCCCCTCGGCGATCGCCGTCTTGCCGACTCCGGGGTCGCCGATCAGCACTGGGTTGTTCTTGGTCCGCCGGGCGAGGATCTGCATCGTCCGCCTGATCTCCTCGTCGCGGCCGATCACCGGATCGAGCTTGCCCTCGCGCGCCGCCTCGGTGAGGTCGCGCGCGAACTTCCTGAGCGCGTCGTAGCGGTCCTCGGCCGACTGGGTGTCGGCGGTGCGACCGCCGCGCAGCTGGTTGATCGCGGCGTTGAGCGCTTCCGCCTTGAGACCGGCATCGGCGAGCGCCTTGCCGGCGTCGGTGTTCCTGGCGAGCACCAGCGCGAGCAACATCCGCTCGACGGTGACGTAGGAATCGCCCGCCTTCTGAGCGATCTGCTCGGCGCTATCGAGGACCCTGAGGGTCTCCGCGTCCAGCCCCGGCGTCTGGTTCGCCCCGCCGCCCGTCACCGCCGGCACCCTGTTGAGCGCCTCGTCCGTCTCCCGCCGCGCCGCCTCGGCCGAGCCGCCGGCGCGGGCGATCAGCCCCGCCGCCATGCCCTGCTCGTCCTCGAGCAACGCCTTCAGCAGATGCGCCGCCCCGATCCGCTGATGGTCCATCCTCAGTGCCACGGTCTGCGCCGACTGCAGGAACCCCCGCGCCCGGTCCGTGAATTTTTCTAGATTCATATCCGTCCCCGATTTCGTTCAGGGGCGATGTAGTGTTGCGTTTGTGCAACACAAGCGCTCAGGATAGCGATCGGCTATTTTTTGTCGACCCGGCCGCCGAACGGCTCAAGGTAATACAGCGACTATCTCTCAATCGCCATCGGTAATGCAGGGCTGAGCATCAAAATTGCCCGGCCCGCCATTGGCGAGAAACTCTTCATTATTGCGATACGCCGCCGCCTGCGCCAGTCTGGCAATGACGCATTGGTCCCGGCCCACGCTGACCGTGATGATTCCGGTGTAATTGCTGATGACCTGGCCGACTATCCGGTCACGCAGCGGACCGTCCGTCGATTCCCCCGGCGCATAGAGGCTGGCGGCCAAGGCTGTTCCGTCCTGACGAAGAGCGCTCGAACCCAGTGCGAGCTTGCGGAGCAATCCCTCGGATAGAGCGATATCGATAATCGTAACCCCTTTGAACGCGGGGTTAAAACCCGGTCTGGACCGTGGTAGCCGCTGGTGGATCGTCAGCATCTCCATACTCGACCAAAAGGGTAGTCCGCGAGCGTGGCGCCTGCTCCAGCTCTTCGGCTGGAGAAATAATTGAACTAGAAATTCGTGGAGCCGGCCGGCGGCGGCGCGAGCCTTGCGAAATCTTTCGGAGGCCTTCCTCAATGCGCTTGCCTGCTGTGCCAAGGCGGGAGTTGCCGGAGGGGCGACGGCCGTCGGAACAAAGACCTGTCCCACGTAGGCGTTGCTGCCCCCCAGCTGACGCGAGGGCACGACCTCGTAATGGGCTGCATTCGTCAGTTTTTCTGCGACAGACAGCGTGGTGAACGACGGCGAGCCCGCGTAGCCTTTATCCTCCACGTCGGTATTTCCGGAGTGTACACCTTCATGTATCGCAGTGAGCTGCGCTTCGACGTCGTTGGGGTTGTCTATAAATCGTTTCATCAGGTAAATTCGTGTAGAACTCGCTTCTCCGGCTTTGCGTACTTCTTCAAAGTACTGTGACCTGTCTGTAAAAACTCCTGGAACCTCGGCTGGGATTTTATGCCCATTATGATAATAAACGGACGGATCCTTTGACATTACGTGGTCATCAATAATTTTATTTATTGCTAATCGCCCCTTGTTATATTTGGTTTTCGCTGTAGCAACGTTGGGCACCCCGAACACCTGACCCAAGCTGACATCGAGGCTCGTGCCTGCGATGAGATTGAATATTGTATTTATGTTCGTTTGAAGGGTGCGCAGGTTTGCCTTTTCGGCTTTGGTTCCAGCCTTAACGCCGATCTCTTTCGGGTGGCCCAAAATCGAAGCTGCATTGGCCTGCCTGATTGCCTCCGCGAAGGCGAGAATGGTTAATCGAGGGGCAGCGGCCAGAGCTGTGCGCAGATCGAATTCGTTGGTCCACCTAAGGAGACCGGCCATTTGCGTTTGGACTGTTCTCTGCATCGCCAGGCCGGCGGCGGTTGCAGTAAAATTCACATTATCGGGCGTGGAGCCCAGGACAACATGGGCTAGGTCCGCCCATGCCCGGGCTAGAAGCACGGCAGTCCCTGCGAAGGAGGGCAGATGCCGCCCTGGATGAAATTGGGGATCCGGATGCGGGAGGGCTGCCTCCAAAGCATTCTTCTGGGGAACTCGCCGTCGCTGAATCGGACTCGTCGCAAGGCCGGCGTCAAATTGCAGTGACGCCTGTGCGGTTATCCCTCGAGCCGCTCGATTGAGTGACCCTGTCTCTACTTGGGCTTGCGTTGGCCGGGTTACATGTTCTGAATTCAGGCCCTTGGCATGGTCCCCCATCCGGTCCGCCTCGGCCTCCAGCCCCGAATCCTCGTTGACCCCCACGCCCTTCATCTGCGTCGTTGCTTTCACCCGCCCCTGCTTCTGCTGGACGACGTGCCAGGCCTCGTGTGGTAAGTGCTTCTCCTGCCCAGGCCCTAGGTGGATGTCGCTGCCGCGGGCGAAGGCGAGGGCGCCGAGCCGGGCGGGTTCGGCGGAATTGCGGTGGACCCGGACCTCGTCCATGGCGAAGCCGGACAGGGCTTCCAGATTGGTCCTGAGCGGGGCCGGGAGGCCGTTGCCGGACGCGGGCGCCGGCGCCCTCATCAGCGGCGCCAGCCCGGTTCTGAATTGTCCTGCGGCGCCCGGGGCGAATCGGCCGGGCTCCGCCGAGCGCTGGACGACTTTCTCCCGAGGCTTCGCGTGGGAGGGCCCGGGCCTTGCGCCGCGGTCGTTGCCCTTGTGCTCCTCCGGGGCGGCGACGAAGGCGTGATCGGCCATGGCGCTTCCTCCGGCCGAGTTCATGCGCTCGCCGGCCCGGCGCGTAAAGCCGGCGCGCTTGCAGACGCCTCCGAAATGGAGGGCCCGCACCACCGCCTTGCTTCGTTTAGGCGCGCCGCTATGGTGCCGCGCGACCCAGATCCGGAGAGTCGCCGATGCGCCGCTTGCTGCTTCCCGTCACCTTGCTTGCGGCCGCCGCCGCGCCGCTTTTCCTGTCGGCCTCGCCCGCCGCGCCGGCCCGCGCCGCCGCGGCGACGGCGCCGCTGTCGCAGCTCGTCGCCCAAGTCAACATTCCCTACCAGGCCTTCACTCTGCCCAACGGCCTGCGAGTCTTCGTGCACGAGGACCACAAGGCCCCGGTCGTCGCGGTCTCGGTCTGGTACCATGTCGGCTCGAAGGACGAGACGGCGGGCAAGACCGGCTTCGCCCACCTGTTCGAGCACCTCATGTTCAACGGCTCCGAGAACGCCCCGGGCGACTTCTTCGAGCCGCTTCAGCAGGTCGGCGCCACCGACTATAACGGCACCACCTGGTTCGACCGGACCAATTATTTCGAGACGGTGCCCACCCCGGCGCTCGACCTCGCCCTGTTCCTCGAGAGCGACCGGATGGGCCACCTGCTCAACGCGGTCACCCAGGAGAATCTCACCAACCAGATCAACGTCGTCCAGAACGAGAAACGGCAGGGCGACAACCAGCCCTACGGCCTGGTCGAATATCATCAGCTCGACGCGCTCTTCCCGGTGGGCCACCCCTACCACCATCCGACGATCGGCTCGATGAAGGACCTGACCGGCGCCAGCCTCGAGGACGTCAAGAACTGGTTCCGCTCGCGCTACGGCCCGAACAATGCGGTGCTCGTGCTGGCCGGCGACGTGACGCTCGCCGAGGCGAAGCAGCTGGTCGCCAAATATTTCGGCGACATTCCGCGCGGCCCGGCCGTGACTCCCGCCGCGGCCGACGTTCCGACTCTCGCTTTGGCCAAGAGCGAGGTGATGCACGACCGCGTCGCCCACACCCGAATCTACCGCATGTGGGTCGTGCCCGGCCTCACCAATGCCGACAACGTGCCGCTCGACATCGCCGCGTCGGTGCTCGGCGGCCTTTCCAGCTCGCGGCTCGACAATGCCCTGGTGCGGGGCGAGAAGATCGCCACCAACGTCTCGGCGGAGATCCAGCCGTTCGAGCGGGTCAGCCTGCTCGAGGTCAGCGCCGACGTGAAGAACGGCGTCGATCCGGCCCGGGTCGCCGCCCGGCTCGACCAGATCATCGCCGACTTCATCCGCACCGGGCCGACCGCCGACGAGGTCCACCGGGTCACCACCAAGGAAGTGGCCGGCCGGATCAACGGCCTCGAATCGGTGGGCGGCTTCGACGGCAAGGCGGTCGCGCTGGCCGAGGGCGCGCTCTATGCGGGCGACGCCGGCTTCTACAAGAAGCAGCTCCAGGCCTATGCGAGCGCGACACCGGCGAGCGTCCGCGCCGCCGCCCGGAAATGGCTGTCGCGCCCGGTCTATGCGCTGACCGTCGCCCCGGGCGAGCGCGAGGCCTACGAAGAGGCTCCGGCCGGCGGCGGATCGTTCCACCATCCGGCTTATTACCGCACGCCGGCCGCCGGCGATCACCCGCTCGCGCCGATGCCGCCGCTTTCGTTCGCGCCCGCCGCACCGCGCCGGCAGGCGGCCGGCGCGGCCGCGCCCGCGGGAGTCGACCGCTCTCACTTCCCGCCGGTCGGCGACGTCGCCAACATCGACTTCCCCGACATCCAGCGGACCCGTCTCTCGAACGGCATCGAGGTGGTCTACGCCCGCCGGGCGGCGGTGCCGGTCACCCGGGTCGCGGTCAGCTTCGACGCCGGCAACGCCGCCGATCCGCACAATGCCCTGGGCACCCATTCGCTGATGCTTGCCCTGATCGACGAGGGGACGAAAACCCGCAATTCGGTTCAGATTGCCGAGGAGCAGGAGCGTCTCGGCGCCAATATTACGACGTCCGCGTCGATGGACCGTACCGCGGTCGGTCTGTTCGCGCTGACCCCGAACCTCGCGCCGTCGCTGGACCTGCTCGCCGACATCGTCCGCAACCCCGCCTTCGACCCGAGCGAGGTCGAGCGGCTGCGCGGCCAGCAACTGGCCCGGATCGAATCGGAGCTCACCCAGCCCCAGAACCTTGCTCTGCGCACTCTTCCGGGCGTCCTCTACGGGCCGAACCATCCTTATGGCGTGCCGTTCACCGGCACCGGCGACCCGGCGGTGGTGAAGCGTCTGACCCGAGCCGACCTCGTCGCCTTCCACGACACCTGGATCCGGCCGGACAATGCGAGGATCTTCGTCGTCAGCGACCGGCCGCTCGCCGCGATCCAGCCTTTGCTCGAGCGCAGCTTCGGCGACTGGCGCGCTCCGGCGGCGCCCAAGGGCATGAAGAACCTCCAGGCCGCCACGCCCGCGCCCCGCGAGCGCATCCTGCTCATCGACCGGCCGCAATCGCCCCAGTCGGTGATTCTGGGCGGACTGCTCCTCCCCTATACGGGCCGCGACCATATCGAGCCTTTGCAGGTCGCAAACGACGTGCTGGGCGGCAGCTTCCTGTCCCGTCTCAATATGGACATTCGCGAGAAGAAGGGCTGGTCCTACGGGGTTTCCGGCCGGGTCAACCGGCTGCTCGGGACAGTGCCCTACATCGTCTCGGCGCCGGTCCAGGCCAATCAGACCGGCCCGGCGCTGGCGGCGATGCGCGAGGACATGACCGACTTCCTCACCGCCCACGGAATCACCCAGGCCGAACTGCAGCGCACGATCAACAACCGTGTGCGCGGCCTCGCCGGCAATTTCGAGACCTCGGAAGACGTGCTCGGCGGCATCCAGACGATCGAGCAGTTCGGTTTCCCGGACAATTATTACGAGACGCTCGCCGCCCGCTACAAGGCGATGACCGCGCCGGAACTCGATTCCGCCATCCGCCGGGTCATCGATCCCGCCAAGTTCGTCTGGGTCGTGGTCGGCGACGCGTCCAAGGTCCGCCCGCAGCTCGACAAGCTCGGCCTGCCGATCGAGACGGCCACCCCGCTCGGCAAGTGACGGCCCATCCCCCTCCCTGCAAGGGAGGAGCTAGGGGTGGGTTCCGCCGAAGCCGGCCAGCACGGCGGTGCAGGCAAGCTCGCTTCGCTCGCAACCCACCCCCTACCCCTCCCTTGCGGGGAGGGGAGAGACCCGCGTCACATGGCCCATCTTGCGGCCGGGGCGGGGTTCGTCCTTGCCGTAGAGGTGGAGGTGGGCGCCGGGCTCGCGAAGGATCTCGGCCCAGCGGTTCGCCTTCTCCCCAATCAGGTTGGTCATCTCGACTCGCGCTCCGGTCAGCGACGTGTCGCCCAGCGGGAGGCCGCACACCGCCCGGACATGGTTCTCGAACTGGGAGGTCACCGCGCCCTCGATCGTCCAGTGCGCGCTGTTGTGGACCCGCGGCGCCATCTCGTTGAACAGCGGGCCCTCGCGCGTCGCGAAATATTCGAGGGTGAGCACGCCGACATGGTCCAGACGCTCGGCGACCCTCGCAGAGAGCCGTCGCGCCTCCTGCACCTGCGGGACGACGTGCGGCCCGGCCGGAACCGTCGAGCGGCACAATATGCCGTCGCGATGAACATTCTCGGGGCTATCCCAGAATACCACGTCGCCGTCGCGCCCGCGGCACAGCGGCACGGAGAATTCGGCGAGGAAATCGACGCGCCGCTCGACGATGGCCGGCACGCGCCCGATCGCGTCCCACGCCGCTTGCGCCTGCCCGGGCGTATCGATCCGGGCCTGTCCCTTTCCGTCATAGCCGAAGGCGCAGGTCTTGAGGATCGCCGGCGTCCCGATCTCGGCGAGGGCGCGGGCCAGGCCTTCACCGCTTTCGACCGGCCTCCAGCGCGCGCAGGCGCCGCCGAGCGTCTCGACCATCCCCTTCTCGTTCGGCCGGTAGGCGGAAATGTCGAGCGAGAAGACGCTTGGGAAAAGCGGGGCCTTCCCCGCCACGCCCGCGGCCAAGGCGTCGCGATCGACATTCTCGAATTCGTAGGTCGCGACATCGACCTGGCCTGCGAACCGGCAGAGGGCCTCCGCGTCCCGCCACTCGCCGCGCGTGAAATGGGCGGCCACTTCCGCCGCCGGCGGCGCCTCGTCCGGCGCGTAGATGTGGCATCGGTAGCCGAGCTGCGCGGCGGCCATGGCCAGCATCCTGCCAAGCTGCCCGCCGCCGACGATGCCGATGGTGGAGCCCGGGGGAAGCGGCGTCATTCGGGCGCTTCGGCAACCGCCTCGGTCTGACGCTGCCGCCACGCCGCGAGGCGCTCGGCCAGCGCCGCGTCGCCGAGCGCCAGGATCGCGGCGGCGAGAAGCGCGGCATTGACCGCGCCGGCCTTGCCGATGGCGAGCGTTCCGACCGGGACTCCGGCGGGCATCTGGACGATCGACAGCAGGCTGTCGAGGCCGGCCAGGGCCTTGCTCTCGACCGGCACGCCGAGCACCGGCAGTGTGGTCATCGACGCGGCCATGCCGGGCAGGTGCGCCGCCCCGCCCGCGCCCGCGACGATCACCTTGAGGCCGCGCTCCGCCGCGCCGGACGCATAATCGTAGAGCCGCCGCGGCGTGCGGTGCGCGGAGACCACCTTCGTCTCACAGGCCACGCCGAGCGCCTCGAGCGTCTCGGCGGCATGGCGCATCGTCTCCCAGTCGGAGCGGCTGCCCATGATGATCCCGACCTCGGCCATCCGCCTCCCTCTATCGGCCGCCGTGCGGCGAGGCCAGCGCTTCGTTTTTGCTTAACCTCGGCGCGCTAGAGCAAAGGCCATGTCAAAACACAGCACCGACTTCACCGGCCTGCCGGTCGACGCCGAGGGCGAGAACAGCCTGCTTCGCGCCGCTTTGATCGAGGCGCGGCAGCGCATCCGCGACCTCGAGCGCAATATCGAGGCGGACGACCTCACGCCGCTCCCCGGCGCCAAGCGCTTCCGAACCGAGCTGGAGCGGGTGGTCGGACTGGTGGCTCGGCACGGCACGCCCGGCGCGGTCGTCCACCTGGAGCTGACCGGCCTCGCCGCGATCCACGAAGCGCACGGCCATTTCGCCTCCGACGCCGCTTTGGTCCACGTCGCCCGTCTGCTCTGCGGCCTGATCCGCTCGACCGACGTCCTCGCCCGCGTGGGTGAGGCGGAATTCGGATTGATCCTGGACCACCTGGACCTGGACAGCGCGATCGACGCCGCGGAGCGCCTGGCGCGTTGCGTCGAAGCCAACCCGCTCGATCTCGGCCACGTGCGAGTCCCGCTCGCCTGCGCCGTCGCCACCACCGGAATCCTCGCCGGCGACACGGCGGACGACGTGCTGGCGCGGGCGGCAAAGAACCTGGAGCGGGCGAAGAGCGAGGATTAACTTCCCTCCCTTCCAGGGGAGGGGAATCATCACCGCTCGCTCAGATAATAGCGGTCCACCGCTTCCAGGCGCTCATCGAGCTCGTACACGATCGGCTGCCCCGTCGGGATTTCCAGCCCCGTGATCTCGTCGTCCGGGATGTCCGACAGATGCTTGACCAGCGCCCTGAGCGAATTGCCGTGGGCGGAGATCAGCACGCGCTGCCCCTCCCGCAGCGCCGGGGCGATCCGGCCGTCCCAATAAGGCAGGACGCGCGCGATCGTGTCCTTGAGGCTCTCGGTGCGGGGCACCTCGATCCCGGCGTAGCGCCGATCGCCGGAGAGGTCGTAGCGGCTGCCCGGTTCGAGCGGCGGCGGCGGCACGTCGAACGAGCGCCGCCAGATCCGCACCTGCGCGTCGCCGTGCTTCGCCGCCGTCTCCGCCTTGTTGAGGCCGGTGAGGCCGCCATAATGGCGCTCGTTCAATCGCCAGTTCTTCTCGCCCGGCAGCCACAGCCGCCCCATCGCCTCGAGCGCGAGGTTCAGAGTCTTGATCGCCCGCGTCTGCACCGAGGTGAAGCCGAGGTCGAAGTCGAGCCCCTTCGCCGCCATCAGCTCGCCGGCGAGCCGCGCCTCCTCGGCGCCCTTCTCGGTGATGTCGACGTCCCACCAGCCGGTGAAGCGATTCTCGAGGTTCCACGCCGACTGGCCGTGGCGGATGAGGACCAGAAAGGGCATTCGCGTCAGCCCTTCTTCCGCGCCTCGAGCTCGGGGAGGATCGAATGGAGCGCGTCCAGGCACGCGCGGGCGAGGAGGCGGCAGCGGTCGGGTGACCAGCCATAGGTCTCGTCGGGCAGGTCGGCATTGTCCTTGAACGGCATTTCGAGGGTCATCGAGACCGCGCCGTAGCGCTCGGCGAGCTGGGCCGTGGACATCGACATGTTGGCTTGGCCCGGCTTGGCGACCTCATAGCCCCGGCTGGTCTGGAAATCCGGCGAGAGGCGTTCGAGCGCCTGGGCGAAGGCATCGAACACTTTCTGCTGGCCCTCCTTCCAGCTCGGAATGCCCTCGAAGCCGGCGAGGAAGTTGGCCGCGATCGCCTCGTCGCCATGAACGTCCATCGCGAAGTCGACTCCGGTGCGGTCCATCTCGCCGCGCACGCACAGCACTTCCGGGCTACGCTCGGCGGACGGATCGTGCCATTCGCGGTTGAGGTTGGTGCCGACCGCGTTGGTCCTGAGATGGCCGCGCCGCGACCCGTCCGGGTTCATGTTCGGGACGATGTGAAAGGTGGCGCGGCGGCGCAGCACCCGCGCGACCGGATCGGCCTCGTCGAGCAGCCGCTCGAGCGCGCCCTCCATCCACCACTCGGCCATCGTCTCGCCGGGATGCTGGCGCGCGTAGAGCCAGACCTGAAGCGGCCCTTCGCCGATCGTGAGACAATCCATCTCCTGGCCGTCGAGGGTTCGGCCGAGCGACTTGTATTCGACCCCCGGCGCCGCGGCGGCCTCGGCGACGAGATCGTGATGCCGCTCCATCGTGTAGGGCGCGAAATAGGCGACCCACAGGCTGTCCGAATGCGGAGTCACCCGGATGCTGAGGGTGCCGCCTTCATAGCCCGTATCGGCGCGGACCCATTCCTCCCGGTCGTAGGAGACGCAGGCGCGGTAATCCGCCCAGCCGAGCGGGTAGGCGGCCCCGGAGCAGTTCATGATCCTGAGCTCGACCGCCTGGCCCTTGGCGCCGGTCAGGCGGAAGTAGAACCATTGGTAGAAGTCGGACTGGTTGTCCCGCTCGATCTCGAGGTCGATGCGATTGCCGTCGGTGCCGACGACGCGAATGTTGCCGCCGTCGAAGGCAGCCGAAACGTTCAGGCTCATTTGACCCTGATAATCCGGCCGGACTCGCCGGGGAAGTCTCGAAACAGAGCGGTAGCGAGCCGCTCCGCGGCGGCGGCGCCGACCGGCTCCGAGCTGCCGGGCCGGGCGTCGGAAAGCGCTCGGCCTTCCCAGAAGACGGTGCCGTCGGAGCGGCGGCGGATGGCGACTTCGAGCAGGGTGGCGTTGCCGCCCGGCGTGGTGCTGGCCGGGCCGGAGGCGAAACCGCGGCCGACCCGGGCGGCGCTCCTCGCCGCGATCGCCTCGCGGCTGCCCGACTGGAGCGCGACCAGGGCGATCTGCTCGGACTGGCCGCTGGTGTTGACCACCGTCCAGCCGAGCCGCTGGAGCTGGCGGGCGACGGCGGCCGAGGCGGCGGCGAAATCGGGGCTGGCGGCGTCGGCGCGGTCGAACGGCTCGACCGCGATCTGGGCGTGGGCGATCGGCTCGCCGAGATGGAAGCGGCCGACCTCGACCCCGCCGGTGCGGACGCTGGCCCCGCCGCCCCCTCCGGTCGTGCAGGCGGCGAGCGCCGCCGCGAGAGCGAGAGCGCCGCTGCGCAGAAAAGCTGTTTTCATGCCCCTACCTCTTCGTCTAGCGGCGGCCTTGCGGCTCCAACGATCCTCGCGGCCGTTTCGCTCCCGGCCCTATTGGCCGTCCCGACGCAGGAGTCCAGATGAACGACCGTCCCGCC
>JAXDPL010000107.1:0-16929 GCA_034668385.1 Sphingomonadales bacterium | reverse complement strand
TCCTTCGATACGCCGCTTCGACTTCGCTCAGCGGCTACTCAGGATGAGCGGATCACATCGAATTGATCTCGAACTTCAATCCTCCGAGCCGCGCCGGCCCCAGGTGAAGGCCGCCGCGCCGACCGCCACCGCGGCGGCGGCGGCGCCGATGCCGATGTTGCGCCAGCTGAACAGGCTCTGCTCGCCGAGCGCCGAGCCGTCGCCCTCCTCCTCGAGCAAGGCCGCGTTCGCGCCGCTGGCCGAGAGCCGGACCTTGTCGCCCTCGATCGCCGCGATCAGCCCTTCGGAGACATAATGATGATGCCCGGAATGCGAGCCGCCGTCCGGCTTGGTGAGCTTGATCCTCTTGCCGACCACCTTGTCGACCGTCCCGACATGCACCCCGTCGGCGCCGATCACTTCCATTTGCTCTTTGACCTGGCTGATATCGGCCATCTGCGCGTCTCCATCGGCTGGTGAAATCTTGCCCGAAGAACGAGGCGGCGGCCGAATGGATGCACATGAAGCGCCCGGGCGCGCAGTTCGGCTGGCGACATGCCGCCGCCCTCGCTTCGCACCCGGTGCTCTGATATCCTGCGAAACCCGTGCGAACGGTTCGAGCGAAGGATTTCCGATGCTTAGGGGATTGTCGGCACTCTTCGCCTCGTTGCTGCTGCTGTCCGCGACTCCCGCGCTGGCCGGTCCCTGCAGGACCAAGGGCCAGGCCGACGCGCCGGTGGCCTTCCCCAGGAACGACGCGAGCGACGTCCCGTTCGCCCGGTCGATGGTTCCGGTCATTCTGCCGGACGTCACCGGCGCCTTGCCGCCAGGCCTCACCTGCACCCGCTCGACGGTGAGCACCGCGGTCGGCGACTACGTCCTCGGCGGCGAGAACGGCGAGGCTTTTCCGCGAATGGCGATTCGGTCCGACGGCAAGCCGGGCCCGGTCGTCTACGTCGCGGCCTCCCGCAACGCGCCCGCGACCTTCGCCCTGGTGGTTCACCGTCAGGGGCCGGTGACGGTCGTCAAACGCTTCTACGCGGGAATCCCCACCGACCGGCGCCTGGCCGACGACGTCCGGGCCGCCCTGGCCGACGACGCCGGAATCATGAACTTTGATCCGAACCGGAAGCTGGTCAGCTACTTGTTCACCCCGACCGGAGACATCCCGCTGGCGCAGGAGTCCGGACCACGGCCCGACGGAAGCAGGATCGTCTCCGGGCCCCAGATCCTGGTCTCGAGTTCCGGCGATCCGGCTTTGCTCGACCTCAATGACGGCATGAGGCACACGCCCTCGGGCTTCGCCTGCCCGCCGACCTTCGACGGCCTCGCGGTCACGCTGATGAGCGTCGACCCGAGAAACGATTATCTCGCCTGCAACTATCGCCCCGGAACGGAGCTGCGCTTCCGGCCGGACGACCCGATCCGCTATCAGCTCGTGCTGGCCAGGCCGCGGCCGGGCGACACGCCGCGCAGCGTTTTCGACCAGCTGACCGCCAGCGCCCGTGCCAGCCTTCGAATCAAAGGCGAGCACAGGCCGCCGCTGGCAATCGGGCCAGCCCCGGAGCCGGAGCTGGCGGCCTTCTGGGACACCGAAGACGAAGGCGTGCAGGGCGCGTGGGTCGGCAAGGCGAGCGGGTGGATCGTCTGGCTTCGGGCGCAATATCCCCCGAGCCCCGCCAACGACGCCGAGGCCGGCAGGGTGGCGCAAATTTTCTTCACCCAGGTCGGCAAGCAGGTGAAGTGAGCCGAGGTTGAGCCTTTGCTCCGGGAAGCCGGTCAGAACGGCACCTGGATGCCGAAACCCTCCGCCCGCGCCTTCTCCACCAGCCACGCGCAGGCGGCGAGGTCCTGGACGATGCTTCCGAGCGACTTGTAGAGCGTGACGTCGCTCTGCGAGACGCGGCCGGGCAGCGTTCCCGCCATCACTTCGCCGATCTCGCCGAGCAGATGGTCCTCGCCGATCGCGCCGACGGCCAGCGCCCGGGCGAATTCGTCGCCCTGGCGAAGCGCGCCTTCCTTGTGGTCGGCGAAGAAGCGGGCTCGGGCGACCAGCGGAACGTCGATCTCGGACGGGCCGAGGCGGCTCGAGCCGACGGCGTTGACGTGCGTGCCGTCGCGCACCCACTCGCTGAGCAGCACCGGTTCGCTTGAGGCGGAGACGGTGCAGACGATGTCGGCCTCGCGCACGGCATCCTCCGCGCTCGCCATCGCTTCGCCGCCGATCTGCTCCGCCAGTGCCTCGGCCTTGGCCGGCGCGCGGCCCCAGACGAGGATTTTCTCGATTGGGCGCACCAGGGGGATCGCCTCGGCGTGGCGAAGCGCCTGCTCGCCGGTGCCGAGGATGGCGAGCGTTCTAACGTCGGCGCGGGCGAGCGCGTCGGTCGCGGCCGCGGAGGCGGCGGCGGTGCGGATGCCGGTGACGTCGCTCGCGTCGAGGATCGCCGAGGGCGCGCCGGTCGCGGGATCGAACAGGGCGACCACGCCCTGGTGCGAGGGCGTGCCGGCGACTCCGGGGAAGACGCTGACCAGCTTGGCGCCGAACGCGCCTTCGTCCATCGCTCCCGGCATCACCCCGAACGCGCGGCCGCCGTCGAGGTCGATGATGTTGCGCAGCGACTGCCGCGTCCGGCCCTGCGACAGCGCGATCATCGCCTCGCGCATCAGCGGGATGCACGCCTCGTAGCTCAGGTGCCGCGCCACCTCATCGCGCGAGATCAGGAGCAGGCTCATCCCCAGATCTCCCGGGCGAAGGCGAGGAAGTTGAGCCCGAGTATCTTGTCGATCCGCCGTTCGGGATAGCCGCGCTGTGCGAGCAGGTGGGCGAGCTTCTCGAACTGGGTCGGCCCGGTCAGATCGAGGACGAGCGGCAGCGTGTCGGCATTCTCGCCCGGAGCGCCGATCCCGGCCTTGCGGCGATTCTCGATCTGCTTGGCGACGAAGGCGCGGTAGGCGGCGAGGTCGTCGATCCCGGTGGTGCCCCCGTCGGTGCCGATGCCGACATGGTCCTCGCCGCACACCTTCACCGCATGGTCGATATGGGCGACGACGTCGGCGGCGGTGGCTTTGCTGGTGGGATTGAGGAAGGGCATGAAATAGATGCCGAGGAAGCCGCCCCGCTCGGCGACGGCGCGGAGTTCCTGGTCGCTCTTGTTGCGCGGCACGTCGTTCAAGGCGCGGCAGCCGGTATGGTTGATCGAGATCGGGCGGGACGAGAAGTGCGCCGCCTCGAAGCAGGTGCGAAAGCCGCTGTGCGACAGATCGACCATCAGCCGCCGCGCGTTGCAGCGCTCGATCACCGCCCGGCCGAGCGGAGTCAGCGGCGTTCGCGGCGAGGCGGTCGCGCCGCCGCCGAGGCGGTTCTCCGGATTGTAGGTGAGCTGGACGACGCGCAGGCCGAGGTCGGCGAACAGGTCGATCCGCTCCGGCCGGTCGCCGACCATCGCCCCGTTCTGGACCCCGTAGATGATCCCGACCTTCCGCTCGCGCCGGGCGCGCACGATGTCGGCGGCGGTCAGGACATGGGTGAGGTCCGTCAACTGCTGGCGAAGGCGCCAGTCCCAGATTCCGATCTCGCGCACGGTCTGCTCGAACGGGTCCTCGTCCCCAGTCACGTAGCCGAGAGTGACGTTGATCGCGTCGAGGCCGGAGGCGCGCGCGTCGCGCAGGATCCGCGCCGAGACGAGCTTCCTCTCCGTCTCGCCCACCGCCCGGCTTTGGTCCGATTCGCTCCAGTCGTTCGGGTCTTCGAGTCCCCCCAGCGCGTTGACGACGAGCCGGTCGCGCTTCGGCCTCGCCGACGGCGCCGCGGCGGCGGCGGCGCCCGCGGCGAGGAAGCTCCGGCGGTCAATCATCGTTCATCTCCCCGGGCGCGATCGGCCGATAGTCCGAGCGCCGATATTCGCGGCCGCGCTTCACAATCATCACGACGCTCCGCAGATTGGCGAGGCTCTCCGCCGGATCGCGCGCCAGGACGACGAGATTGGCGAGCTTGCCGGACGCGACGCTGCCCATGTCGCGCTCCCGGCCGGCGGCGCGGGCGCCGGTCAGGGTCGCCGCCTTGATGACCGCGAGCGGCGGCAGTCCGGCTCGGCCCAGCAACTCCATCTCCTCGATCACCGCCGGCCATTCGGATTCGCGCGGCGCCTCGGCGTCGGTGCCGGCCGAGATCGCGACTCCGCTGCGCCAGGCCTGGTTGGCGAGCTTGAGCGCGAGATCGAGCGTGCAGAGCGGCGGCTTGCCCCCGCTTCGCTCGGCGCGCTCGGCGGCCGGATAGACGTAGAGCGTGGCGTCGAGGATGATGCCGCGCCGGCGTATCGCCGCGAACAGCCGGGCCATCGCCGCATTGTCGCCGCCCTCGAACAGCGCCGGATCGACCGGGAAGCGGCGCTGGTAGCTGTCCGGCCGTTTCGCCATCGCCTGGTAGGCGAGGTAGCAGACGTGCGAGACGCTGTCGGGGCCGGCGGCGATCACCTCGGCCGGAGTGGCGGGAAACACCATCGCGTGCGCCCACACTTTGAGGCCCTGGCGGTGCGCCTCCTTCGCCAGCGCCGCGACAATCGGCCCGCCCAGATTGGCGTAGATCTTGAGCGCGGTCGCGCCCGTGCCCCTGGCGGCGGCGGCGATCGCCCGGAGGTCCGCCCCCGGCCCGACCGACTGCATCCACGGCACTTTGCCCGCCACCGCGCCCGTGGCCGCCGCCTCGGTCCTCGGATCATCGAAGAAGCTCGGCCCGGCGACGAGAGCGGCATAGAAGATGTCCGGCGCCGGCACGTCGCCGGAGCGCGCCATAGCGGCGAGCGCCCGAACCTCGCGCAGATCGTCCGCCATGTCGCGGACCGCGGTGACGCCGCCGTAGAGGTCGCGCCGAAGCACGGCGAGCGCGCGCGGCCGGTCGGGGGGAGTGGCGAGGT
Organism: Sphingomonadales bacterium; assembly: GCA_034668385.1. GTDB lineage: Bacteria > Pseudomonadota > Alphaproteobacteria > Sphingomonadales > Sphingomonadaceae > Allosphingosinicella. Next base: position 12,037 of record JAXDPL010000107.1, on the reverse strand, counting down.
GGACGTGGCTGTCGATCAGCCCGGGCAGGAGGTAATGGCCGGTGAGAGCGACCACCCGCGCGCCGGCGAGCCGGTGCCGGCTCAGTCGCCGGTCGGGGAGCACCGCCACGATCCGCTCCCCCCGGGTCACGACCGCCATGTCGCGCCGCGCCGGAGCGCCGGTGCCGTCGATCAGCCCGGCGTGGCGGTAGATCGTGCGCTCCGGCGGCGCCGCGGCCGCTCCGAGCGGCAGAGCGGCGAGGGGGGCGAGCAAGGCGAGCATCCGCATCGCCCCACCCTGCCCCGCAATCGCCCCGCCGGAAAGGGGGCCCGGCCGCCCGGCGCCTTATCGCTTCGCAGTCAGATAGCCGACGCCGGCGCCGACGACGGCGCCGAACAGCGGCCCCACGAACGGCAGCGGGATCGCGATCACCGCCCCGACCGCCGCGGCGATCGCCGTTCTCTTCGCAACAGAATCCTCGAACATCGTCTCCACCTCCTGGCGTGGTGTATTACTACACCAATACAGTTGAGTCCAGACCCGGCTACAAGCCCCGGCGATTGCAAAATCCGCCGGCGCCGACCACATGGGCGCCGGTCAATGGAAGCGGGGACCTATGCGCGGGCAGATACTGGGGGTGGACACACGGCGGGGCGAAGGGATCGTCGCGGGCGACGACGGGCGCCGCTACGCCTTCAAGCCGGACGACTGGGCGCACAAGGGCGAGCCGGCGGTCGGCATGTACGTCGATTTCGAAACCCACGAGAACCGGGCGCTCAGCCTGTTCCCGGTGCCTGGCACGCTTCCCGCCGCCGCTCCGACGCGCTCTCCGGCGGAAGACAATGACCGCAATAAATTCGTCGCGGCCCTGATGGCCTTCTTCTTCGGGCCGCTCGGCCTCCACCGTTTCTACCTCGGCCGGACCGGCTCGGGCATCGTCATGCTGGTCCTCAGCCTCACCGTGGCGGGCCTGCTGGTGACGGTGCCCTGGGCGGTGATCGACATGATCCGCTACCTCATCATGTCCGACCGCGAATTCGCCGAGCGCTACGCACGCTGGTGAGCGCCGGGATTGCGGCGCCGCGGATCGGGCGGCATGCGCGGCCGGGATCCGCACAGGATATTCGTTAAGGAGGTTCACGCGGAGGCGCGGAGGCGCGGAGGAACCGAGCCCTTCCTTCCGCTGAGCGGAATGTCAACCCACCCGCAAGGATGCCGGCTTCGCCGGAGAGGAAAGGTCAGCCTCCGCGCCTCCGCGCCTCCGCGTGAACCAAAGCAGCCTTGGAACCGGCGCCGAAACCGCGCCTAAAGCTCCGGCAGCGGCGCGAGGTCCGGCTCGACCCAGCGCCGCCGCGCCTCGACCGAGAACAGGGTCCCTGGGTCGTAGAAGCAGAGGGGCCAGTCGCGACGGCCCTCGGCCGAGCGGAGCAGGCCGTTGACCCTGGCGACCAGCGGCAGCGCGGGATCGGTCCGGCCCAGGTACAGGCGGATCGCCCGGACGAAGCACTGGGTGATCGTCTCGTGATAGCCTTCCGTGTCGCTGTTCACGCCGCCGACGCTCTCATTGTAGGCGCGGATCAGCTGCGGAAGGTCGCGCTCGGGCAATATGTCCGGGCGCTCCACGATCAGCCAAAGGGTGGTCGCGAGATGGGCCTCGTGGGTCCATTCGAGCTTGGGCAGGGTGCGCGCCAGCATCCCCTCGCCGACTCCGCGGATGGCGCAATCGTCGGGGAACAGGCGGGGTTCGTGGTGGGTGTGCATGACTTGGTCCTTGCATAGAAAAAGGGGCGCGCCGGCCGCCGCCGACGCGCCCCTTCGGGTGTTGCTGGCTGGGCTCAGACGGTTACGGTGCTCACCTCCGATTGCCCTTGGCCTTCGCGGCGCCCCGGCGCGGCGTCGCGGACGCCGGCGTCGACATGCGCCTCGAACTTGGCGAAATTGTCGGTGAAGAGCTTGACCAGCTTCGCCGCCGTGGCGTCGTAATCGGCCTTGTCGGCCCAGGTGCCGCGCGGGTCGAGGATGGCGGAATCGACTCCTGGCACGCTCACCGGAACCTCGAAGCCGAAATTCTCGTCGGTGCGGAACTCGACGTTGTTGAGGCTGCCGTCCAATGCGGCGTTGAGCAGCGCCCGCGTCGCCTTGATCGGCATCCGGCTGCCGACCCCGTATTTGCCGCCGGTCCAGCCCGTGTTGACCAGCCAGCAGGTCACCCCGCCCTTGGCGATGCGGTCCTTCAGGAGGTTGCCGTAGACGCTCGGGTGGCGCGGCATGAACGGGGCGCCGAAGCAGGTCGAGAAGGTCGCCTCGGGCTCGGTCACGCCGATCTCGGTTCCCGCCACCTTGGCGGTGTAGCCGGAGAGGAAATGGTACATCGCCTGGTCCGGCGTCAGCCGCGCGATCGGCGGAAGGACTCCGAACGCGTCGGCGGTCAGCATGACCAGGTTCCGCGGCACCGGCCCCATATTGTCGCGGCTGCAGTTGGAGATGAACTCGATCGGATAGGCGCCGCGGGTATTCTCGGCGAAGGTCGCATCGTCGAGGTCGAGCTCGCGGGTCTGCTCGTCGATCACGACATTCTCGAGCACGGTTCCGAACCGCCTGGTCGTCGCGAAGATCTCCGGCTCGGCCTCGGCCGAGAGGCGGATCATCTTGGCGTAGCAGCCGCCCTCGAAGTTGAACACGGCGGTGTCCGACCAGCCATGCTCGTCGTCGCCGATCAGGGTCCGGCTCGCGTCGGCGCTGAGCGTCGTCTTGCCGGTGCCGCTGAGCCCGAAGAAGATCGCCGTGTCGCCCTGGGGCCCGATGTTCGCCGAGCAGTGCATCGGCATCACGCCCTCGGCGGGGAGCAGGTAGTTCAGGATCCCGAACACCGACTTCTTCATCTCGCCGGCATAGGCCGTGCCGCCGATCAGGATCATTCGCTCGGTGAGGTTCACCGCGATCACCGTCTCGGAGCGGGAGCCGTGGCGCTCGGGGATTGCGCGGAAGCTCGGCAGGTCGATGATGGTGAATTCGGGCTCGAAGCCGGGCAGCGCGTCGGCCTCGGGGCGGACCAGCAGGGTGCGGATGAAGAGGTTGTGCCAGGCGAGCTCGTTGATCACCCGGACCCGCACCCGGTGCTCGCTCTGCGAGCCGCCGAAGAGGTCGGCGACGAACAGCCGGTCCGCCTCGCCGACCGCCTTCAGGAAGTCGGCCTTGAGCGCGGCGAAATGGTCGGGAGTCATCGAGCGGTTATTGTCCCACCAGACGGTCCCCTCGGTCTCGGCGTCGCGGACGATGAACTTGTCGTTGGCGGAGCGGCCGGTGTGGCGGCCGGTGCGCACGACCAGAGGGCCGTCCTTGGCGAGCAGGCCCTCGCCGCGGCGGACGGCTTCCTCGACCAGCTGCGGCGTGCCGAGGTTCCAGCTCAGCTCAGCTCTCGTCTCGATCCCCTGTTCGGCAAGGCCGTGTGAGGGCGCTCGATTGGCCACGTAAGCTCTCCTATTTGTACGACAATTTGGGCGGTTGGTTGGGCGGTTGGGCCGCCCTTCGGGGGTGCGCGCCGCGCATATCGGAGCGGCGGCCCGGCGTCAAAGGGTAGCGCGGCCATTTCGGCTCCACTAGAAGGCGCCGGATGGCGGCGGCTACCATCGCTCTGGTCGACGACGACCGCAACATCCTGACCTCGGTGTCGATCGCGCTTCAGGCCGAGGGGTTCGCGACGCGGGTCTATTCGGACGGGGAGACGGCCTTGAAGGCCCTGGTGGAGAACCGGCCGGACCTCGCCGTGCTCGACGTCAAGATGCCGCGCATGGACGGCATGGAATTGCTCCGCCGTCTGCGTGAGAAGAGCGACGTCCCCGTGATCTTCCTCACCTCCAAGGACGAGGAGCTGGACGAAGCCCTGGGCCTCGCCCTCGGCGCCGACGATTACATCTCAAAACCGTTCAGCCAGAGACTGTTGATAGCCAGAATCCGCGCAATTTTGAGGCGATCTGAACTGCGTTCGATGCCACAGGCTGCCGAGGAGGAAGAGGAGAAACCGTCGCTCGAGCGGGGTCGGCTGGCGATGGATCCGGAGCGTCATCGGGTCACCTGGGACGGGAAGAGCGTGACTCTGACCGTCACCGAATTCCTGATCCTCGAGGCGCTGGCGCAGCGGCCCGGGGTGGTCAAGTCGCGCAACCAGCTGATGGACGTCGCCTATCAGGACGACATCTATGTCGACGACCGCACGATCGACAGCCACATCAAGCGGCTTCGGCGCAAGTTCCGCGAGGCGGATCCCGAATTCAAGGCGATCGAGACGCTCTACGGCGTGGGGTATTGTTTTGGAGAGGAATGAGGACCGAAAGCTGAGGACGCGCTGGACGGGGCGATGGACCCTTCTCCAGCGCATCCTGGCGATCAACATCCTCGCCGTTGCCCTCCTCGCCGGCAGCCTCTTTTACCTCGACGGCTACCGCCGGCGCCTGACCGAGCAGGCGGTGGTGAGCACCCGAACCCAGGCCCTTCTCGCGGCCGATTCGCTGGCGCTGGCCGAGCCCGGCGAACAGGCGGACCTCCTCAGGAAGCTCGGCGCCCACAGCCGAACCCGAATCCGCCTTTTCGCCAAAGACGGACGCGTGCTGATCGACAGCTGGGACGGCGCGCCGCCCACCTACGACGTCCGCGATCCGAAGCAGGAGGATTGGCAGAAGCGCGTCTCCCGCAAGATCGACAATCTGCTGAACGCGATGGTCGGCGGAACCAAGCCGCCCTTGCTCGCCGTCCCGGAGAGCGTGCGCCTCGCAGACTGGCCCGAGGCGGAGGCCGCGCTGAAGGCCAACCAATGGCAGACGCGGCTGAGGCGCGCGCCGGAAGGGACTCCGTTCGTGTCCGCGGCCGTACCGATCGCGCGCGGCGACGAAGTCCTGCTGATGACCCGCAACGCCCGGCAGGTGCGCCGCACCGTCCGCGAAGAGCGCGGCACCCTCGCGATCATCCTGCTCGCCGCGATCGCCGTCTCGGTCTTCCTCTCGCTGTTCCTGGCACGCACCATCGCTCTGCCGCTGAGGCGCCTGGCGCGGGCGGCGCAGCTCGTCCGCCTGGGCCGCGCCCGCGAGGTGTCGGTTCCCCAACTCCCCTCCCGCCGCGACGAGATCGGGCTGCTGGCCCGAGCGCTGCACGACATGACCCTCTCGCTGAGGCAGCGGATCGACGGGACCGAAGCCTTCGCGGCCGACGTCACCCATGAGCTCAAGAACCCCCTCGCCTCGCTCCGCTCGGCCGTCGACAGCCTCGAGACGGTGACGGATCCAAAGCTGCGCCGTCGGCTGCTCGACGTGGTTCGGAACGACGTCGTTCGGCTCGACCGGCTGATCGTCGACATCGCCGAAGTCTCGCGGCTCGACGCCGAGCTGTCGCGGGCGCGGTTCGAGCAGGTGGATCTCGGCGCACTGATCGAATCGCTGCTCGAGCCCTGGGAGCGCCGGGCGGCGGAGCGCGACGTACGCATCGCTTTCGCCCGGCCGCGGATCGGCACCACCGCGGTGCTTGGGGAGGAAGCCCGCCTGGCCCGCGCCCTCGATAATCTGGTCGACAACGCCATCTCCTTCTCGCCGACGGGCGGGCTCGTCGAGATCGGCGCCAGCCGAGTCGACGGCATGGTCATCGTCACCGTCGAGGATGAAGGGCCGGGCGTGCCGGCCGGGGCTCGGGAAGAGATATTCCGCCGTTTCCACAGCCTTCGTCCCGAGGGGGAGGCTTTCGGCCGCCATTCGGGACTCGGGCTCGCCATCGCCAAGGCGACGGTCGAGGGACATGACGGCACGATCGCTGTGGAGGACCGGCACGACGGCCGATCCGGCGCGCGCTTCGTGCTCCGCTTCCCGCAGGTCGAGCGGTGAGCGAGACCATCCATGCAACCTGCGTCGCGATCGGAGGACGCGGCGTCCTGCTCGCAGGACGTTCGGGGAGCGGAAAATCGGACCTCGCGCTGCGTCTGATCGACCGGGGGGCGCAGCTGGTCAGCGACGATTACACCGATCTCGATTCGACAAGCGGGCAACTGATCGCACGCGCACCGGCGGCAATTGCCGGCCGGATCGAGATACGCGGCGTCGGGCTGGTCGAGGTCTCTGCCGCGCCGGAAGCCCCGGTCTGCCTGTTCGCCGACCTCGATTCGCCTCCCGAGCGCCTGCCCGAACCGGCGAGCCGGCGCATCGCGGGACAGGACGTGCCGACGATCGCCCTCGCCGCGCTTGAGCCGTCGGCGCCGCTCAAGCTAGAGCGGGCCCTCCTCCTCTTCGGCCTGCCGCCCGCATGAAGTCCGCCTCCCCTCCCAAGCGCATCCTGCTCGTCACCGGCCTGTCCGGCGCGGGCAAATCGACGGCGCTGAGGACTCTCGAGGATCTCGGCTGGGAAGTGGTGGACAACCTGCCGCTGTCGCTGCTCGAGCATCTCCTTTCGACGCCCCCGGGAAAGGGCGGCCCCCGTCGTCGGCGACCGCTCGCGATCGGGATCGACAGCCGCACCCGCGACTTCGACGCGAAGCGGATCGTCGACCAGATCAAGGCGCTCGCCGACGACCGAGATTTCCCGGTCGAAACCCTGTTCTTCGACTGCGCCGGCTCCGAGCTTCTGCGCCGCTATTCGGAAACGCGGCGGCGCCATCCGCTGGCGCCGGACCGGCCGGCCACCGACGGCATCGCCGCGGAACGGGAGCTGATGGCGCCGATGCGCCGCTGGGCCGACCATGTCGTCGACACGACCGACACGACCCCGAACGCCCTCCAGCAGCAATTGCGCGACCGGTTCGGCACCCCGGCCGACGCGCCGACGCTCACGGTCATGTCGTTCGGCTTCGCCCGGGGCCTGCCGCGCAACGCCGACATCGTCTTCGACATGCGATTCCTTCGCAATCCCTATTGGGAGGATCGGCTGCGCGACCTCACCGGCGATGACCAACGGGTCGCCGCCTACATGGCGGAAGACCAAGGCTATGCGGCGGTCGGACGGATCGAGGCGCTGCTGCTCGACCTCCTCCCCCGCTACCGGGCCGAAGGAAAATCCTATGTGACCGTGGCGTTCGGCTGTACGGGCGGCCGGCACCGTTCGGTGCACGTCGCCGCGCGGGTCGCTGCGCGGTTGCGCGAGGCGGGATTTTCGCCCACTCTGGAACATCGTGACCTCGCCTCGCGCCCCCGCGCCGCAAGCGAGGGCGGCCGCTCCGGCGGGTCGCAGGATTAGGATGCTCGAATGATCGGACTGGTGCTGGTTACCCACGGCCGCCTTGCGGCCGAGTTCGTGACGGCGATGGAGCATGTTGTCGGATCGCAGGAGCGGATCGAGGCGATCTGCATCGGTCCCGACGACGACATGGAGGGGCGCCGCCGCGACATCGGCGAGGCGATCGCCAAAGTGGACGAGGGCGATGGGGTCATCATCCTCACCGACCTGTTCGGCGGAACGCCGTCGAACCTCGCCATCTCGCTGATGAAATCGGAGAGGATCGAGGTGATCGCCGGAGTCAATCTGCCGATGCTCATCCGGCTCGAGGGCGCCAGGAAGACGATGGACGTGAGGGCGGCTGTCGCGGCCGCGCGCGAGGCGGGCCGCAAATATATCAACGTCGCCTCCGAAATCCTCGGAGAGACGGTCTGAGCACCGCCGAACGCACGGTCACCCTCGCCAACCAGCGCGGTCTTCACGCCCGCGCCAGCGCCCGCTTCGTCACTCTCGCCGCCGGGCTTTCCGCCGCGATCGAGGTGGAGAAGGACGGCTCCAGGGTGACCGGCACCTCGATCATGGGGCTGATGATGCTCGGCGCCGCGATGGGCGATTCGATCCTTATCCGTGCCGAGGGCGAAGGGGCGGAGGAGGCTGTCGCCGCCCTCGCCCGGCTGATCGAGGACAAGTTCGGAGAGGAATGACGGTTTGCCGCGCGTCATCACCGCTTTCTCCAACCCGCTGGTCAAGCAGGTGCGCGCGCTTCGCGACAAGAAGCACCGGCGGGAGAGCGGGCTGTTCATGGCCGAGGGGCTGCGCATCCTCACCGAGGCGCGGGAGGCGGGGCGGCTGCCGCGCATCCTATTCTTCGCGGCGGGCGCCCGGCACGCCTTGCTCGACGCCCTGATCGGGCCGGTCGAATCCGCGGGCGGCGAGGCGATCGAGACGAATGCGGACATCCTCCACAAGCTCTCCGGCAAGGACAATCCGCAGGCCGTGCTCGGAGTCTACGAGGTCTTCGACACGTCGCTCGAGCGGATCGACCGCGGCGCGGCGCCGCTCTGGCTCGTCGCCCAGGCGCTGCGCGATCCGGGCAATCTCGGCACCATCCTCAGGACCGGCGACGCGGTCGGCGCCGGCGGGCTGATCCTGGTCGACGATTGCGTCGATCCCTTCTCGGTCGAGGCGGTGCGGGCGACGATGGGCGCGCTCTTCACCCAGCGGCTCGCCCAGGCCGGCTGGGCCGAGTTCCTCGCCTGGCTGCGCGCGGGGCCCGGGCAAGTGGTCGGCGCCAGCCTCCAGGCCGACCTCGATTATCAGGCGCCTCGCTACCAAGCGCCCTCGTTCATCCTCGTCGGCAACGAGGCGCAAGGCCTGCCTGCTTCCTACGAGGCGGAGTGCGACCTGCTCGTCCGGATCCCGATGCTGGGCAAGGCGGACAGCCTCAACGCCGCGGTGGCCACGGCGGTGATGGCCTATGAGGTGATCAATCAGTGGCGCGGGGGGGGCCGACCATGATGCGAACCGGCCTCCTCGCCTCGCGCTCGCCGGCTGCACACCGGCTCCGCCGGTGTCCGCGGACGCCGCCGGCGAACGTTACGAGGCGCTCGGCAACGAGCCGGGCTGGCACCTCGCCATCCATGACGGGCGCATCGACTATGTCGGCGACTATGGCGAGACGAGGATCAGCGTCGCCCGGCCCGACCCGCGACCGTCGATCAACGGCCGGCGCTATTATGCCGGCCGGCTGACCGTCGACGTCACCTTCGGCCCTTGCAACGACGCGATGAGCGGCCGCGCCTATGCGGAGCGGGTCATGGTGACGGCGGACGGCAGGACCGTGCAGGGCTGCGGCGGCGAGCGCATGCCGAAACGGGACATGTGACCGCTTCATATTGGGCGCTAGCCTCAGCCGATTCATTCCGCCGCTTCGGCGGACTCTTCCCCAAGGAGCTTGGTAAGCGCGCGCGGGACAGTATCGATGACCGGCAGCGGCTCGATTTCCTTCGCCCCCGACGAGACTTCCAGCGCCTCGAAGCGCTTGGCCTGGGTCATGACCTGGCTCTCGAGGCTGCCGACGAACGCATTGTAGGCGCCGGTGGCGAGGTCGAGGTTGCGGCCGAGCCGCGCGACGTGGGCGCCCATCGTCGCCAGCCGCGCATGAAGCTCCTTGCCGAGCCGCGCGATCTCCGCGGCCTCCTCGGCGAGCTTCTCCTGGCGCCAGACGCTGGCGACGGTTCGGGCGATGGCGACGAGGTTGGTCGGCGTCGCCAGCAGCACCCGCCGCTCGAACGCCCATTCCCACAGCCGGTCGTCCTGCTCGAGCGCGGCGGTCAGGAAATGCTCGCCGGGAATGTACATGACCACGTAATCGGCCGCGCCGCCGAACTGGTCCCAGTAATTCTTGCCGCCGAGCTGCTGGGCATGGTTGCGAATCGACTGGGCGTGGGCCTTGAGGTGGGCGGCCTTGAGCGCCTCGTCGACCTCGTCCGAGGCGTCGAGGAAGGCGTTCAGCGAGCATTTGGCGTCGATGATCAGCTTGCGCCCGCCCGGCAGCCGGACGATCACATCGGGCCTGAGCCGCCCGTCGCCGGTATCGACCGACACCTCGGTCTGGAAGTCGGCATAAGGGCTAAGGCCGGCCTGCTCGAGGACGTTCTTCAGGCTCTGCTCGCCCCAGCGGCCGCGCGACTTGGGGCTGTGGCGGAGCGCGCTGACCAGCCGCGCCGTCTCGTCACGCACCTGACTCTGCCCCGCCCGGACCAGCTCGACCGCTTCGCGCAGGCCGGCATAGGAATCGACCCGCTCCTTCTCGACCTTCGAGAGGCCCTCCTCGTAGCGCTTCAGGGTCGCCTCGACCGGCTGGAGGAGCTGCTTCAATTGCGCCTCGGTCTTCTCGTTGGCCTGGCCGAAGCGGGCGTCGGCGCGCTCCAGGAATTGCTTCTGCGCGCCCTCGAGCAGCTTGCCGCCGATCTCGCTGAACTGGGCCGAAAGCGCCTCCCGCGCTTCCTTGAGCTCCTGAACGCGCGCCTCGAAACTCTTCTCGCGCTCCACCTGGGTCGAGGAGAGACGTGCGCATTCCTGCTGTGCGCTCGCGCAGTCGCGCCGCATTTCCTCGAGCTTACCGGCCAACTCCGGGACCTGCTTCGCCCGCTCCTCGGCCGCGGCGAGGTCGGCGATGGCGCGGCGGAAATCGTCGAGCCGCTGGTCCCGCTCCGCCCGGAACGCCGCCGCCTGGCGGCTGCCGAGGAACCAGCCGAGCCCGGCGCCGCCCAGCGCGACGAGCGCGATGACGATGAGCAGGACGGGTTCCATGGCCACTTCCTCGTTCGGAACGAAGGGCGAACCTAGAGCACCCCGCGCCCCGGCTCAAGCGGGAGCGCAGACGCAACTGTGGATAAAGCGGCCGGTCGCCGCGATTTCACGCCTCGGGCAGCAAGCCGCCCGGGTGGCGGCCGAGATGGCGGGCGAGCGCGCGTATCCAAACCGCATGGGCCTCGCGGTCCACGGCGAAGGCGGCCGCGTCGAACCGCGCCTGCCGCTCGTAGCCAGCGGCGGCGAGACGGCGGCATAGCTCCAGCACGCCCGCCTCGTCCGGCTGCGCCGGCTCCGGCTGGAGATCGACGAGCCGGCCGAGATCCTCCGCCATGCGCCGCCCGTCCTCGCGCAACAGGATGGCGAGACCACGAAGCTCGGGCGCCTCCATCCACCGCTCGACGATCAGGGCAAGGTCGAGCAGCGCGCCGAGCGCCGCCGGCCAGCCCGAGCCGGTGCCGATCGTCCGGAAATAGATGAGCGAGGGGTGGGACGTGTGGCTCTGGCGCACGGTCGCGCACCAGTCGCGGCCGTCGCGAAGCACCCGGGGCAGCTCGTCGCGGGCGCCGATCGCCTCATATTTTTCTAAGAGGCCGAGCGCGGTCGGGGGTTCGCCGGCCGAGGTGCGCAGCTTGAGGATGCCCTCGTCGCGGCGGGCGATGCTGCTTTGCACTTCGAGCAGATAGGTGACCGCCATGGTCATCACGGCGAGGCCGCAGAAGCCGGCGGCGAGCACCACCCAGCGCGCCGCGCCGGCGACTCCGCCGTGGCCCTGGCCGACGGTCACCAGGGCGCTTCCGACCGTATAGACGGCGTCGCCGAAGCCGGTGAGGGGCGGCCGGAAATCGTCCCTAAAGGCGTGGGCGAGCAGGCCGAAGGCGAGCGCGAGCAGCGCCATCCACAAGGCGAAGGAGATGACGAGGACGAGCGGCGCGAACATCGTCGAAAGGCCGCGCTGCCGCCCCCGCACCCGCTTCCAGACCGGCAGCAGCAGGAAGACCAGCCGCCGCGCGATGTGCAGGGTCGCGTGGCTTCCGCCCGGAACGATCACCGTGTCGAACACGTCGCGAAGGGTCATCGCCGCGACGACGATTCCGATGACGAACTCCGCGACCCTCCACATCATCGCCGGCCAACGCCCGGCGACTGATTTGGATCAATCCCCGTCGGTGATGCCGGCGTCGGCGGCCGTCGTGGCGCCGGACCAGGCGGCCGCGCCGGGCTGCTCCCACCAATAAGGCTGGCGCCTGCGGGTGCCGGTCTCGATCTCGTTCAGGGTCGCGCTATCGTAGAGGCGGCCGCCGAGCATCACGTCGCGCACCTTGTCGGAGTTGCGGATGTCGACGGTCGGGTCGGCGTCGAGCACGACGAGGTCGGCGAGCTTGCCGACTTCGAGCGAGCCGATATCCCGCTGGTAGCCCAAGGACGTCGCCGGCATGATCGTCGCCGCGCGGAGCGCCTCGATCGGCGACCAGCCGCCGCGCACGAAGCTCCACATCTCCCAGTGCGCGCCGAGGCCGGCCTGCTGGCCGTGAGCGCCGATCGACACCTGCA
>JAXDPL010000106.1:0-4689 GCA_034668385.1 Sphingomonadales bacterium | reverse complement strand
CGACCGAGGCGCTGGCGGGCGCCCTGCTGGCGCTGATCGAGCCGGGCGACGAGGTGGTGCTGTTCCAGCCGTTCTACGACGCCTACCTGCCGCTGGTGCTGCGCGCCGGCGGCGTGCCGCGCTTCGTCCGGCTGGCGCCGCCGGACTGGCGGATCAGCGCCGAGGCGCTGGCCGCCGCCTTCACGCCGAACACGCGCCTCGTCGTCTTCAACAACCCGCACAACCCTTCCGCGCGGGTCTTCACCGCCGAGGAACTTGGCCTCCTCGCCCAGGCCTGCGTCGCCCACGACGCGGTCGCGCTCACCGACGAGGTCTGGGAGCATCTCGTCTTCGACGGCCGCGTCCACCGCCCCCTCGCCGCCTTCCCCGGAATGGCGGAGCGCATTGTCAAGATCGGCTCGGCGGGCAAGATCTTCTCGCTGACCGGCTGGAAGGTCGGCTGGGTCGTCGCCCCGCCCGCGCTCGGCGAACCGATCCGCAAGGCCCACCAGTTCCTGACCTTCGCCACCGCCCCCAACCTCCAGGCCGCCGTCGCCTACGGTCTCGGCAAGGACAGGACGGCGTTCGACGCGATGCGCGCCGGCTTCGCCGAGGCGCGCGACCACCTCGCCGCCGGTCTCGCCGCCGCCGGCTACGCGACGCTGGCGTGCGAGGGCACCTATTTCCTCTCGCTCGACCTCGCCGCCTCCGGCCTCGAAATCGACGACCTCACCTTCTGCGAACGTCTCGTACGCGAGGCCGGAGTCGCCGCCATCCCCCTCTCCAGCTTCTACGCCGAGGATCCGGTAACCACCGCCGTCCGCCTCTGCTTCGCCAAGACGCGGGAGACGCTGGACACCGCGATCGAGCGGCTGGCGAGCGCCCGAAAACTGTTCAACTGACCCCACCTTCATGCCAGCGAAGGCTGGCATCCCAGCCGAGTCGGCGCCCCAAAGGCCCGCAGTCAGGCTCGAAGGCCGCATCGACCCCAGCCTTCGCTGGGGTGACGGTGAGGCGATCGTGACTCCGTCCCGGAGCTCCTGAAGCGGTCGTAATTCTGCCGTGCCGCCTCGACGTCCCAGCCGTCCTTTTCCGGATCGCCCATCCTGCATCTCCTTTCGGCAACGAGAATGGCGCGCGCACCGCCGGTTGCGTCAGACCGCCACAAGCGGCGAGGCGATGCCCGGCACCTCGGCACGGAATTCGAACAGGTCGCCGGCCTCGGACTGGCGCTCGAGCTGGTCGGGGCGGAGCAGCTGGCGGGCGGTGGTCGCCCAGACGGTGCGCAGGTCGTCGCCGCCGAACGCGATCTTGGTGATGTTGGAAACCGGGAAGCGGACCCGGCCGATCAGCTCGCCCTTGGGCGAATAGCGCCGCGCCTCCCAGCCGGCGTAGAGCGCGATCCAGACGCAGCCCTCGGCGTCGATCGTTGGGCCGTCGGGATAGCCGTCCCGGGGGTCGATCCGGGCGAACGGACGGGCGTCGCCGAGCGTGCCGTCCTCGGCCACGTCCGCCGCCTCGATCGTTCCGCCGAGCGTGTCGACGAAATAGAGGATCCGCCCGTCCGGCGACAGGCACGGCCCGTTGGTGATGGCGATTCCGTCGAGGCCGGTGCGCGCCACGACGCCACTGCGAAAGCGATAGAAGGCTCCGGTCTTCGCTTTCTCTCCATTGTCCATCGTCCCGAACCACAGCCGCCCGGAGGGATCGACAACCCCGTCGTTCAGGCGGTTGTCCGGCCGGTCGGGCTCGACCTCGGCGATCGGGACGAAGGCACCGCTGGCCGGGTCGAAGCGGTGGAGCCCGCTCTGCAGCCCGGCGACGAAGCCGCCCCCCTCGGCCGGCACGATGAAGCCCACCTGTTCGGGCGAATCCCAGCTCCGCCGCCCGGCCGACGCGGGGTCGTAGCGATGAACCTTGCGGCGCTTGATGTCGACGAACCACAGCGCCCCGTCGGCCCAGACCGGCCCCTCGCCCAGCTCGGCCTGGACGTCCCAAACGTTCCTCACGGTCATCATCCTCGCTCGATCAGCTGCCGGCCTCGAGCTCGCGAAGGCTCCGCCCGCGAGTCTCGCGGCCCGCATAAGCGACCAAAGCGGCGGAGAGAAGCATCGGCGCGAGCAGGGCCGAGGCCGCGCCGGTCAGGGTGGGGATCAGGCCGACGAGGGCGAAGGCCTGGACGGCGACCCCGCCGAACTTGCTGCTCCCCGCGACGAGGCCGGTGGCGCGGCCGCGAATGCCGAGCGGGTAATTCTCCGCCGCATACGGAAGGAGGACCGCGATCATCCCATTCGAACCGACGATGAGCAGGGCGATGACCAGCACCACGACCAGTTCGGATTTCAGCAGGACGGCCGGCATCAGCGCCCCGGCCAGCCCGGCGAGGGTGAGCAGGATGGTCGCGACCAGCGTCCATTTGCTGCTCCACCTGGCATAGGCCCAGGCCGCGGCCGCGATCGTCGGAAGCGCGACCAGCGCCGACTTGGCGAGCAGGCCGCTGGCCAGCGCCGAGCTGTAGCCGCGCGCCTGGAGGTCGGACGGCAGCCAGAGCAGAAGCCCGAAATTGATGAAGCTCCACGACAGAGCGGTGACCATCAAAGCGGCGGTCAGCTTGGAGTGGCGGCGGGCGGCCAGCGGCGCGTCGGCCGGAGCCGCCTCGCGCGGCCGCGGCACGATTCCGAACTTGCGGCGCATCGCCTCGAGCTCGGCCACGCGCCCCGTCTCGGCCAGGAAGCGCGGCGATTCCGGGATCAATCGGGCGAGCAGCAGGAGCAGCATCCCGGTCGGGAAGCCCTGAAGCCACAGCACCCGCCAGCCATAGGCCGGCTCGAAGGCGTGGGCGGCCCCGCTCGCCGCGAGATAGCCGCCGACGAGGCCGGTGCCGCCGACCAGCACCAACACCCACGAGCGGTGGCGAGGCGGCATCACCTCGGCGAGCAATGTGTAGACGACCGGCAGCATGCCTCCGGCCGAGGCTCCCATCAGGAAGCACATCAGGAGGTTCAGCTGGAACAGTGGCATGGCCCCGCAGATCGAGGTCGAGACAAACAGGACCGCCGAGAGCAGGATCGACACCCGCCGGCCATAGACGTCGGCGATCCAGCCCCAGACGAACGAGCCGACCGTCGTCCCGACCAGGGCGCTGAACGGGAACCAGGCGACGGTCGTCTTGCTGATCCCGTATTCGGCCCGCATCCCGGGAAGGACGAAGCCCAAAGTGGCCGGCTTCATCACGTCGATGACGAGCCCGAGGATCAGCACCGCCAGCACGGCGGCGTGCCAGCGGTTGAGCGGCGTGGTGTCGGGCGCCTCGAAGCTGGTTCCGGCCTGCGACGAATGGACCGGCCGCTCGCTCGGCAGGGCGCCGTAGATGGCGGCGGGCACGCCGAGCACGATCAGCGCCATTCCCGCCCACATCTTCGGCTCCATCGGCATTCCGTAGAGCCGGTTGTGCATGTGATGCGCCATGGCGAGCATCGGCAGATGCGCGATCACGCCCACCGCGATCGCGGCGCACGCCCCCCAGAAGATCGGCCAGCGTTCGCCGACGATCGAGTTGCTGGGCGCGCGCGCCGCCATCGGGTCCTCCCTCCTGCCGCTGCGGTTATGACCGCCCGCTCGCCCGAGGCAAGACCGTCGCGCACCGCTCTCGCCCGGCTTATTGCATAATTATGCAGTTTTCTGCATACGCCCAACATGATTCGCGCGGCGATCCTGGGCGCGTCCGGCTTTGTCGGCGCCGAACTGCTTCGATTGCTCGACCTCCATCCGGGGATCGAGCCGGTGGCCCTGTTCGGCGACAGCCAGGCCGGCCAGCCGCTCGCCGACGTGCATCCGCACCTCGCCGTCGCTTATCCCGGGCTCACCGTCGAGCGTTATTCGCCGGGGGCATGGGCCGGCGCCGACCTGGTCTTCGCCGCCCTGCCCCACGGCCGGTCCCAGGACGTCGCGGCCGACATCCTCGCGACCGGCGCCCGCTTCGTCGATCTGGGCGCCGACTTCCGCCTCGACTCGGCCGAGGCGTACGAACGCTGGTACGGCGAGCCGCACCGCGCGCCCGGTCTGCTTTCGCATTTCGTCTACGGAATCCCCGAGCTTCACCGCGGCGAGATCGCCGCCGCCCAGGCGGTCGCCGCCGCCGGCTGCTACCCGACCTCCGCGATCCTGGCGCTGAAGCCGCTCCTCGACCTGATCGAGCCCGGCAGCCTGGTCGTCGACGCCGCCTCCGGCGTCAGCGGCGCCGGCAAGGGCCTCAAGGAGACCACCCATTTCAACAGCGTCGACGAGAATTTCGCCGCTTACGGCCTACTCGCCCACCGTCACACCGCCGAGATGGAGATGGCGCTCGGCGAAACCCTGTTCTTCACCCCCCACCTCGCGCCGATGAACCGGGGAATCCTCGCCACCTGCCACGCAATCGCCAAGGGCCCCTGCGACCCGCTCGCCCGCCTCCGCGACGCCTATGCCGGCGAGCCGTTCGTCCATGTTTCCGAACGGCCTCCCGCGACCAAGTGGACCCTGGGCTCCAATGCCGTCCACCTCACCGCCCGCTACGACCCGCGCACCGGGCGAATCCTCGCTCTGGCGGCGCTCGACAATCTCGTGAAAGGAGCCGCCGGTCAGATGATCCAATGCGCCAACCTCATGCTCGGCCTCGACGAAACGGCCGGCCTCCCACGGGTGGGGGTATGGCCGTGAGCGGGTTCGGCA
>JAXDPL010000105.1:0-3217 GCA_034668385.1 Sphingomonadales bacterium | reverse complement strand
CAGAGCACCGACTTGATGTAGGCATTGAGCGCCTCGTCATGGACGACGAAGTTGGAGGCCTTGAGCGTCCGCTCCGCCTCGTCCGCCTCCATCCACAGGCCCTTCTCGTCCTTGTCGAGTGGCTGGTAGCCCGGAGTCCAGGGCGGCGGAGTGCCCGGCTCGAGCGCCTGCAGCTTCGGCGAATCGGCGGCGCGGACCGGGCCGGCGGCGGCGAACGAGACGCAGGCGGCGGCGAGGAGGGCCGCGGCGAGGCGGCCGCGGCGGCTCATCTCGCCGAGCTCGTCTGGGCCGCGGCCGCAGTCGCTCCGGCGCGGGCGGGGAAGCCATTCAGAAGCTCGCGGATGCGCTTGTCGGCGCCGTCGGCCTCGCGAACGTCGCCGCCCATCCGCATGTCGGCGTTGATCCAGACCAATTCGCCGGTGTGGAGGTCGACGAGGCCGGCATAGCCGGTGTGCACGCCCACCGAGACCGGCACTCCAAACAGGAAGCCGACCATCTGAACCGCCTTGCGGCCGGCCGAGCCGTAGCTGTCGTTGCTGAAGATGAAGAGGCCGTAATCGCCGCCGCCGATCTCGGCGAGCTTCGCGGCACCCGGCCCGAGCGTCCAGTTGAACTCGGCCTTCTTGGTGGGAAGCCGGTTGCCGACGAACAATTTGTGCTGGATGACGGCGCTGGCAACGGCGCGGAACAGGGTGCGATAGTCGTTGAGCAAGGCCGCCTGGTCGCCTTCGAGCTCGGGCATCATCACCAGCTCGTTCGAGCGCGCCTGCTGGGCGCGGGCGAGTGCTTCGGTGAGCTGCTTGCGGGCGGTCGCGGTCCAGTCGGCATTGGGCTCGTTCATGCCCCCCGCGGTCTGCGAGCCGACCTGAACGTCGGGGCGGAAGACGAGGATCTTGACCGGCCCGGTCGCCGGGAAGGTGAAGCCGCTCTTGGCGACGTCCTTGTGGCTGCCGATCTGCGCCGCCGCCGGCGCGCCTATGAGGAGAGCGCCGGCCGCAGCCAGCGCGATGAGACGACGCAGCATTTCCTAATCCCCTGCCCCCGCCGGCGAATCGCCGACGGCTCCGATTGATGTGCTTAAAATAACGGCATTTTTTGCGAGGGCAAGCCGGCCGCTATCCGGCGGCGCCGGCAGGCGGATCGGGCCAGCCCTCGCGAGGGCGCCAGCCGCACAAATAGGCGACGGCGATGACGCCGAGCAGCGCCGGCCATGCCATGAGCGGCCAGGTCACCAGCGCTTCGGCGCCCGCCGAGCTGTCATGGAACACGGGGACGACGAACACGCCGAGGATCGCCAGGACCAGCAGCAACTCCACGCCGAGGAACAGCAGGCCGCCGTTCTGCGTGCGCGAGGCCGCGACGCACGCCGCCGCCGCCAATGCCGGCGAAGTGATCCACAGCATGAAGATGAGGAACGCAAACAATGTCCCCGTGTCGAATTCGTCGAGAGAGGTCAGCAGGGTCAAAGCCAAAGCCACGGCGGCAAGCAGCGCCAACCACCCTGCGGCGCGCGCGATTGCGGGAGAACGTGCCTGCTCCACCGGCGCGGTGTACGCCTTGCGAAGCGTTCAGCCCAGCGCGTTCCTCAGCAATTCGTTGACGACCTGCGGGTTGGCCTTGCCGGCCATCGCCTTCATCACCTGGCCGACGAAGAAGCCGAACAGCTTGTCCTTGCCGGACTTGAATTCGGCGACCTTGTCCGGGTTGGCGGCGAGTACGTCGGCGATGGCCTTGTCGATCGCGCCGGTGTCGCTGGTCTGGCGGAGGCCGCGTTCCTCGACGATCCTGCCGGGATCCTCGCCGGTCTCGAGCATGATCTCGAACACCTGCTTGGCCAGGGTTCCGGAGAGGGTGCCGTCGGCGGTCAGACGGAGGAGCTCGGCGGCCTGGGCGGGCCTCACCGGGCTTTCGGCGAGCGGCTTGCCGAGGCGGTTCAAGGCGCCGAACAAATCGGAGATCACCCAGTTGGAGGCTCGGACGGCGTGCGCGTCGCCGACCTTTTCCAGCAAGGCCTCGAACCAGCGCGCGGTCTCGACCTCGGCGGTCAGAACGGCGGCATTGTAGGGCGGCAGGCCGAGCGCCGTCTCGTAGCGGCGGCGCTTGGCGTCGGGCAGCTCGGGGAGCGAGGCGCGGCAGGCGGCGAGGAAATCGTCCGAAAGCTCGACCGGGAGCAGGTCCGGATCGGGGAAATAGCGGTAATCGTGCGCTTCCTCCTTGGAGCGGAGGCTGCGGGTCTCGACCTTGTCCGGATCGAACAGGCGGGTCTCCTGGACGATCGTCCCGCCGCTCTCCAGCATTTCGACCTGGCGGTTCGCCTCATGCTCGATCGCCGCCATGATGAAGCGAACCGAATTGACGTTCTTCGTCTCGGTGCGGGTGCCGAGCGGCGCCCCGGGCTTGCGCACCGAGACGTTGACGTCGGCGCGCATCGAGCCCTGCTCCATGTTGCCGTCGCACGAGCCGACGTAACGCAGGATCGAGCGCAGCTTGCGGATGTAGGCCCCTGCCTCCTCCGGGCTGCGCATGTCGGGCTTGGAGACGATCTCCATCAAGGCCACGCCCGAGCGATTGAGGTCGACATAGGAGAAAGCGGGGTGCTGATCGTGCATCAGCTTGCCCGCATCCTGCTCGATATGGATGCGCTCGACGCCGATCGTCTTGGTCGCCCCGCCCTCGAGGTCGATATGGATCTCGCCCTCGCCGACGATCGGGTGGTAGAGCTGGCTGATCTGGTAGCCCTGCGGCAGATCGGCGTAGAAATAATTCTTCCGGTCGAAGCGCGACCATGCATTGATCTTCGCTTCGAGCGCCATGCCGGTGCGCACCGCCTGGCGGACGCATTCCTGGTTGGGCACGGGCAGCATGCGCGCCGACGTCAACGTCTCGGTGCGCAAGCCCGGAGGCGAGCTCGGCACCCGCACCGAGACCAAGAACGTCAATTCGGTCCGCTTCATCATGGCTGCGATCGAATATGAGGCGCGCCGCCAGGTCGACCTGCTCGAAAGCGGCGGCAAGATCGTCCAGGAGACGCGGCTGTTCGATCCCGACAAGGCCGAGACGCGCTCGCTCCGCTCGAAAGAGGAAGCGCATGATTACCGCTACTTCCCCGATCCCGATCTGCTGCCGGTCGAGCTGGACGAGGCATTCCTCGCCGATTGCCGCGCCAGCCTCCCGGAGCTGCCCGACGCCAAGCGCCGCCGCTACGAGGGTGCGCTCG
>JAXDPL010000104.1:0-18325 GCA_034668385.1 Sphingomonadales bacterium | reverse complement strand
TTCATCGACGGCGAGGCGATCGTCATCGACAAGCCGGCGGGCCTCGCCGTCCATCCCGGCGCGAAGACGCCCGAGAGCCTCGAGGATTATCTCAAGCATTTCCGGTTCGGCTTCCACCGCCCGCCGGCGCCGGTCCACCGGCTCGACCGCGACACGTCGGGCTGCCTGCTACTCGCCCGCCATCCCAAGGCGCACCGCCGCTTCCAGCAGGCGTTCGAGGCCGGCCGGGTCGCCAAGACCTACCTCGCCGTGCTCGACGGCGTGCCCGAAGCGGCGGAAGGACGGATCGACCTGGCCCTCGCCAAGGTCTCGACCCGCGAGGCGGGCTGGCGGATCGTCCCCGACCCCGCCGGCAAGGCGGCGGCGACAAACTGGCGATTGCTGGAGGAAAAGGGCGGCCGCGCCCTCGTCCTGCTCACGCCTGAGACCGGCCGCACCCACCAGCTGAGGGTCCACGCCGCGAGCGGCCTCGGCCTCGCCATCGCCGGCGACCCGGTCTACGGGACGGGCCGCGGCCCGATGCTGCTCCACGCTCTGTCGCTGAGGGTCGAGCGCGACGGCAAGCCGCCCGTCGAGGCGACGGCGCCGTTGCCGCCCACCTTCCTCGCGGCCGGCTTCGACCATGTCCCCGGCTGAGCCGCCCTTCGACCTGCCCGAGGAGGCGCTGGAGGAGAAGTTCCTCGCCTCGACCGGCCCCGGCGGCCAGAACGTCAACAAGGTGGCGACCGCCGTGCAGCTGCGCTGCGACGTCTTCCGCCTCGGCCTCGCGCCTCCCGTCTACCACCGCCTCAAGGCCCTGGCCGGCAGCCGCTGGACCAACGAGGGCGAGATCGTGATCACGGCGCGCACCCACCGCACCCAGGAGGCGAACCGCACGGAGGCGCGCGAGCGGCTCGCCGCCCTCATCGCCAAGGCCCACGAAGCCCCGCGCAAACGGGTGAAGACCAAGCCGAGCCGGGCCGCGAAGGCGCGGCGTGTCGACGAGAAGAAGGGTCGGGGCGAGGTCAAGGCCGGGCGCGGCAAAGTTCGTGTCGATTAGGTTATCATGCGACCGACGAACACAGGCCACAGCAGATAATGCTTGTCCGGGTGACGAGAGGCGCCGACGCAGCTTCACCGACCGACTGAAGGAACTATTTGTCGCGTCACCTCAAAAAAAGGGGCTGCGCAGCCAGACTCAGACCACCCAGCGGTCGTCCAGGCCGGGGGCGTCCACGCGGGTTCGAGCCGCCCCCGCGCTCCGGCACCAAGCCCGCCAAGTTGTCCGCCCCTCGATCGTCTGCAATCGCTCGGCCCCAGGCATTGCCGGCAGTTCTATGAGCTCGATCGCAATGCCGGAAAGGAATTTCTCCCTGATTGAAGGAAGACGGATGTGGCCCGTTTGGTAGGGAAGAGAAAGCTTCGTATTTTCAATAAGATCGGACATAACAACGAGCCGCCTGACGCCGTGGTCCAAATGCAGCGACGGATCGCTGACGGCGTGCGCGATAGTATCGGCAACGTAAGATTGTCTATTCTTCGGGGTCGGCTTTGCGAGGCGATCGATTGCCTTTTGCAACGGTAGTACGAAGTTATCACGCAACTGCTTCTCGCGAGCGGCAGGTCCCTCGCCCAGAGTCTTGGCCTCACGCGCGCCACCAGGATTGCATCGGTCGAAGAGAATCTGGACCTGATAGCTGGGCCCACCGGTAAATCGCGCGATGATTACTCGTGCGTCGCGCCGAACGGCCAACGAGCGCTCGACGGTGGCGCGAAGCGCCGCCTCGTTGCGAGGGCCCAGCGGGTCCGAACCATCGGCAAGAATCACCGTGATCTCACCATGACCTCCGGCCGGGCACCCGGTGCGCGGATCAATCTCCGCCACGCTCGTGGTTCGCAGCGCCGCGCCGGTTGCCACCACCCCTCCAAAGGCGAGGATGGCGGCGACCGGCGCCGCCTTGCGAAGCAAGCTGTGGCGGCTTCCTCCGGAGCGTGTGCGATACATCAGGACCTCCAACCGCCAGGTCCGGACAGCAACGGCTGGTTGCCGCCGTTGCCAAAGCCGGCTCTAGCTTCCTGCGTCGCCCGTTTCAGGCTGTTGCAGAAGGCGAGATATAATTCCGAGATGGACGCGATCGCGGCGGGCCGCGCCTCGATCCTCTCATCGTGCGCCGCAACGGCGCTCCTCACCGTCGCAGCGAATTCGGTACGGTCCGCGCGGGTTGCCGAGCGGGTTGGGCAAGTCGGGGCGAAAGAGCGATCATCGGACTCGTCGCCACCTTTTTCGAATGCGCGATTGAAAATGGCTTGTGCGCCGCTCCGTAAAACTGCCGCTTCAGCCAAGGCTGTCGTAGTCGAGCTCACGATCGCGGTGTCGAGCGCCAGGAGGCGCCCGAGATCTCGCTTGGCGCGCCGCGACGTCGACACCTTTCGATTGATGATTTCCAGCTGCTCCTTCTTCGCGACGGCGGCCTCTCGCTCGGCGAGTGCGCTTTCATCCAATAGGCTCTGCAGCGCCTGCTCCTCACGTATGGCGATGCGCCGCCAACCGACGTAGCCGAAAGTCCCGTACGTCTCCCAGGCCACGAAGGCCGCAGCGATTGCCGCGGCTGCGAACAGCCCGCTGTTCGACGGGTCCGCAAGGGGCCGGAACGGTGCAGCGCGCAAGGAGGTCACGAGCATCTCGAGCATCTGCCCAGGATTGGCGGTCAAGGCCGGCAGGGCGGCTGCCAGCTGCCGGAAATGGGCTGCGCACAGCATAACCGTGAGCAACAGCGAACCGCCGAGGAGAATCGCGGCGAGACCGAGCCCCCAATAGGTCCGGCTGAGCCGATGCCGCGAGAGCACGACACCCATGCCGAGGAGCATTGCGGGTACACCCACGCTGATGCTGATGAGGCTGGCGACGACGACGGCCGGCGCCCATCCGATCGCCGGCTCGTAGATGGGTGAGGTCGCTGCCGATTCCAGCGACATGGCCAAAGTCACGATCCCGGCCAGCGTGAGGAGCGACGCCTTGTAGGGCGGCCGGCGCTGCAGCCCGTGCTCCCTCAGAAAGAAGTCCGACTCCCACCGGGCCTCGCCATATTCCAGGCCCAAATGGCCGAGAGCCGGCGCGGCCCTGGCGGAGACCTCGGTCAGCGTCGCCGAGTAGTTGGCGCGTTCGAGATCGAAGCCGCGCTCGTCCAGGGTGGGCATCGCAGTGGCGGCGAGCCGGTCGACCGTGCGGTGCCGGTTGGCTTCAACCTGGCTGATGTGGCGGATTTCGGCCTCAACGACAGTGTCGATTTGGGCAACCGTTTGGGGGGTGCGCATGATTTGAGCTCTCAGCTGATATTGCGATAGGAACGGGCGTGGCGGATCGCTTCGCCGGCTAGGTTGAGACGCCCCAATTCGCGCCTGAGGCGACGCGCGCGGATCTGGGGCCTCAGGTAGAAAAAGCGGAGGAAATAATAGTGGACGGTGGTCATGGGCGGTCTCCTTTGGGAGACGTCCTGCGCGCGTCACCAGTCACATGTCGAGATCGAAACGACCGCGATTTCTTATTAGATTTCGAAGCTTTAGAAGCTTAGTGGCGGCTTAATCCCAGTGCCGGTTTGGGAACGCGCCAGCGGTCGGGAGGATTGAACTGGCCCGATGCGGCATTCGCATTGGAAATGGCAAGCCGGGCGAAAAAACCGCCGGGTTTAGACTTTCGAACCGGCGGTCTTATCTACGGTTTCGATATTGAGCGCCGGCCCATGTCCGGGGCTGTGGCGGCGGAAGCGCTCGACGACACTTAGGCGGTGCTCAAGGGTTCGCCAATAGCTCGACCAGAAAAATAGCTGCACCATGACATCCCGGGCGCTTTGCTTCCCGTCTCCCAACCCCTCCTTCTTGAGGAAGGCATCGACGATAGCTTCGGCCGCGTGCTTCGCAATATGGCTGCTTCCGGCCGAATCTTCGGCCCGCGCATCACGTTCTTTGGCCCAGCGGAAAAGGTTGTCGGGGTCCTGTGTTTCCTGTGCCATATATTCGACGGTACGCACGACCGCATCGCGCTCGTTGCCGAAATGACTGTTGTCCCGGCCAGCACAGGCGTCGGTAAAGCGCTGTACCGCTGCAACGAGATTGGTCGGAATGGCGCGAAGCAGCGCGCGCTCCTGCATTTCGTCCTCCGGCGCCTTAGCGAATGTGAACAAGGTGGCGAGTGTCTCGAAAGACCGGACGGGTTTCTGGTGGGCATCGAGTAACTGCGCAGTATCGAATACCGGGACTTGCCACTGGTGATAACGGAGCTTGATTTGACCCAGCGTATCGCCATCGAGGGTCCACTTATCGTCCGAAAGGAGCTGGCTCAGCACCTTCCTCATTGGTCCGCCCGGGACCAACAAATGGCTCATTCCCATCATCATGCAAAGGGCAATGAGCTGCATTGCCTCGCCGGTTCGCCGGCCGTCAAGCTGGCTGAGCTGCCTGCACAATTCAGCTAGCTCAACCTCCTTGTGCTGCAGCAGATGCACGTCCTCATCGGCGGTGAAAAGGCCGGCATCCCGCAGCTCATCGAAGGGCGCGGCTTTGGAGAGCTGAAAGTCGCCGGGGACCCGAAACGTTGCCGATCCCTCCCATTCGGAATGGTCGGCGAGGTTCAAGGTATTCAACAATTCCCACTGGGCAGGTGGCCCGAATTCGCCTTGCCCGCCGCGAACCCAGGTAGCCGAAAGGCCCGGTCCGCCAGAGGAGCTGTGCGCGATCTTGAAATAGCGGCCGGGCCGGCCCTCCCCGTCCGCCTTGAAGATGTCGAACTCCGAATAGCCTAGGGGCAGGCACGGCTCTCCAGCGCCGTCGGCGGGATGATAGAGCCAGTTGCGATTGAGGTGGTTGAGGAAATCGACGGTCGTCGTGGCCGCATCACTAATCCTATCGACTTCAGCGCCACGGCCGCGCGGCCTTTTGCCCATCCCTTGCCCCCCGACAACGATCGCCGCACGATAAGGGTGGCGAAGGGATTTGCAAGTCCACGTTGTATATTAATGGCCAGCGTTCAAGTCGGCTGCCATTGTTATCGCTGCCGCTCTTAGTAGATTAGTTAGCTGTCAGGTCGCGAAAAGCTGCCCGACCAACTCGAAATCGATTTCGACGGCGGCTTCATCGGGCCCTACCCGTCCAGCCAGGACAGGATGAGCTTCGGACACCTGCAAGGCGCGGCCGACCACAACCATGGAGCCGGTCGGTGTTTGATAAACTGCTGGGCAACCGCCAGAGCCGCACCGGAGGTGCATTGGAGTAAGGTTGCGCCATTCGGCAATCGATGTACCGCTATCCGACATCAGCAATCTCCCCCTATCCGACGTTGAAACCGAGTAATAGTTCCACGAACGGACGCAGTTCCAGCGCCTCTTGTCCATCCAGTTCGATTGAGTTTCGAAATTTGCGGGCGGAGCCGGATTCCGAAAGTTGGGGCTCTCCCTGCCGGCTCCTGCGCTCCGAGAGCGAAAGCGCCGGTCTCCCGATCGGGGCATTTGAGCATGGTCGGAGAAATTCGGATTGCTTCATCCCCCGGCTTGCGCCGGCGGCGGCCAAGGACGACATGGACCGGCATGTACGACTTTCGGATCGAGGTGGCGGAGAAGGGGGCGCTGTGGCGCGAGCTCACTGCCGCGGCCGACGCGCTAACGCTGGGAGAGCCGGACGCCGTCGCCAACATGGCGAACGTTGCCGCCCTGCTCTGGGACAGCCTGCCGGAGCTGAACTGGGCGGGGTTCTATCGCAATGTCGGGGGCGAGCTGGTGCTGGGGCCGTTCCAGGGGCGGGCGGCGTGCATCCGGATTCCGTTCGGCAAGGGGGTTTGCGGGGCGGCCGCCGCCACGCTCGAGCCGCAATGCGTCGAGGACGTCAATTCCTTTCCCGGCCACATCGCCTGCGACAGCGCCTCGGTCTCGGAGGTGGTCGTGCCGCTGGTCCATGACGGGCGGCTGCTCGGCGTGATCGACCTCGACAGCCCGCGGCGCGCGCGGTTTGACGCCGACGACGTCGCCGGCTGTCTCGAATTGGCACGGATGCTGGCGCCGCGGCTGGCCTGAGTAGCCAAGAGGCCTCGTGAAGCGTTAACAAAGTGCTGACGCCGCCCCGATTCCGTCGGGGCGCCCGCGCCCGCGTGAACAAAGGGGATCGCCATGAAGAAGCTCGCGCTCGCTCTGCTGGTGGGAGCCGCCGCTTTGGCGCCGCTCACCCTCTCGGCCCAGACTGTGCCGGATCCTGACCCGTTCTACGGAATCCCGAATATCAGCCTGAAGATTCCGACCGCGGCCGCCGCGCCGGCGGCGATGACCCCGCCGCCGCCCCCGGCGATGCATGCCGGCACGACC
This sequence comes from Sphingomonadales bacterium, assembly GCA_034668385.1. Lineage (GTDB taxonomy): Bacteria > Pseudomonadota > Alphaproteobacteria > Sphingomonadales > Sphingomonadaceae > Allosphingosinicella. The sequence continues at coordinate 11,999 of JAXDPL010000104.1, read as the reverse complement.
TGGAGCGCCGGCCCGGTCCCGGGTCCCATGGTCCAGGGCGAGGGCCAGCCGGTCCAGACCCGGGTCTACATGGGCCGAATGGGTCCCGGTCCGGCCGGCAACGGCCAGGTCCAGACCCGCGTTTATGGCGGAGGCATGGCGCCCCCGCCGGGGATGAACATGCCCCCGCAGCGGCACATGATGATGATGCACGGCGGAATGGGCATGGGAATGGGCGGCGGCCACCGGGCCACCCACTGGCAGCGGATCGGCCGCGGCGGGGTGCTTCCGCCGATGTGGTGGGGGCCGCAATTCACGATCGGCGACTGGGGAATGTACGGCTTCCCGCCGCCCGTCTCCGGCGGCCGCTGGATCCGCTATTATGACGACGCGCTGATGGTCGGGCCGGACGGCCGGGTGATGGACGGCCGCTACGGCTACGACTGGGACCGCTACGGCGACCGCTGGAGCTATGACGACGACGGCGTGCCGATGGCGATGGGGAACGGGGGCTACGGCCGCGACCGCGACGAGGACGAATGGGCCGACCGCGACGATCGCGAGGGCCCGCCGCCGCCGCCCCGGCCGATGCATCGCGGCTACGGCTACGGCTATGGCGGAGGGTGCGGTTGCGGCTACGGAGCGCCGGTGCTGGTCAGCGAGACCATCGTCACCGAGCCGCCGGTGGTCGAGACCCGGACCTACGTCACCACCTATGTCGAGCGGACCCGGGTCGTGCACCGCTACCGGCCCCGCACCAAGCTGATCCGCCGCGCCCCGCCCCGCGCCGGCGAGCGGGGGTAGTTTTCTGATCCTCCCCATCCGCTTCGCGGACAGGGAGGACTGAAACCCCGCTCAGCTCAGCCCGTCGAGGGCCTCGTCGTCGAGTCGGCCGGGGACGATGATCAGCGGGCAGGGCAGGCTGCCCGCCACGGCGCCGGAGAAATGGGCGACGAGCGGGCCGGGCCCGCCCTCCGCCGCCGCTCCGAGCACGAGAGCGGCGATGTCGTCGCGCTCCTTCAGGAGGTCGGTGATCGCCTTCACCGGCTCGCTCTGGCGGACGATGACGGTGCGCTCGACCTCGCTCTCCTCGTCGAGGGCGCTGGCCGCCTGAAGCCCCATCGCCTCGGCGCGAAGCCGGGCTTCCTCCTCCATCGCCGACTGGACGGCGCCCCACTGGACGAATTCCTGCGGCGGGACGACGGCGAGGATGTCGACCCGGCCGCCGGTCCGGGCGGCGCGCCGGGCGGCGTAGCGCAGGGCGACGCGCGCCTCGCCCGTCTCGTCGACCACCACAAGATAGGATCGCATCGGCCCCCCGTCTTTGGCCCGGATGCTGCGCCAGAAGCGCTCGGCGCGCAAGCGCGTCGGCGTGCGTCGGGGCGCGGGGCCTTGACCCGCCCCCGCGGATTGCTGTTTGGGCGGAAGCGCGCCGCCGATCGTCGGGAGTCTCGCCTTGCCCATCGAACTCAAGATGCCCGCCCTCAGTCCCACCATGGAGGAAGGGACGCTCGCCAAATGGCTGGTCAAGGAGGGCGACACGGTCGCCTCCGGCGACCTGCTCGCCGAGATCGAGACCGACAAGGCGACGATGGAGTTCGAGGCGGTGGACGAAGGCACGATCACGAAAATCCTCGTCCCGGAAGGCACCGACGAGGTGAAGGTGGGGACCGTCATCGCTTTGCTCGCCGCCGAGGGCGAGGACGCCGGGGCGGCCCAGTCCGCGCCGAAGGCCGCCAAGGAGCCGGTGGCGAAGGACGGCGGCGAGACCGGCGCCGGCCAGCCCGCGACTCCGTCGCCCGCGCCGCCTCCGCCCCCCGCTCCGGCGCCGCAGCCGAAGGCCGATGCCGGCGACCGCATCAAGGCGAGCCCGCTCGCCCGCCGCCTGGCCGAGCAGCGCGGAGTCGACTTGGGCGCGCTCAAGGGCTCCGGCCCCGGCGGCCGGATCGTCAAGGCCGACGTCGACGGCGCTCAGCCAGGCAAGACCGCGCCCGCCCAGGCGCCCGCGCCGGCCACCCAGCCGGCGTCCGTCGTCCACGCCGGCGATTTCGCCATCCCCGACGTGCCGCACGAAATCGCCAAGCTCTCCAACATGCGCAAGACGATCGCCCGGCGGCTCACCGAATCGAAGCAGCAGGTCCCGCACATCTATCTGACCGTCGACGTCCAGCTCGACGCGCTCCTGAAGCTGAGGGGCGAGCTCAACAAGGGGCTCGAGGCGCGGGGCGTGAAGCTCAGCGTCAACGATCTGCTGATCAAGGCGCTCGCCGCCGCCTTGATCGAGGTGCCGGAATGCAACGTCCAATATACCGGGAGCGAGCTCGTCACCTTCAAGCGCGCCGACATCTCGGTGGCAGTGTCGATCCCGGCCGGCCTCATCACCCCGATCATCGTCGGCGCCGACACCAAGAGCCTTTCCGCCATCTCGACCGAGATGAAGGACCTCGCCGCCCGCGCCCGCGAGGGCAAGCTGAAGCCCGAGGAATATCAGGGTGGGACGGCGAGTTTGTCGAACATGGGGATGTACGGGATCTCGGTCTTCTCGGCGGTGATCAATCCGCCGCAGGGGATGATCCTGGCGATCGGGGCCGGCGAGAAGAAGCCGTGGGTGGTCAATGACAGCGTCCAGATCGCGACGATCATGACCGCCACCGGAAGCTTCGACCACCGCGCCATCGACGGCGCCGACGGCGCGCGGCTGATGCAGGCGTTCAAGCGGCTCGTCGAGAACCCACTGGGGATGCTGGCGTGAATCTCAATCCAAGGGAGAAGTGGATCTTCTTGGCCCTGGTTCCGCTAGCGGCCGCCGGCACGGGCGGGATCACCACATATCTGCTTGCCGATAGGCAACCCCAGCAGGTCGTCATAACTCCCGATGCAATGCGGGCAGCTAAGGACGGAAAGATCACCGTCGAGGTGGTGACACGGGACGAGACTCATTCCCCTTGGCCGGCGGTAGCTCTGCCGGCGAGCATCCTGCTCGGATTGGGCGGTTTCTATTTCCTCATGGCGCGCGGCTTCAAAGAGTAACCGACTATGGCTGACACTTTCGACCTCATCATCCTCGGCTCGGGGCCCGGGGGCTACGTCGCCGCGATCCGGGCGGCGCAGCTCGGGATGAAGGTGGCGATCGTCGAGCGGGAGAGACTGGGCGGGATCTGCCTCAATTGGGGGTGCATCCCGACCAAGGCGCTGCTGCGCACCTCCGAAATCTACCACTACCTCACCCACGCCTCGGCCTACGGCCTCAGCGCCGAGAAGCCGGGCTTCGACCTGGCCAAGATCGTCGACCGCAGCCGCAAGGTCGCGGGCCAATTGAACGCCGGCGTCAAGGGGCTGATGAAGAAGAACAAGGTCGCCGTGGTCGAGGGCGAGGGCAAGCTGACCGGGAAAGGCAAGCTCCAGGTCGGCGAGAAGAGCCTCGAAGCGAAGCACATCATCGTCGCCACCGGCGCCCGCGCCCGCGATTTGCCCTTCGCCAAGGCCGACGGCGAGCGGATCTGGACCTACCGGCATGCGATGGTTCCCAAGGAGATGCCGACGAAGCTGCTGGTCATCGGCTCGGGCGCGATCGGGGTCGAGTTCGCCAGCTTCTATTCCGACATGGGCGCCGAGGTGACGATCGTCGAGATGCTCGACCGGATCCTCCCGGTCGAGGACGAGGAGGTCAGCGCCTTCATGCACAAGGCGCTGGCCAAGCAGGGCATGAAGATCCACGTCTCCTCGGGCGTCGACCAGCTTGAAGCTGGACCCAAAGGGGTGAAAGCAACGCTGAAGGGCGGCGCGGTGGAGGACTTCTCGCACGCCATCGTCGCGATCGGCATCGTCCCCAACACCGAGGGGATCGGCCTCGAGGCGCTCGGCGTGAAGACGGACCGCGGCCACATCGTCACCGACGGCTACGGCCGGACCAACGTCGAGGGCGTCTACGCGATCGGCGACGTCACCGGCCCGCCCTGGCTCGCCCACAAAGCGAGCCACGAAGGCGTGGTCTGCGTCGAGGCGATCGCGGGGAAGAAGCCCCACCCGTTCGAGACCTGGAACATCCCCGGCTGCACCTACTCGCGGCCCCAGGTCGCCTCGGTCGGCCTCACCGAGGCGAAGGCCAAGGAAGGCGGCCGCAAGGTCCGCGCCGGCAAATTCCCCTTCATCGGCAACGGCAAGGCGATCGCGCTCGGCGAGGCGGAAGGCTTCGTGAAGACGGTGTTCGACGCGGAGACGGGCGAGCTCCTGGGCGCTCACATGGTCGGCGCGGAGGTCACCGAGCTGATCCAGGGCTATGCAGTGGCGCGGCAGCTCGAGACGACCGAGGCGGAACTGATGGAGACGGTCTTCCCGCACCCGACCCTGAGCGAGATGATGCACGAGAGCGTGCTCGACGCCTATGGAAGGGCGCTGCACTATTAGAATCGCTTTGAGCAGATGTCCGGCTGGGCGTCCGTCGCGTCAGCCTGGGAGCACGTTTATAGAGGAGGCGCTGGTGGGCTTCTGGAGAGACGTCAGAGAATTGCGCGACGCTACGCAGGCAAATCTAAAGGCGGGAAGAGGCTCACGTTCGCTCGTTGAGGCGGTGCAGGAGCGATCCGTGGCAGCAAAGCCACCGGCCCGGAAGGAGAAATCGCATCGTAAGACGTTTCTGATCTCGTTCCTCTTTGGAGTGCTTTGGCAGAGCACCCGCCGTCGTTAGCGCTGCCGACGAGCGTCGATGAGGTACGGAAGTAGAGAATTTGCCTATGCGGAGCCGTTCGCAAGTGAGCTGGTGGCTAACCGGGCTTTTCGGGCGTGGGTGCTGAGCAAGACGAAATTCGCTTCGGTTGCGGACGAAGCTCAGTTGCTTCACGAGGAGATGTGGGCGGCCAGGAAAGCTGCCAACTGGTGGAGGTCGCATTACACGGAGAGCTGCCGCTGTGACGGCTGCCGCGGACAAGAAACCGACCTGTTGGCCATCTTCCAGGACCGTACGGGCAGACGGTTCGCGCTTCATGTCGAAGTCAAGCAACCCACGGATCGATTTCCCGCCGGTAAGGACCAGGCCGGCAACTATCGAATTCGCGCCAGGTGCTGGGTCGAAAAACCGCCTCGCGCCATTCTGCCGCACTCAGATTGCGCAACAGCCCTACTCTGCAGTCACGCCAAATTGAATGAGTATGCGGATCAGCTTAGTAAATTCGATGCGGTGATCACGTTCGAGGAAAGCGGCCGCCTTTTCCCCGCTTCGGCTCCAGCCCTAAACGATTGAGTGCAGCGGGCTGGACTTCCACCGGGAAGGCCTCGGTGCCAGGCACGTAGCTGGCACGTAGCTGGCACGTACCTGGCACGTGACTGGCACTCCCAGGGAGGGAAAAGAGGTTGCGATTAGCGGGGATTTCACTCGCCATGCCACCGCTTTTGTGACAATCCATGCCGATGCCGCGACCGCCCCGCCTCGTCGTTCCGGATCAGCCGCATCATGTGACCCAGCGCGGCCAGAGTCGGCATGCGGTCTTCTTCTCCGAAGAGGATTATGCCTTCTACCTCGCACTGCTGCGCCATTGGTGCGGCAAGAATGGGGTGGCGGTCTGGGCCTGGTGCCTGATGCCGAACCACGTCCACCTCATCCTGGTGCCGCCGGCCGAGGACCGGCTGGCCCGGGCGCTTGGGCCGCTCCACCGCCGCTACGCCCTCGAGGCCAACCGGCGGCATGGCTGGACGGGCCATCTGTGGCAGGACCGCTTCGCCTCCTTCCCGCTCGACGAGGCGCGCCTCTACGCCTCCTTTCGATATGTCGAGCTCAACCCTGTGCGGGCGCGGCTGGCGGCCCGGCCGGAGGATTGGCGCTGGTCGAGCGCGCGCGGCCATCTCGGGCTCGCCGGCGACCGGCTCGTCGACCCGGCGCCGGCGAGGGCTCGGATCGAGGACTGGCGGGCGTTCCTCGACGAGGGCCTGGATCCGGACGACCATGCCGACCTCCGGCTCGCCGAGCGCATCGGCCGCCTGCCCCCCGCCGACCCGCAAGCCGAGTCCGACTGACGTTCCAATCTGCAGCCGGCGCGCTTGGCTCAGACTACGTGCCAGGCACGTAGCTGGCACGTAGCCAGCACGTAGCTGGCACGTGCCTGGCCAGTCGCGTCACAGAGCCCCAAGCTTGGTCGCAACGACCGCAAAGCTCGTATGCATTTTCCTCTTGACTTGTAGGAAATATCCTAGTTAGCTTAGAATTGGCAAAAAGCGAGTCGGAACGTGGAACAAGACGAGGGTGGAGGGCCGCCGGCCCCGCGCAGGGGGCCGGGGCCGAAGGTTCGGCTTTCGGAGGAGAAGAGGAACCGGTTCCTCGAGGTGTTGGGGCAGACCGGGAACCGCAAGCTGGCGGCCGAGGCGATCGGGATGGACCCGCGCGGGATGGACCAGCGGCGCGAGTTCGATCCCGTGCTCGACCGCGAGTGGCGGGAGGCGGTGGAGCAGGCGGACCGGCGGCTCGCCGGGGCTTCGGGGCCGCTCGACTGCATCGGCGGGGCGGAGCCGATGGTCATCCGGCGCGGGCCGGGCGGCAAGCTGCGCCTCGTCAAAGCCGGGCAGAAGAGGTGGAGCCGGCCGGTCGAGGAAAGGTTCTTCGCGACTTTGGCCGCGTGCGGGAACATCGCGGCCTCGGCGCGGGCCGTCGGCTTCTGCCAGAGCACGATCGACCAGAGGCGCCGGAAATTCCCCGACTTCAAGCGCAAGCTGGACGAGGCGCTGGACGACGCCGAGGTCGAGATCGAGTTCCGGCTGGCGGCGGAGGTCCGAGGACTGAGAGGGCAGAACGGGGACAGTCGCTTTCCGCACGGCGGTGCCAACCCGGAGGAGGCGGCGGTTGAAAGTGACTGTCCCCAATCGCTCGACCTCGACGCCGCGATCCGGTTCCTCAAATGGCGCGAGGAGAAGAGGCGCGGCGGCGGTCGGCGGGGCCGGGTCCCCGCGCCGCCGAGCATCGATGAGGTGACCGAGCGCATCGTCAAGCGGGTGCAGGCGATCAGGCGCCAGCGCGGACGGGGGTAGGAGGGGTCGTCTAGTGAGAGTCACTTTTCGAACGGCGGCAGGCTTCGTGCCAGGCACGTAGCTGGCACGTAGCTGGCACGTAGCTGGCACGTGGCTGGCACGTGGCTGAGGTTGTGACTGTCACTGGGAGGAAATCGTGAGGCACGACATCGTGACGGCGCTGGAAGCGCTCGACGATGAGGAATTGCGGCGGGTCGTGGACGGGCTCGGCGAGGCCGACCGGCGGGCTCTGGAGGCGCATTGGCCGGTCTGGGCGCATGACGGGCAGATGCCGCCGGACGGGGCGTGGCGGAGCTGGACGATCCTGGCCGGGCGCGGCTTCGGCAAGACGCGGGCGGGCGCGGAATGGGTGAGCGGCTTCGCCCGCGCCCATCCCGAGGCGTCGATCGCCCTGGTCGCGGCCACCGTCGAGGAAGCCCGCAACGTCATGGTCGAAGGGCGGAGCGGCCTGCTCGCGGTGGCCCGGAGCGAGGAGAGGGAGGCGATGGTCTGGGAGCCGAGCCGGCGGCGGCTCGTCTTCGCCAGCGGGGCCGCCGCCTTCCTCTATTCGGCGGCCAATCCGGACAGCCTGCGCGGGCCCGAGCACCACATCGCCTGGTGCGACGAGCTCGCCAAATGGCGGCAGGCGCAGGCGGCGTGGGACACTCTGCGGCTGGGGTTGAGGCTCGGGGAGCGGCCGCGGGCGCTGGTGACGACGACCCCCAAGGCGGTGGCCGCGCTGAAGCAGATCCTCGCCCGCAAGGACAATGAAGCGACCGGGGGCCCGACCTGGGCCAACCCGCACAACAACGAAGATTTCGTCGAGGCGGTGATCGATGCGCATGCCGGGACCCGCTTTGGGCGGCAGGAGCTGGAAGGGGTGCTGCTCGAGGATGTCGAAGGCGCCTTGTGGACTCGCGAGCTGATCGAGACGTGCCGGGTGGAGACGGTCCCAAGCGGCTGTCGCCGAATCGTGGTCGGGGTCGATCCGCCCGCGTCGGCGGAAGGGGATGCCTGCGGAATCGTCGTGTGCGGCCTGGGAGCGGACGGGATCGGCTATGTGCTGGCCGATCTCAGCGCCGGCGGACTTTCGCCCGAGGGCTGGGCGCGAAAGGTCGCCGCGGCCGCCGAAGCCTGGGCCGCCGACCGCGTGGTGGCGGAGAAGAACAATGGCGGAGCGATGGTTGCGACGGTGCTGCGCGGCGCGGACGTAGGCCTACCGGTGACTCTCGTCCACGCGGCGGACGGCAAGAGCGCGCGGGCGGAGCCGGTGGCGGTGCGGTTCGAAAACGGCAAGGCGCGGTTCGCGGGCCGCTTCCCGGCGCTGGAGGACGAGCTCGCGGGGCTCACCTATGGCGGCGACTATCACGGGCCGACCCGCTCCCCCGACCGGGCGGACGCCATGATCTGGGCGATGACCGAGCTGCTGGTCAAGCCGCAGCGGGGAGAGCCGCGGATACGGCGGCTCTAGGCGGGCCAGTGACAGGGGCCAGTGACAGTCACCAGTGGGCGGTTATGCACTCTACAAACCCAAACGGATGAGGTAGAACAGTCGGCATAGGAGCAAGCCGATGTCCGTTCTCTCTCAGCCCCAGTTCCACGGCGAGCCCGAAGCCTTCAAGTTCCTAGAGGGCATCGTGTGGGCGAACGGCGTTGTCTGCCCCCATTGCGGCGTGATCGGCGGTCGCGTGTACGACCTGTCCGGCGTTCGCGGTAAGCCGTCCAAACAAAGTCCGGAAGGCGCGCTGCGCTACGGCCTGAAAAAGTGCGGCGAGTGCCGGAAGCAGTTCACGGTCAAGGTCGGCACGGTTTTCGAGCATGCCCGCCTGCCGCTCCACAAGATGCTTCAGGCGGTCCACCTGATCGTTTCCAGCAAGAAGGGCGTCAGCGCCCATCAGCTTCACCGCATCCTCGAGGTCCAATACAAGTCCGCGTGGTTCCTGGCCCATCGCATCCGCGAAGCCATGGGCTCCGGCGACCTCTCCCCGTTCGGCTCCGGCGGCGGCGTGGTCGAGGTGGACGAAACGTTCATCGGGCGCCTTAAAGGCGTACCGAAGGGCAACAAAGGCTTTCACCATAAGATGAAGGTTTTAGCGCTGGTGGACCGCGATACGGGCCGCGCCCGCACGATGGTTGATTGATCGCGTGAACGCTGAAACCCTTATGCCGATCGTCCTCGCCAACGTCGCCCGCGAGGCGACGATCATGACGGACGAGCATTACGGCTATCGGCACATCAAGGCCCATTTCGCGGGCCACGGCACCACTCAGCACACGTCGGGCGCTACGTCGATTTCGACGACCGCACGATCACAGCAACACGGTGGAAGGCTATTTCAGCATCTTCAAGCGCGGCATGAAGGGCGTTTATCAGCATTGCGGCGAGCAGCACCTGCACCGCTATCTTGCGGAGTTCGAGTTTCGCTACAGCAATCGCATTGCGAGGAGGAGCCGGAATGAACCTCAACGACGTTGCCGCCATCGTGAACATTGCCGGCGTGATGCTCGTGGCGATCTTCACCATTCGGTGGGGAGGCCGCCCACCGCGAAACAGGGTGGTTGGCAACATCGGCCTCGCGATGATTTTCGTAGCAGCTGTAACCCACCTTGCGCTTTGGTTCAGCGGTCGTTTGTGATCCCTATTTCAAGGGCGGGTTTGTAAAAGACACATACGCCCACTAGTGACTGTCACTCCCGGGATTCGAGGGAAGGAGACGGCGATGACGGACGGGAATGGCGACGCGCACCGCGGCGGGTGCTTCTGCGGAGCGGTGGAGATCGAGGTGGCCGGGGCGCCGGCGGAGATGGGCTTTTGTCATTGCCGCTCGTGCCGCTCCTGGTCGGGCGGGCCGGTCGCGGCCTTCCTGCTCTACCCCAAGGAGAATGTGCGGGTGACCAAGGGCGAGGACAAGCTCGCCGGCTTCAACAAGAGCGGCTTCTCCGACCGGCGCTGGTGCGCCGATTGCGGCGGCCATGTGCTGGTCTATCACCCCACTTTGCCGATCACCGACGTCCACGCGGCGACCCTGCCGGGCGTCGACTTCCGCCCGGCGGTGCACTTGAATTATGCCGAGACGGTGCTTCCGATGAAGGACGGGCTGCCCAAGCTCAGGGACTTCCCGGCCGAGATCGGCGGCTCGGGCGAGAGCGTGCCGGAATAGGCGCGAATTTCTCCCGGGGCACGCCGGCGACCGTATAGAGCCGCTCGGCCGGAAGCTTGAGGACCAGCCCGGAATGCTCCAGCTTTTCGTCGTAGACGGCGCCGCGGAGCCCGGCCATCGGATCGCCGACGACCGGCACGCCGAGCGCGGAGAAGCCGATCGCGAGCCCCTCGCCCATGCTCCCGGTCCAGCGGCCGACCCGGACCGTCGCCGGCGCGGCGCGATGCTTGCCGGCCCGGGGCAGGACCTGCTCGATCCACTGACGCGGGATTCCGGTGCGGCGCTCCTCGGCGGGGAGGTTGTGGACCTGGTAGCCGGCGGCCCGGGTGACGAACCAGCCGAGCACGGCGCGGGCGACGATTGTGTTGCCGCCGCTCGGCGTATCGGTGAGATCGATGACCAGCGGCCGGCGGGGCGGAGCGGCGGCCATCGCGGCGTCGAACGCGGCGATCGCGGCGTCGTCGCCGAGCGAATCGTTGAATCGCACAACCAGCGCCGCCCCCTCGCGGCGGGTCGTCACCGGCGGCCGGGGCGGGTGGGGGATCTGGTAGAGGTTGGTCAGCTCGAGCGGGCGCGGAGACGACTGCCCTCGCTGCACCATGAGCCGGCGCTGCGCATCGCGGCGGCCGGCGGCGAGGATGCGGGCGGCGAAGCCGGCGCGTTCCTCGGTGACGGGGAGGCCGAGATCGTCCCAGAAGGCCTGGACGGCGGCCGCCGTGGGTACGCCGTCCACCGCAATCAGCCGGTCGCCGCGGGCGATGCCCGCCGCCGCGGCCGGCGAGCCGTCGCGCACCGCCTCGATCACAAAATCGCCGCCGCGCCGCTCGATCCAGAGGTCGGCATAGGTCGGAACGATCGCCCAGTCGTGGGCGGTCGAGGCGCCGGTGATGGCGTGGTGGTCGGCGAGCGCGAGCAAGGCGCGCTCGGCGTAGAGCAGCAGCGAGCGGCGGTCGCGGACCTGCTCGGCCTCGGCCTTCAGCTTCGGCGAGGACGGCGCCATGCCGCCCGGGAAGCGGTCGAGATAGGCGTAGGTCTCCTGGATCAGCGGCGCGATCGATCGGGCGTCGGCGCGATAATCCTCGGCCGTAGGCTCGGCGGCCGGAGCGGCGGCGGCGAGGAAGAGCAGGATCGGCAAGAGGCGCATGGACCCTCCTGCGCCGCGCTTTAGGCCGGAGAGCGTGCTTCCGCCATGTCCTTCAGCGGGTCGAAGCCCCAGTTCATCAGCGAATAACGCCAGCGCGAAGTGACCGGATTGGCCGGCTCCTGGGCGCGGTGGCGGGCGACGAAGCCGGCGACCTTGCGCATATGCGCCCAGTCCGGTTCGGTCAGCTCGGGCTCCGGAGTCCGAAGGATCCGCACGATATGGCGGCCCGACGCGTGGCCGATCGACTCGCCGTCGCCCGTCTTCTGCCCGACGCGCCGGCTCTCGGGAGACTCGAGCCAGGCCTCGAGCTCGTCCGCGCTCATGTTGACGGCGCGGCGGAAGCGCAGGCGAATCTCCTCTTTGTCCATGGTCCGGCTCTAGTCGCGGCAAGCACCGGCGGGTAATGAAAAGGGCATGGCCGAGCCCGACGATTCCCAGGAGTGGAAGCTGCCCTGGGAGGGCGGCTGCCGGTGCGGCGAGGTGCGGCTGCGCGTGACGAAACCGCCTTTGCTCGCCGGCGCCTGCCATTGCGCGGGCTGCCAGAAGATGAGCGCCGGCGCCTTCTCGCTGACCCTGACCCTGCCTTCGGACGGCTTCGAGGTGACGGCGGGCGAGCCGGTGATCGGCGGCACCCATCATCCGCAGCAGCACCATTTTTACTGCCCGCGCTGCAAGAGCTGGCTGTTCACCCGCGCCGAGGGCTTCGACTGGTTCGTCAACCT
>JAXDPL010000103.1:0-7780 GCA_034668385.1 Sphingomonadales bacterium | reverse complement strand
GGGCGCCGCGCGGTTGCGGGAAAAGCCGTTGAGGTCCAACGACTTGCCGCAACCGGCGAGGCGCGGGGCTCAGCGGCGCTCGGGCGGGACGATATTCGGGCCGAGCCGGGCGAGGACGTCGCGGGCGTCGAAGGCGCGCGGATTGTCGGCCGGCTTGGACCCGCGGCCCATGACGATCTCGGCCGAGGCCTCGTAGCGATCGACGGTTCGGACATCCATCGTGTCGGCCCAGAACGGATCGCCGAACCAGGGATCCCAGCTGCGCATGCCGAAGCCGCGGCCCCAATAGCGCCAGCGCGGCCCCCAATAGCCGCCCCAGCCGCCGAAGCCGGGCTCGACATAGGTGTTGGTGTGGCGGTTGGTCTCGCGGTCGGCGGTGACGAACCAGTCGTAGCCCTGCTGCTGGGTCAGCTCGGCGGCGCGGTAGAGGAGGTAGGTCTCGACCGTCTCGCGCGAGGTCATGGTGTTGCCGACGAAGGTGACCCGGAAGCGGTTGGCCTCGATCTGGCGCTCGGCATAGCCGCCGGCGGCGCGATTCCCCGGCGCGCCGATCGGCTGGTAGGGCGTGGCGGTCATGCAACCGGCCAGCAAGGCGACGAGCGGGAGCAGCCGCGCGGCTCGGCCGCGGCGGCGGGGAGTGGAAGCGGGGTAAGCGAACATGGGCAAAGCTCCTTTGCAAAAAGGGCCCGTGGCGAAAACCCGCGCGGCGGGGAGCCGGTTCCTTGGGCGCACCAACGCCGTCATTCCCGCGAAAGCGGGAATCCCGCTTGAGCAAAGTGAACGAGAAAGGGAAGAAGCGGGACTCCCGCTTGCGCGGGAGTGACGGATTGCCGGAGGGGAGCCGGTTCCTTGGGCGCGCAAGGGCGCGGCCCTGATTTCGCCGCAATGCCGGTAGAGCCTCTCCCCGGGGCCGGACAACGTGGAGCGCGCTCATGTCGCTGGCTTTGCTGATCGCGCTCCAGGCCGCCGCGCCGGGCGCCGACCCAAAGCCGGTCGACATCCGAACGATCGAGTTCGACCTGTCGCGCTACCGGCCGACGCGGTCGGCCTGCGCGCCGGCCGCCGGCGACATCCTCGTCTGCGGGCGGCGGCCGGCCGGCGGCGTCGGCGCCGGCGAGATGGAGCGCCTGGCGAAGCTCTTCGAGCAGGGGCCGATCGACGCCGAGACCGGCCTCATCGGCCAGGTCAGGGGCCGGGTCTATACCGAGGAAGCGGGCATGCCGAACGGCCAGATCAGCAAGCGGGCGATGGTCGGAATCAAGCTGCCCTTCTGAGCGCCGCGGCTCACCCGCCGCCGGGCCAAAGGTCACAAAAGTGACGAAAGGGAGGAAAGGGACGAAAGTCATACGGAATCGCCGGGGGCCTCGTCGTCCGTCGGGCCGAACCGGGACCCGCTCCACCCTTCGATCGGGGCATAGCCGGGCGGAATCCAGTGACCCTCGGGGCTTTTGGTCCAGCCGGCGGCGAGCATCGCCGGCTCCTTGTGCCGCTTGATCGCCTGGATCTTGGTCATGATCGATTCGACCGCGTGGTCGAAATTGCGGTCATGGTCGCCTTGCGCAGCCCGGATTTCGGCTCTGATCTCCTTCTCCATCCGCTTGCGCTCGAATTTGAGCAGCCGCTTGCGGGTAAAGCCGGGGCGGGCGCCGTATTTCTTCGGGTTGGAGCCCTGCAGGAGGAGGCGCAGGAGGCTGTCCGAATAGCGGCGGCGGACATGGACCTCCCCGCCGCAGGCGAATTGCTGGTCGACTCCGTCGACCGCCCGCTCCCACGCGGTAAGCTCGACCGGAACCGCGCACATCCGCGCCGCCGTGAGGCACAGGCGCAGGAAGCCGGGATCCTCCTGCTGGTGGCGGTAAAGCGTCGTGGTGGAGATTCCCACCGAGCGGCAGGCATCCTCGACGCAGCCGCCCTTGGCCAGCGCCTTCAGGAAATCGTGCCTGCGCCGGGCGGTGAAGGCGTCGTGGCGGAGGCGGCGGCCGTCGGGGCCGAATTCCTCCTCGGGCGGCGGCTCGCCTTCCCAGGGGAGAGGCTCGGCGGGAGCCGCCGTGGGCGACGGATCGGGCTCGCCGGCCGCACGCGGCTCCGGCAGAGGCGGATTTGGCTGGTCGGTCATCAATCGGCTCCGAATCGCGGTGACGAACAGAGCCGGAACAAATATGTCCCGCCGGGGGGTGTAGGAAAATGGTTTTCGATCCGTTTTGGTTCTAAATCCGGCGGCAGGCGGGCGGTGCGTCCGGTCTTGCCTTTCCGCAGCAATCGGCGCTGATGGGCGAATGGGGTGGAAGACAAGTGTGCGCCCGGGGATCGCGGCGATGGCGGCCGGGGGCGGAATCGCGTTCCTGCTCTTTGCCTGGTTCCTGTCGGTCGACCTCGCCAGCCTGGTCGGGCCGGGCGACGCCGTGGTCGGGCAGGCGTTCGAGGCGCTGACCGCCTTGGCCTGGCTGTGGGCGGTGCTTCTGGCGCTGGTCGCGCTCGACCGGATCCTCGGCGGACCCTCCTGGCCGCGGCGCTTCGGCTACCTGCTGGTGCCGGCGGCGGGCGTCGCGACTTTGTTCGCCACCGATTACCCCGGCCGGCTGCTCTGCCGGCTGAGCCTGATCGCCTTGCCGCTGCTGGTCGGCCTCTATTTGGCGCTCGGCCGGCTGCCGCCGGGCCGAGCCGCGCAAGCGCAGGCCGCCGCCCTGCTGCCGATGGCGGCGCTCTCGGCCTGGCTGGCGCTGCTGTTCCTGTCGTGAGGTGCTACGATGTCCGTCCGCTCGCGAGGGCCTGACGTCATGGCGAGATCCTGGTCCCTGGTTCCGATCGGCCTGGCCGCGGCGTCGCTGCAGGGCTGCCAGTTTTTTTCCTGCGGCGACGACGCGACTCAGCGGGCGGTGTCGCCGGACGGGCAGCGGGTCGCGGTGAGCTTCGTGCGCAATTGCGGTGCGACGACCGATTTCTCGACCCATGTCACCCTGGCCAATGCCGGGGAGAAGGCGGACGACAGCGACGCGATCTTCGTCGCCCAGGCCGGGAGCGCGCCGCGCACGCCGCAGGGTGGCCCCCGGGCGCAGCTGCGCTGGCTCGGCCCTTCGCACCTTCTCGTCAGCTACGATTTCGGCGCCAATGTCGCCTTCCAGGCCATCCGGGCGCGGGACGTGACGATCGACTATGCGGTGGCCGGCGCGCCGGCGAAGGCGCAAGCCGGCGCGTCCGTCCGCTAGCGGCCTGTCCGGCGGCGCTGTTCCTCGGCCAAGCGGGGCTCAGCGGCGCGACGCCACCGCCGAGGCGAGGGCGTAGAGGGCGATGAGCCAGGCGGCGCCGACCGCGGCGGCGAGAGCCCAGCCGGGAAGCCCGCTGACGTCGCGGGCGCCCGCCTCCAGGACGTGGCCGGCGAAGCTGTAATAGCCCATGCCCGAGGCGATCCCCCAGGCGCCGGCGAGCGCTGGGCGGGCGAGCGTCGGCCGGGCGCGGGCGGCCCAGGCGGCGGCGAGGAGGGCGGCGCCGATCAGCACGTCGTCGATCCAGTGCCACCAGAAAGCGAGCTGCGAGGCGCGGCGCAGCAGCTCGAGCGCGGGCAGGAGGAGGCCGGCGACGATGGCGAGCCGGCGGTTGGCGGCGAGGCTGAGCATGGCGGAACCCCCTCGCCGCTATATCCGGCGGGGTTCGGGGAAGCGCAAGCGGCCGCGGCCCGAGGAGTCTGCCCGGAAAGCGGTGAGGGCGCGGGTGCCAGTTGCGCTCTTCGGGGGGTGTCCAAAGCGCCGTCGCGCCTACACTGGCGGCGATGGCGACGGCGAAGCAGGAGCTAGGTGCGCTCGGGGAGCGGCTGGTCGTGCAGAATTGCGCTTGCCCGCGCTGCAAGCGCGCCAGTACGCTCAAGACGCTTCCGCCCAATTTCAAATGCGCCGACGTGATCTGCGACTTTTGCGGCTATCTGGCGCAGGTGAAGGCGTCGACCAGCGCGGACGGCGTGACTCCGCCCGCCAAGCTGCTCGGCGCCGCCTGGGGGCCGCAGCGGGAGCGGATGCAGGCGGGAATCTACTTCCCGCTGTTCCTGGTGCTGGTGAGCGAGGCGGCGTGCGGCTTCTCGATCCACTACCTCTCGGCCGACCTCCAGACTGAGGAGCTCTTCCTGGAGCGCGCCCCGCTCGGCCCCGACGCGCGGCGGGCAGGGTGGCAGGGCTTCTATTACCATCTCGGCTCGGTCCGGGAGCGGGTCATCCTGCTGGTCGAAGGGAAGCTGCCGGCGCGGCGCCTGTCGAAGCAGCCTGTCGCTACGGTGCCGGCGGCGTAGGCACGCCTAAGGGTCCGTGCCCGCGACGGTCTCCGCCTCGTCCAGCCGGGCTTCCCGGTCGCAGTCGTAACAGAAGCCCTGGTCGAAGACGGGGCCGAGTACCCAATCCTGCGTCTCGACGTCCCATTCCGCCCAGGCGTCGCGAGCGACGCTGTTGCCGCCGCAGTCGCGGCAGACGATGTCGATCCGCGGCCCGGATCGGGACGGCGCGCCCGGCGGAGCAGTGCGTGGGGCGGGCGGCTTTGCAGTTTCGGCCGACGCAGGAACGGTGACCGCCAAAGCCGCACCTGTACCGGCGGCGAGCACGTCGCGCCGCGTGAGCACGATGCCGAGCAGGTGACCCTCAGCCTCCACGGGCGAGCCTCCTCGCGTCGGCTGCGATGGCTTCGAAGCACGTCTCGCAGCCGGTGAGCTCCCAGGCGGAATCGGCGACGGCGAGGTCGAGCTTGAGGGCGAGCGCGGGAAGGTCCGGCGCGGGCAGGCGGAGCAGCCGGCGGAGCGCGGCGAAGCGGAGGGAGTCAAGCGCGCCGAACCGCTCCTCGAGGTCCCGGCAGGCCGGCCAGGCCCGCCGCTCCGCCGGCAGAAGCGCCTCCCCCGCCTTGAACCCCGCCACCCGCGCCTCGGCCCGCCGGTAGGCGGCGAGCGTGCCCGACCAGCGGCGGCGGAGGGTGGCGGCTCCCTCCCCCCGTTCGCCCTGAGCTTGTCGAAGGGCCTCCCTTTCTGGGGAGAGGGAGGAAGTAGAGGACTTCGACAAGCTCAGCCCGAACGGGTCGGTCGAGACCGAAGCGCCGCCGGGCGCGGCGAACGCAACCGGCAAAGCGGCGCTCGCGCCTAGCAACGCCCGGCGCGTCAGGTTATGCCTCCCGGCAGCCATGCCTGAGGGTCTCCTTTTATGGGACTGATAGTCCCATTCTAGGAGCTAGTCAAGGGGACACGGAATCAGCGCCAGCGAAATTCGTCCATCTCAGTGCCGCATGGCTAGGGCAGCACTCGGATGGTCTCTTGATGCAGTCGCAGCCCGGACAGGGCTTGATCGGAAGACTATTCTGCGTTTTGAGCAGGGCCAAACTGTGCCCCGTGGCATGAACCTAAAGGTTATTCGCACGACTTTCGAAGCTGCGGGCATTCGCTTTGTAGATTTCGGAGAGTACGCTGGAGGAGTTGTTGCACCCCTCACCGACCCTTAAGGGTTATTCATCTAGAGATGACGCATCCACCTTAACACGTTGTATCGCTACTTTCCCATCGTTCACAGTGTAGTAAACACGCATCGGAAATGTCTCGGTAAACTCCGTTTTATCATTCGATTCTGGCTCGTATACGAACGTAGCGTAAAGGGTGCCAGGAGCTATCCAGCACTCGTCACTCACCATCGAGAACTCTGCGTGGACGGAATACCCGCCAACGGTGACCTGTGTCGCTAGTGACTCAATCTCTTTTAAGTCGCCTCGACCGTGCATGTCGTAGTTCCGCAGAGCACTCTCCAGTGCCGCGGGCAGGCCGTCGAACCATCCTGGCGTGCGTCGCGCCTCTTGGGCAATGCTGCTGGCCATCACTGTATCGCTCGTCCGGTGGTGTATCGCCATGACAGGTTCGCTGCCAAGCCATCGAGATCGGCCATGATCATAGCAGCATCAATCCCCAACCCATACAGCCACGAAAGAAAGGTATTTTTGTCCTCTGCCCTGATGGAAACACGCTCCGTCTTGTTCCTCAATATCCAGTTGTGGTCAGGTTGCGGGTGAATGCTGAAGAGTCCCTTCTGCGAAGCGATTCGCGGTGCGACTACCGAAGGGTACAAGAAGCCCGCGCGACGAATGCCGAATGGTCCGCGGCTCATTTCCGCCTCCGTCAGCAGGCCGACGCTATCGACTCGTACCGCGATGATCTCACCGTGTCGCTTCCCCATCGGCGAAGGCTGGCAAGCGAAGTAGGCGGCCACGAGGGGATTTGTGGTCCAATCGAGCAGGCGCGTCGGAAGGCCATGATGCTGCGCTACAAACAGCCAATCCCAATCGCTTAGCGCCTGTGCTCCTTCAACCATTGGACGGGAAAGCCGACGAAACTCGCTGAGCAGCTGGAGCTCTCGCGCCGGATCGTAATCTTTCGTTCGTCCAATGTGCGGCCGAAGAGCCCAGTGCTGCCTTTGTCCTCGAAAAATCCAAACCGGCGGCTGGTGACCGCGAAAGAAATTCAGAAGTTCCTCCCACCGTCGGAGGCGCTCGGTGCGGGTCCGTAGCCGCGCGGAAATTAGAGGTCTGATGGCCACGCGACCGTCCTTCCGATCTGATTAGATATCGTGAAGGGAATCCTGCCGCCACTCCTGTTTGGCCGATAGGCTTTCGCTTTACCTGCTAGCGGAATATATAATCACCGCGGCCATCCCAGCCTCATTGCTCGCACGGCGTAGACACGGCCGCGGTTCCCTAGCTTCGATCTCTGTCGACCAATGGCGGGAGCTCAAGTGGCTTTAGAACCTCTACATGTGAGATGAAGCGCTCAGCGGATGGGCTCCAATCAAAATAAAGTCCCGAATTGCCAACCTGCAAAGCAGCCGCATCGGTGGGACTCAATTGTAGCTCCTCAGAGTATAGGATTGTCGCGTGCTGCTCGCCCGATAGCCGCGCGAATAGTTCAAGCTTGTACTGTCCTGCGAGGTAGGGAAATTCGGTATGATCACGAGGCAATAGAAAATGGTGGCTTGTCGCGACACCCATTTCACCAATGAACATGCCGCTACCACGGACGAGCGCACCGTCGCCGTAGACCCAAACATTAAATATGTGGCTTGTGTCATTCCGTGATAGCCGCACGTAGAGCGACTCCACGACTCGCCCGCGTTTTGAGGTGCAGTACAAGAGAGCCCTTAGGTGAACCTTAGGTTTGCCATTCGGCCCCGCAGGTGAACCATCTGATCCTAAGTACAAGACCGTCGGCCGGGTGATCCGGACGGTCCCACGCCGCACGAGCGTCAGCCACGCTGTAAGCGCAGAAATCCCAAGAGCAAGGGTGGCTAGTACGAGGGAGATCACATCAGCGATCGTAGCCCCTCCGAGATGTCTCACTCCGCTGCAACCCCCGCCCTCGTGAACATGTCGTCGTCCGGCTTGGCCGCCTCTGCGCCCGAGCCGTCGTTGGCCGCCTTGGCCGCCTTGCGGCGGTCGAAATTGTCCCAGACTTCGCCCCAGTTCCCCCTTGTCGCGGCTTTCGAATATTCCGTGGCCCTCGTCTCGAAGAAGTTGGCGTGCTCGACGCCGTTGAGGAGGGGCGCCAGCCAGGGGAGGGGGTGGTCGTCGATCATGTAGATGGGCTGGAAGCCGAGCTGGCCGAGGCGCCAGTCGGCGATGTAGCGGATGTACTTCCTGATCTCCTTCGGCGTCATGCCGGGGACCGGGCCCATCTCGAAGGCGAGGTCGATGAAGGCGTCCTCGAGGCGGACGGTCTTCTGGCAGACGTCCATGATGTCGTCGCGCACCGCCTTGGTCATGCAATCGCGCTCCTTGA
>JAXDPL010000102.1:0-13018 GCA_034668385.1 Sphingomonadales bacterium | reverse complement strand
GTCGTCGAGGCCGCTGCAGCGGACCGGCTCAGTGACCCGGTCGTGGACGCCACGCTCGAACAATAGGAGCGCATCGGCGAACAAATCGTAGGTGCCGAGGAAGTCACGGCCCATGCCGATCGGCCAGTTGCGGGGGGAGACGTCGAGCTGAAGCGTCTCGGCGATCTCGTCGAGAAGCGTGAAAGGCGAGAGGCCCTCGCGGTCCACCTTGTTGATGAAGGTGACGATCGGGATGTTCCTCAGGCGGCAGACCTCGAACAGCTTCCTGGTCTGCGCCTCGATGCCCTTGGCGGCGTCGATCACCATGATCGCCGAATCCACCGCGGTCAGAGTCCGGTAGGTGTCCTCGGAAAAGTCCTGGTGGCCCGGCGTGTCGAGCAGGTTGAACAGCAGTCCGTCCTTCTCGAACGTCATTACCGAGGAGGTGACCGAGATTCCGCGCTGCTGTTCGATCTGCATCCAGTCCGAGCGGGCGCGGCGGCGGTCGCCGCGGGCGCGGACCTCGCCCGCCTCGTGGATCGCGCCGGCCGAGTAGAGGAGCTTCTCGGTCAGCGTCGTCTTGCCGGCGTCGGGATGCGAGATGATCGCGAAGGTGCGCCGCTCGAGCGCCCCGTCACCGGCCACAGGCGCGCGCAAGGCCGCCGCTTCGCTCATCCTCGTCTCCATGAAGAAAGGGCCCGCGCTTCGCGCGGCCGCAGACCGCCACATAGGGGCTCGGGCCGAATTTGGATAGGGTCAGGCCGCGCTTTCCAGCTGGGTGAAGCGCGCCGGAATCACCGGCCGCGCGTCGAGGCCGCCCTCCCGGTCCTTGGTCAGCACGGTGAGGTGCTGGACGTCCTTGCCGCCCAGCGGGACGACGATCCTGCCGCCCGGCTTCAGCTGGTCGATCAGCGCCCTGGGCAGCGCCTCGGTCGCGGCGGTGACCAGGATGCGGTCGAACGGGGCGTGGTCCGCCCAGCCCCGCGTGCCGTCGCCGGTCCGGATCTGGACGTCGCCATAGCCGAAGGCCATCAGCCGCATCCTGGCCTCGTTGGCGAATTCCTCGACCACCTCGACGCTCCACACCTCCGCGCCCATCTCGGCCATCAGCGCCGCCTGGTAGCCGAGGCCGGTGCCGACCTCGAGCACGCGCTGGCCGGCCTCGAGGCCGAGAAGGTCGATCATCAGGGCGGCAATGAACGGCTGGGAGACGGTCTTGTCGAATCCGATCGGAAGCGGCGTGTCCTGGTAAGCGGCGACCACCAAAGGCGCGGGCACGAACAGGTGTCGCTGGACCCGAAGCAGCGCCTTCCTCAGCCGCAGGTCGACCTCGCCCTTGCCGATCTCGTCGGCGGCGAGGTCGAAATGCATGTCGACGATCTCGACCATGTGCCGGCGCAGGATCGCGAGATGCTCTTCGCCCATCGGCTTCATGCGCGCGCGCCTTCGGGGGTGATGCGGACCACCGCCGCGATGTAGGCTTCCGCAGGGGCGAGCGCCAGCCGGTCAGGCGAACGGCCGGCGCGCCTCTCCCAGGCTCAGGAGCCATTGCAGACCCGCCCCGACGATCGCCGCGATGACGAGCAGGGGCGGGTAGTGCGGCTCCTCCGTCTCATTCTCCACCGCCGGAGCGGGCGTTGCCGCGGCGCGCCGGCGGCCGACGAGGGCGCGGCTCCACGAAGCGAAGCTCGGGCGCACCATCGGCAGGTTGGCGGCGGGGTGCAGGACGGGCAGAGCATGGTCGTAATCGGGCTCGAGCGAATGGTTGTGCCGGCCGGATTTCCAGACGACGCGATGGCCCTCGGGCACCAGGTCCCAGCTGGCGCCGGATCGAATCATGTCTTCGCCGCAGCGCCGGCAGCGGCTGAAATAATAACCGCCATTATAGACTTCCCTAGGCGCGGCTTCGTGGCCGCCGATCGCGCAGAGCAGGCTCATCTCTCCGTCTCCCTCTCCTCCAGCCGCCAGGCGGCCATTTCCCTCAGCTGAGGGTCGTCGGCCGCCAAGGCGCGCTCCGGCGACCAGATCTCGACTTCGGGACCTGTCCCGATGATCAGGGCAAGCGCGCCGATCGCGCCCTTGCGGCGCATCAGCGGCGGCAGGGTGACCCGGCCGTCGGTGCCCCACTCGCTTTCCTCGACATAGCCGAAGGTGCGCCGTGCCCGGCGCGCGTGCGCGGCCTCGTCGCCGTCCTGCAGGCGCTCGCGCTCGACCTCCAAGTACAATCCCTCGCGCCGCCCGGGCGCGTAGGCGGCGAGGCAGGGATCGCTGGGGTGAGCCCCGAAGAAAAGACGCCGTCCCTCGCCGCATCTCAGGGCATCGAGGACGAACGGGGGCAGGTCGAGCCTTCCCTCCGCGTCGACCGCGGCGATCGCGTTCCCGCTGAAGAAAGGCCCCGCCTCCACGCCCCGTCCGTCCCCTCAAGCCCACCGGCCCGGCGGCAAAGCGCGCCGGACGGAGACGAGGCTATGGTTAACGCCGGAGCGGCGCATGATCGGGCTTCTACCCCGGTAACTTTGCGACGGCCGATTCGGTCTTCGCGCACGCATTTTCGCCGGGGTTTTTCACATGGATTCACATGGATCAGGGAATTTTTCGGTTTGTCACCCGTTCGGGCACGGCCTGCCGACAGGCTGTCAGCCCGGGTTCACCGTACTTTTCCTAGATTGTCTATTCGGGAGCCGTTCCAGAGACTTGGCGGCGCGGGGCCGTGTGTTTGGCCCAACGGGGAGCGGGCGTATGTCGCACCAACGCACCGTCTACGTGGTCGACGGCGACCTCGGGACGCGAAGATCCTTGACCAGCCTCCTCGCCCTGATCGGCGGGGAAGCTTGGCCGTTCGCGAGCGGCACCGAGTTCCTCGGCATGATCGATCATCTGATGCCGGCGGTGATCCTGCTCGACATGGATTTGGTCGGGCCGAGCGGCGTCGAGATCCTCGCCGAGCTGGCCGAGCGCGAATGCCGCTGGCCGGTGATCGCCCTCTCCGCGGCGCAGGACCTGCCGCTGGCGGTCAAGGCGATGAAGCTCGGAGCGCTCGACTTTCTCGAAAAGCCGGTCGACGGCGCCGCCCTCGCCGAGGCGTTGCAGCCGGCCTGGGCGGGCCTGGAGCGCTCGCTCGAAGCCGACGAGATGCGCCGCACCGCGCAGGAACGGCTGACCCGGCTGACGCCGCGCGAGCTCGACATCGCGCTCGCCCTCTTCGCCGGCCGTTCGAACAAGGGGGTCGCCCACGAGCTCGGAATCAGCGTCCGAACCGTCGAGATGCACCGGGCGCATATCATGGCCAAGCTGGCGGTGAAGAGCCTCGCGGAAGCCGCCGTGCTGGCGACCCAGGCCGGCCTCGCCAGCCTGCCGCGCCAGCGGCCGGCGCGAGTCGCCGAGTTGCCGTCCGCGGCGTGGGCCGGCCGTCGGTTCGCGACCCGCTGAGCGTTCAGCCTTCGAGGTTGTTTGCCGCGTAGGGGTCGCGGAGGCCTATTCCGATCGACGCGCGCGCCTGCTCGGCTTCGGACGACGTGACCGGATAGGCGCAGTAATCGGCCGCGTAATAGGCGCTCGGCCGATGGTTTCCCGACAGGCCGATGCCGCCGAACGGCGCGTTCGACGGCGCGCCGTTGGTCGGCTTGTTCCAGTTGATCACCCCGGCGCGGACGTTTGCCCAGAAGCGGTCGTAAAGCTCCGGGCTGCCCCCGACGAGCGCGGCCGAGAGGCCGTAGCGGGTGGCGTTCGCCTCGGCCAAGGCCGCGTCGAAATCCGGCACCCGGACGACCTGCAGCACGGGTCCGAACAGCTCCGCGTCGGGGCGGTCGCGCACCTCGGTCACGTCGATGACGGCCGGGGTCAGAAAGGGCTTGTCGGCGGTCGGACGGTCGAGCCGCTTCAATGGCTTGCCGCCCTTGATCATCAGGTCGAGAAAGGCTTCCTGGAGCTGGTCGGCGGCGGCGTTGTCGATCACCGGACCCATGAATGGCGCGGGATTGGCGTGCGGATGGTCGACGATCAGCCGCTCGGCGAGCTTTACGATGGTGGCGACCAGTTCCTCGTGGGCGCCGTCCCGGACGATCAGCCGCCGCGCCGCGGTGCAGCGCTGGCCCGCCGAGAGGAAAGCCGACTGGACGGCGATCACCGCGGCGGCATGGACGTCCTTGGCGTCCCAGACGACCAGAGGATTGTTGCCGCCGAGCTCGAGCGCCAGGATCTTCTGCGGAGTCTCGGCGAACTGGCGGTGGAGCGAAAGGCCGGCGCGGGCCGAGCCGGTGAACAGCAGGCCGTCGATCCCGGCGCTGCCCGCCAGCGCCCGCCCGACCTCGGGCCCGCCGTGGACGCAGCGCGCCACGTCTTCGGGAACGCCGGCCTCGTGGAGCAGCTGCACCAGCCGCTCGCCGACCGCCGGCGTCTTTTCGGACGGCTTGAACACCACCGCGTTGCCGGCGAGCAAAGCGGGGACGATGTGGCCGTTGGGAAGATGGGCGGGGAAATTGTAGGGCCCCAGCACGGCCAGGACACCGTGCGGCTTGTGGCGGACCGCGACCCGGGCGCCGAGCGCCCCTTCGAGCCGCCGCTGCGACGTCCGCTCCGAATAAGCCGAGACCGAGATGTCGACCTTGTTGACCACCGCGTCGACCTCGGTCGCGCTCTCCCACAGCGGCTTGCCGGTCTCGCGGGCGATGAGGTCGGCGAAGGCGTCTTTCTGGCCGCGTACGGCGTTGGCGAAGCGGCGCAGAGTTTCAATGCGCACCGCGAGGGGGCGTGCCGCCCAGGCGGCCCAGGCGCCGCGGGCTCGGGCGACCTCGCTTTCCGCATCGCCGCTTTCGCCGGTCCAGAGGGAGGCGCCGGTCGCCGGCTCGTGGGAAGTCATCGTCGCCATTGCGCCGGTACCACCACCACGCCGCGCCCTCTCGGTCAAGCGGGCGGCGCGAGCGCCTCGCCCATGCGCCGCACCGCGGCGATCTTGGCGTGGAACGGCGCCCAGTCGTCCGCCTCGTCGATGCGGCTCCAGATCGCTTCGACCTCATCGATGTGCATCGAGCAGTGCCGTTCGTCCGACCAATATTCGTGATCGAGCGCGCCCGCGATCGGTTCATATTCCTCGAGTTCGCGCTCGAGCGCGATGAACGCTTCATCGCGATAGGCCGGAGAGGGGCCGCGCCGCCGCCCGCCGCGCCAGTCGAAGAAGAAACGGTCGATCTCGACGGTCTTGGCGGCGAGCGCGGCCTCCAGCGCCGCCAGCAGGACGGCATCGCGCTCGGGCCCGCGACCACGGATTCCGAGCCGCGCGAACACCGCCTCGACCAGCGCCGACTGGAAGCGGCCGGGAAAGGCTTCCAGCGCCGGCGTCAGCCTCTCGGCCGGGGCGATCGAGCGGAGCGAGGCGGCGAGCTGGACGAGGTCCCAGTGGATCGCCTCGGGCTGGCGGCCGAACGCGTAGAGACCGGCATGGTCGAAATAGGCCGCGGTGAAGGCCCCGTCCCAGAAGGGCGTGAACCGCCACGGCCCGTAGTCGAAGCTCTGCGCGGTGACCGCGATATTGTCGCTGTTGAGCACGCCGTGGACGAAGCCTGCCGCGATGTAGGAAGCGGCGAGCCGGGCTGCCGCGCGGCTGACGTGATCGAGGAGGCGGGACGGCCCGTCCTCGTCCTCCTCCTCGCCGAAATAATGGCGGAGGCAATAATCGCAGAGGCGATGCAGATTGTCGGCGTCGTCGAAATAAGCGACGCGCTGGAAGGTGCCGATGCGGATGTGGCTGTGCTGGAGCCGGACCAGAACCGAGGAGCGGGTGGGGGAAGGCTCGTCGCCGCGCTCGAGAGCCTCGCCGGTCTCGATCAGCGAGAAGCTCTTCGACGTCTCGACGCCGAGCGCCTCGAGCATCTCGGTGGCCAGCACCTCGCGTAGTCCGCCCTTCAAGGTCAGGCGGCCGTCTCCGAAGCGGCTGTAGGGGGTCTGCCCCGAGCCCTTGGTGCCGAGGTCGAGCAGCCGGCCCGCCCGGTCCCTGAGCTGCGCGAAAAGGAAGCCGCGGCCGTCGCCAATGTCGGGATTGTACACGCGGAACTGGTGGCCGTGATAGCGCAGCGCCAGCGGCTCGCGGAGATTGTCGGGCAGCGGCTCGAACCGGCCGAAATGTTCAACCCATTCTTCATCGCGAAGGCCGGCCAATCCGACGGCGCCGGCCCAGCGGTCGTTCCTGAAGCGAACGATCGCCCGCGGGAAATCGGCGGGGCGTACCGGATCGTAGAAGGCGTCGCCCAATTCGAGGATCGCTGCCTCGGGCCGGTAAGGCGCGGCTTGCGGAGCGAGCGCCATCAGAGAATAACGCAAGGGGCTGACGAGGGAGGGGGCATGACGGCTTGGTCCGATGGCTGGTGGACGTCTCCGGACGGGCTCAGGCTTCACTATCGCGACTATGCGGGCGATCCGGCCCGTCCGCCGATCCTGTGCATAGCCGGGTTGACGCGCAACGCACGCGACTTCGAAGGGGTTGCGGCCCACCTTGCGGGCGAGTGGCGGCTGATCTGCCCGGACCTGCGCGGCCGCGGCGAGAGCGAGCCGGCCAAGGATTCGGCGAGCTACAACCCGCTCGTCTACCTTCAGGACATCCAGGCCCTGCTCGCCGAGGTGGATTTGCCGCGCGTCGTGCTGTTCGGAACGTCGCTCGGCGGGCTCGTCGGAATGCTGCTCGCCGCCGTCGACAAGCCGCGGCTTGCCGGGCTGCTGCTCAACGACGTCGGTCCGGTGATGGAGGAGCAGGGGCTCGACCATATTCGCGCCTATGTGGGGCGGGCGCAGAGCT
The DNA here is from genome assembly GCA_034668385.1 of Sphingomonadales bacterium. Taxonomy (GTDB): domain Bacteria; phylum Pseudomonadota; class Alphaproteobacteria; order Sphingomonadales; family Sphingomonadaceae; genus Allosphingosinicella. The sequence continues at coordinate 6,252 of JAXDPL010000102.1, read as the reverse complement.
GGCCGACCTGGGCCCACGCCGCGCGCGGCCTGTGCGAGGCCCACCGGGGCCGCTATCCGGACTGGGATTTCGACGCGTGGCTGCTCTACGCCAAGCGCCTCTGCCGGCTGACCCCGCAGGGCCGGATCGTGCCGGATTACGACCTGCGCATCGCCGAGCCCATCAAGGTTCCGGCGCCGGCTACGGATCTGTGGCCGGTGTTTCGCTCGACCCAAGGGATTCCGTCGCTGCTGGTGAGGGGCGAGCTCTCGGACCTGCTCAGCGCCGAGACCGCCGCGCGGATGCGCGAGGAGAATCCCGAACTGGAGGTAGCAACCGTGCCGCGGGTCGGCCACGCGCCGACGCTCGACGAGCCCGAAGCCGCCGCCGCAATCGACCGGCTGCTGGAGCGCGTCGGCGGGGCGGGAGCCGCGTGAGATCTCGGCGGACAGTCAGCCGCCTGGTTCGGAAACCGGCTTCACGGCCCTGAGCAGATTGCCGATCGCACAGCCATTTTCGAGATTGACGCCCTCGCCATAATTGTCGGCGCAATGCTCGTCGTGATTACCGGTCTCGAGCTGCTTCCAAAGTTCGGCGGTGGTCCTGCGCGAAAGCAGCCAACCGAGAGGCACCGGACTGCCTGAATCGTACATTTGAACGCGCGCGATTTGGTCTGCGGCGCCGCCGGCCTGGCGCTTGGTGATTTGATTGCGCCAGCGGTGCAGCGCCATCCTGAAATCTTCGTCGCGCGACCCGATAACGGCACGAAGCGGGCTCAAGAGCTCGCCCAGGCCCTGCCACGGCGGCCGATCCTGGCCGGCGCAAGGCCCACGGCGGGCGGGGATGAAGAAACCAGTGCGTGCGCTTCCTTGCGGCGGGCATTCTGGGGAATTTCCGATGTGGAGCAGGATGAAGACCGACTTCTTGTCGTTCTTGTCGAGCCAGGTGCCGCCGTTGGTGTCGAGGATGTCGCCGAACAGGGCGCTGATCGACTCGGTTCCCGAATTGTCGACATAGCCGCCGTCGACGAGCCGCATCTTCCGAGTCCCGTTCAGAATATATCCGGCCGGGGAAACGAGGGGAAAACGAGCGCTTGCGCCCGCCGCGGCGCTGAGCGGCATGTCGAAGCCCGGATTCTGCAGCTGGAGCGGCATGAATTCCTCGTCCATGCCGTCTCCGAGCGCGATAAAGGGTGCGATCGGCAGCCTGCGGCCTTCCTCCACCCAGGTCGTGTTCAACACGAGATAAGGCACGGCTGGGTTCGCTGCCGACGGCCCGAACCCGCGGAACGATTCGGCGAGCGTGTCGCGGCCGAATTCGCGTTTGAACGAGAGCTCGAGGCTCCGCTCGAAGCCGCGCTGACGATCGAAGGCGTCGATAGGGAATGGCAGCACCCGCTGCAGGAAGTCGGGGAACAGCATCCGTGCGAGCAGCGGCGACAAATGGTCGTCCTGGAGCACGTTCGCGACCCGGCCTTGGTAATAACCGTCGGATGCCGCATCGAGCGAGCAGCGCGTGTCGGTCGCCGAGGGCGGATGCGCCTTCATGGCCGCGGCGAATACCGCCGCGCCGACCGAACCGCCGGAAACCCCGCTGATCATGAAGATGTGATCGGCAAGACGCGGACAATGATCGACGAGTCGAGCGAGCGTCGTCGCCGTGAAGTAGGCGGCGCGGATGCCGCCGCCTTCGGCGGATACGAGGATGACCGGATAACCGTCGTAGTCCCCGGCGTCCGGCCGCTCGCTGCGCCATGTCGAGAAGCTTTGCTCGAACGAGGCGATTCGAAGGTCGGAGTTGCGGCCACGGATCGGATGGTTGTCGTTCCAGTCGAAGTAGCTGAACACGAACGCCGCGAGTGCGAGCAGGAGCACAAAGGGAATTCCGCTCCGCCGGCCGCTGGCGACGAGAAAGGCGAGGATGACAGCGAGCGAAAAGGCGAAGAGCAGAATGAGGTTTAGCGGCCCCAGCTCGCGAGCACCCCTTACCGACGCATCGCCTCCCCAGGCGAAGAACGCGACCAGCATCACGACGACCAGGAACGATGCGAGCTGCCCGCGCAGCTTCGGCCTCTCGCGCAGCGCGAACAGCCAGCGGCGCAAGCGCGGCACCACAAGCGGCACGGCCGCGATGAAGGCGATGCCCGCGGTCATCAGAAGATAGGTGAGATTGCGCTGGAGCAGGAAGAGCCGGAAGATCGCTATGGCGACGGCCGAAAACGGCAGGAACCAGGCCAGGGGGAGAAGAAAGCGCCGGCTGGACGCGTCTCGGTCCAGCTGCCGCGCCGATTGGCACAGCGTCGACCCCAGCAACCACAAAGTCAGCAGGGTAACGAGATAACGGTTCCAGGAGATGGCACTGGTTTCGGGATGGAAATAGTCGAGCAGGGATTCCCTCACCTGGTCCCCGGCCAGGCCGGGAAAAGGGACGACCGCAATCAGGAGCAGGCAGACCAGAAGGACGGGCCAAGCGGTCATGGCGCTGTCCCACGCCCGCTGAAGGGCCCGCGCTATTTTCCCGACGATATCCGCTATGTGCGCCATCGCGACGGCTTCCTTTGCCTCGTTATCGAGCAAAGGACCTTATCCGGCGGGGGACCGATTGGGTCGCGTGACGGGCGTCACGGGATCTTTCCGATCGCGGCGTAAGGCCTGCGGCCGAAGACACAAGGGCGATGGAATCTTCGGCCGCAGGCGCCACGGGGGCCGGCCGCCGGAGGGAGTTCCAGCACGTGGCCGGTCGTGGTCTCGTGTTCGAGCCGCGAAATACGCCGCAAGGGGCCGGCCGGGTACTTAAAGCTTTGTAAGAATCGAAGAGCCGCTCTGCGCATTGCCGCTTTACGCGGGGGGCCGAGGCATGGAAGCTGTGGGCGCCATGGCGGTCCGCATCCTCCACGCCCATTCGACCTTCGCGCTCGGCGGCAAGGAGGCAAGGGCGGTGCGGCTGATGAATGCGTTCGGCCCTGCCGCCTCGCATGCGGTGATCAGCGCCGTGCCCGGCGCGTTCGGCGCCCGCGCGGCGATCGCCCGCGGCGTCGACGTCGATTTCCCCGACGACGCGCCGCCGCTCGCCGGAGCGCCGACCCCGTCGCGCCTCTATCGCCTCGCCCGCTACATGCGCAGCTTCGACCTGGTGCTCAGCTACAATTGGGGCGCGATGGACGCGGTGATGGCGCGCCGCCTGTTCGGCGGGCCGCCGCTCGTCCACCACGAGGACGGCTTCAACGAGGACGAGGCGGAGCGGCTCGACAAGGCGCGCAACCGTTACCGCCGAATCGCGCTTCGGGGTGCGCATCGTCTCGCGGTCCCTTCGAAGCGGCTTGAAGAGATTGCCTTAAAGCATTGGAAACAGGCTCCCAAGAAACTCGTTCGCATTCCGAACGGTATCGCGTTGAAGCGTTACGCGACTCCGCCCGACGCAGACGCGATCCCGGGCCTCGTCAAATCGCCCGGGGAAATCGTGATCGGCGCCGTCGCCGGGCTGAGAGCGGTAAAGAACCTTCCGCGGCTGGTCCGCGCGTTCGCGGCGATGACGGTGCCGGGCGCGCGCCTGGTGATCGTCGGCTCGGGACCGGAGAGCGAGCGGATCGCGGCCGAGGCTCGGCGGCTCGGCGTCGGCGAGCGGGTCCTGTTGCCGGGCTTCCTCGCCGATCCTGCCCGCTATGTCGGCCTGTTCGACATCCTCGCCCTCTCTTCCGACAGCGAGCAATTCCCGATCTCGCTGATCGAGGCCATGGCCGCGGGCCTGCCGGTCGTCGCCACCGACGTCGGCGACGTGCCGGACATGGTCTCGGCGGACAATCTCCCGCTGATCGTCCACCGCGAGGACGAAGCCGCCTTCGCCGCCGCGCTCGACAGCCTTGCCGAACGCGGCGACCTGCGCCGCGCCCTCGGCCTCGCCAATCGCGAGAAGGCGACGGCCGAATATGACGAGGCGCGAATGATCGCGCGCTATGCCGCCCTCTATGGTGAGGCGATCGGCCGCGCCGAAGCGTTCATGCCCGCGGCGTGACGATATTTCGCCTTTTTGGCGGGCAGGGTTTATATAGGGGCCGAAGGGCTAATCGGAGGCACGATGTTCAAGGGCTTGGAGCCGATCCTCTATGGCGGCCGGGAGGTATGGCCGCTGGTGGAGGGCGGGAAAGGCGTCTCCGCGACCAACCATGCGAGCTCCGGCGCCTGGGCGGCGGCGGGCGGCATCGGAACGGTATCCGCCGTCAACGCCGACAGCTACGATCCCGAAGGCAGGATCATCCCGCAGATCTACCACGCCTTGACCCGGCGGGAGCGGCACGAGGAGCTGATCCGCTACGCGATCGACGGCGCCGTCCAGCAGGTTCAGCGCGCCTACGAGATGGCGGGCGGCAAGGGCGCGATCAACATCAACGTGCTGTGGGAGATGGGCGGCGCCCAGCGGGTCCTCCACGGCGTGCTCGAGCGGACCAAGGGCCTCGTCGCCGGAGTCACCTGCGGCGCCGGAATGCCCTACAAATTGAGCGAGATCGCCGCGTCCTACGGCGTGAACTACCTCCCGATCATCAGCTCCGGCCGAGCCTTCCGGGCGCTGTGGAAGCGGGCTTATTCCAAGGCCGCCGAATGGCTGGCCGCGGTCGTTTACGAGGATCCCTGGCTCGCGGGCGGCCATAACGGCCTGTCCAACGCCGAGGATCCCTTGAAGCCGCAGGACCCCTATCCGCGGGTCAGGGAGCTGCGCGAGGTGATGCGCGAAGGCGGCATCGCCGACTCGGTGCCGATCGTCATGGCCGGCGGCGTGTGGAACCTGAAGGAATGGGAGGATTGGATCGACAATCCCGAGCTAGGCCAGATCGTGTTCCAGTTCGGGACCCGGCCCCTGCTCACCAAGGAAAGCCCTATCCCCGACGAATGGAAGGCGCGGCTGATGACCCTGGAGGAAGGCGACGTCCTCCTCCACCGCTTCTCGCCGACCGGCTTCTATTCCTCGGCGGTCCGCAATCCGTTCCTGAGGAACCTCGAGGCGCGGTCGCACCGCCAGATCGCCTTCACCAAGGAGGAATTGGGCGATCATTGCTTCCCGCTCGACGTCGGAGTCGGCGGCAAGCGCAATTACTGGGTCACCCGCGGCGACCTGCTCCACGCCCGCGAGTGGCATGCACAGGGTTTCACCGAGGCGCTGAAGACTCCGGACGAGACTTTGGTCTTCGTGACACCCGAGGAGAAGGCCCAGATCCGCAAGGACCAGGCCGACTGCATGGGCTGCCTCTCGCAATGCGCCTTCTCGTCCTGGGCGGACAATGAGAAGAACACGACCGGGCGGCTCGCCGATCCGAGGAGCTTCTGCATCCAGAAGACGCTGCAGGACATCGCCCATGGCGGACCGACCGAGCACAATCTGATGTTCGCCGGCCATTCCGCCTTTCGGTTCAAGAGCGATCCGTTCTACTCGAACGGCTTCGTGCCGACGGTGAAACAGCTCGTCGATCGCATCCTCACCGGGGCCTGAAATATCCTCCCCTGCTTTTGCAGGATCGGCGGGTCGGACCGTGCCCCGGACGGTCCTTGGCCCTGCGGGCATGGCCAACCCGACGATGGGGACCATGCGAGTGAGCAGGTCGCCATGTCCCCCGGACATGGCTGGGCAGTGCGGGGCACTGCCCACCTGCTCACTGGTGGAGGGGCTTTTTCTCGCTGAGTCCAAGAAACCCCTCCACCGCGCTACTCATCCGTCCCCCGGAAATCCGGGGGAGGACTTTCCGAGCCATTATCCGCCGTCGCGACTTGGGCGTTGAACAGCCGCCCGCCTCGTGCCTAAGGAAGGGCAGGAAGGAGACGCGATGCTGAGAGGATTGGCGCTGGCCGCGGTCGCGGCGCTCGCTCTCGCCGTCGGGCCCGCAGCGGCGCAGGAAGAGCGCAAGCCGCCTTACTGGGCCTCCATTTCCGCAAGCAAGGCGGCGATGCGCACCGGGCCCGGCCGGAACTATCCGATGACCTGGATCTACCAGCGGACCGACCTGCCGGTGCGCGTGATCGAGACCTATCCCAACTGGCGCAAGGTGCAGGATCCCGACGGGACAAGCGGATGGATGCTGCAGCGCCTGCTGAGCGACGCGCGCACCGCTCTGGTCAGGGGCAACGCGCCGCGGCCGATGCGCGAGAAGCCCGCGGAGAGCTCGCGCGTGCGCTATCTCGCCGAACCGGGAGTCGTCGGCCGCCTTTCCAAATGTTCGGCGAACTGGTGTCAGCTCGACGTCGCCGGCAAGCAGGGCTACATCCGCACCGACTTCCTGTGGGGAGT
>JAXDPL010000101.1:0-2608 GCA_034668385.1 Sphingomonadales bacterium | reverse complement strand
ATTCCCGCAGCAGCTGATCGACGCCTTCACCTCGGCCGAGGACAAGACCTTCTTCACCCACGGCGGGCTCGATTATCCGGGCTTCATCAAGGCGGTGGTCAACTACACGCTGCACCTTGGCAGCGGCGAGCGCGTCGCCGGCGGCTCGACCATCACCCAGCAGGTCGCCAAGAACCTGCTCGTCGGCAACGAATATTCGGTCACCCGCAAGATCAAGGAGGCCTTCCTCGCCCGCCGGATCGAGCATGTGCTGACCAAGCAACAGATTCTCGAAATCTACCTCAACCAGATCTTCCTCGGCCGCAACGCCTATGGCGTGCAGGCGGCGTCGCGCGCCTATTTCGACAAGGATGTCGACCAGCTCACGCTGCCGGAAATGGCCTATCTCGCGATCCTGCCCAAGGCGCCGAACAATTACGATCCCGACACCCGCGGCGAGCGCGCCCTCGCCCGCCGCAACTGGGTGCTCGCCGAGATGGAGAAGAACGGCAAGATCAGCGCCGAGCAGCGCGCGGAGGCGCAGGCGGCGCCGCTCGGCACGGTGCGGGGGCCGCAGAACAGCGTCCGCAACATCGGCGGCTATTTCATGGAGGAGCTGCGCCGCGAGCTGATCGCGCGCTACGGCGAGGGGACCGAGAAGGGACCGAACGGAGTCTATACCGGGGGCCTGTGGATCCGCTCGTCGATCGACGTGCCCAAGCAGGTCGCCGCCGAGACGGCGCTGCGCGACGGCCTTCTGCGCTACGACGGCATCCACGGCTGGAACGACCCGAAGATCGTCATCGACGTCAATGGCGACTGGCGCGGAGCGCTCGCCCGCGCCCCGTTCGGGGTCGGCTATCCCGACTGGCAGGAAGCGGTGGTGCTGTCCAAGGCCGGCGGCGTTGCCCGGATCGGTTTCGTCGACGGCAGCGAGGGCAACCTGCCGGCCGGCAATGCGGCGATGCCGAAGCGCGGTACCGGCACGGCCGCCTTCGACTTCCTTCGGCCCGGCACGGTCATCGCGGTCAAGCGCAGCGGCGCCGACTGGACCCTGAAGTCGATCCCGGACATCAGCGGCGGCATGGTCGTCGAGGAAGTCGCCTCGGGCCGGATCCTCGCCATGCAGGGCGGCTGGGACCTTCGGCTGGGCGACTACAACCGGGCGACGCAGGCGATGCGGCAGCCCGGATCGACCTTCAAGCCGGTGGTCTATTCCGCCGCGCTCGACAACGGCCTCACCCCGGCCTCGATCATCGTCGACGGGCCGTTCTGCGTCTGGCAGGGGGCGGGCCTCGGCAACAAATGCTTCCGCAACTTCTCGGGCGGCAATGCCGGCCCGCAGACCATGCGCTGGGGCGTCGAGCAGTCGCGCAACCTGATGACGGTGAGGACCGCCAACCAGATCGGCATGGACAAGGTCACCCGCCGCGCCCGCGAGCTCGGAGTCGGCGAATATCCCAATTACCTCGCCATCGCGCTCGGCGCCGGCGATACGACGGTGCTCCGAATGACCAACGCCTTTTCGATGCTGGCGAACAGCGGGCGGGCGCTGAAGCCGAGCCTCATCGATTATATCCAGGACCGCAACGGGCGGGTCATCTACCGCGCCGACACCCGCCCCTGCGACGGCTGCAACGCGCCGGACTGGGACGGCAAGCCGATGCCGCGTCCGCCGCTCCGCACCAAGCAGGTGGTCGATCCGATGACCGCCTATCAGATGATCCACATTCTCGAAGGCGTCGTCCAGCGCGGCACCGCGGTGGTGCTTCGCGATTTGAAGCGGCCCCTGTTCGGCAAGACCGGCACCACCTCGGGGCCGACCAACGTCTGGTTCATCGGCGGCTCGCCGGAGATCGTCGCTGGAGTCTATATGGGCTTCGACCAGCCGCGGCCGATGGGCGGCTACGCCCAGGGCGGAACGCTCGCCGCGCCGATCTTCAAGCAGTTCGCCCTCGCCGCGTTCAAGGACATGCCGGCCATCCCGTTCCGGATCGCGCCCGGCATTCGGATGGTCCGCATAGACCGCCGCTCCGGCCAGAAGGTGTTCGGCGCCTGGCCGGCCGACGACCCCAAGGCGGCGGTGATCTGGGAGGCGTTCAAGCCGGAGAGCGAGCCGCGCCGCACCTTCGGCCGCGACGAAACGGCCGAGGCCGCCGCCCCGGTGAAGGCCGCGCGCCGAGCGGCGCCGGCGCCAACGCAGCAGCAGCGCGACAGCGATTTCTTGCAAAATCAGGGCGGGATTTACTAGCGCAGAGCCGCCAACCCCGTCACCCCGGCGAAAGCTGGGGTCCATGCTGAGCAGTCATTCGCGACTGACTGGTCAGCAGGGATGCCAGCCTTCGCTGGCATGACGATTTCGGAGTTTTAGAATGCGCGCAGAAGCGCAAGCCTATGTCGACCAGGTCCAGTCGGCCCTCGCCCTCCTCCGCCGGTTCCTCGACTGGGACCGGGCGCTGGCGCGGCTCGACGAATTGAACGCGCGGGTCGAGGACCAGGCTTTGTGGAACGACCCCAGGGCCGCGCAGGAGGTGATGCGCGAGCGCCGCCGGCTCGACGAGGCGATCGCCGCCACCCGCGGCATCGAGCGCGAATTGAGCGACACGGTCGAGCTCGCCGAGATGGCCGA
>JAXDPL010000100.1:0-8455 GCA_034668385.1 Sphingomonadales bacterium | reverse complement strand
GAAGGGGAGAGGGAGGAACCATGCCCCTCGACCCCGAATCGTTCGACCTGCTGCTCACCGCCGTCCGCCGCTACGTCGCCGAGCGGCTGCGGCCGCGCGAGGCTCGCGTGGCGGAAGACGACGAGGTGCCGGAGGCGGTCGTCGCCGAGATGCGGGAGATGGGGCTGTTCGGCCTTTCCATCCCCGAGGAATATGGCGGGCTCGGGCTCACCATGGGCGAGGAGGCGCGGGTGGCGCTGGAGCTCGGCCGCACCTCGCCGGCCTTCCGCTCGGCGTTCGGCACCAATGTCGGGATCGGCAGCCAGGGGCTCGTCATGGCGGGCAGCGAGGCTCAGAAACGCGAGTGGCTGCCGCGGATCGCCTCGGGCGAAATAATCACCAGCTTCGCTTTGACCGAGCCGGGCGCCGGCTCCGACAGCGCCTCGGTTCAGACCAAGGCGGTGCGCGATGGCGACGCCTACCGGCTGACCGGCACCAAGCGCTTCATCACCAATGCCGACAAGGCGTCGCTGTTCACGGTCATGGCGCGCACCGGCGAGGCGGGGGCGAAGGGCGTCTCCGCCTTCCTGGTGCCCGCCGACACTCCCGGCCTCGGCATCGGCAAGCCGGAGCGCAAGATGGGCCAGCAGGGCGCCCACGTCTGCGACGTGACGTTCGACGAGGCGCCGGTGCCGGCCGCCAACCGGCTCGGCGAGGAAGGCGAGGGCTTCCGGATCGCGATGCGGGTGCTCGACCGCGGGCGGCTGCACATCGCGGCGGTCTGTGTCGGAGTCGCGGAGCGCTTGATCGCCGACGCGGTCGCCTATGCGTCCGAGCGCAGGCAGTTCGGCAAGCCGATCGCCGATTTCCAGCTCATCCAGGCGATGATCGCCGATTCCAAGACCGAGGCGATGGCGGCGCGGGCGCTGGTGCTGGAGGCGGCGGCGCTCAAGGACGAGGGGAAGCCGATCACGCTCGAGGCGGCGGCGGCCAAGTATTTCGCAAGCGAGATGGTCGGCCGCGTCGCCGACCGCGCGGTGCAGATTTTCGGCGGCGCCGGCTATGTCGCCGATTACGGGATCGAGCGGCTCTACCGCGACGTCCGACTGTTCCGGATCTACGAAGGCACCAGCCAGATCCAGCAGCTGGTCATCGCCCGCGAGACCCTGAAGCGCGGCGGCTGAGGGGGCTGGCGCGCCGGCCACCACGCCCTTAGTCTGGCTTCAGGGGCGTGGGAGGAAAGGCATGAAAGTCTGGGCTTTTCTGGCACTCGCGGCGGCCGGAGCGGGACCGGCGCAGGCGGACCTGACCGCCACCTACGTCGCGGTCAATCCGGCGATGAGCTTCACGATGAAGGTCGAGATCGCCGCCAACGGCGATCTGCGCGCGGACATGAGCAATCCGGGCCTCTATCTGATCCGGCGGCAGGGCCACAGCTACTTCGTGGTTGCGGATCCGACAGGCCGCGTCGTCGAGGACACGGCGGACGTCGGCGCGGTGATGCAGGAGCAGTTGGCCAAGCTCGATCCGCATTTCTGCGATGAGATCGAGAAGATGCCGGCCGGCAAACTCGTTTCCCGCGGCGCGATGACCGTCTCGGGCCGGACCGGAGAGGCCTATGCGATGGAGAGCCGCCCCGCTTCCCGTCCGGATGTGGTCATCAGCCACGACCCGGCCCTGGCGCCGCTCGGGGCAGCCATGGCCGCGCAGTTCAGGGAGAGCGCCGCCCTCATGGGGCCGTGCTGGGCGAGCGTGCCCATGGTCGCGCAGATGCAGGCGCTGCTGGACAGCGGCGCGCCGCTGCAGTTCGGGCCCATGCGGCTCGACACGGTCGAGACCGGGCCGATCGATCCTGCGCGCTTCGCCCTTCCGGCCGCGCCGGCGACACGGGAGCAGGTGCGCGGGCTGATGACGCGGCCACGGAATACGGTGACCATCCAGCCCCGTCCCGGCAACTAGGCGCGCCGCACCATCAGGTTCATCCGGGCGCCGGCGATCGGGCGGGCTCGGTCCTGCTGCCAGGCGTGGGCCTCGACGTTGGCGACTCGCTTGCCGAGGCGGGTGACCACGGCCGCCGCCCAAGTGTCGTGATCGACTCCGCCGCGCAGGAAATCGACGCTGACGTTGATCGGCCGGATCGTCGCCCCCTCCTCCAGCGCGTCGTAGACCGCGCCCAAAGCGGCGAATTCGAGCAGGCCGGCGATCGCTCCGCCGTGCAAGAAACCGGGGCGGCCGACCACCGCTTCCCGGAACGGCATCACCCAGAGCAGCTCGCCGTCGACCCGGCGGGTGCCGAGGCCGAGCAACTCGGCATAAGGGGGAAGCGGGTCGAGCATCGCTCCCGCCTAGACCCGCCCGCCGGGTTTGCAAGGCCGGGCGCGACTCGGCATGGCGGAAGCCGATGAGCGAGAGCCTGTTCGACGCCGCCGCGGCGCGCCTTCGCGCCGGAGACCCAGTCGCGGCGCGCGCGCTGTTCCGGCAGGCGGCGGCCGCGGGCGAGCGGCGGGCGGCGGTGATCTACACCCACCTGGTCGGGGCCGGGGTCGGCGGGCCGGCGGACTGGCCGCGGGCCGTGCACCTGCTGCGCGGGCTGGCGGCGAGCGGGCGGCGCTCGGCGGCCGAGCTGGCGCGAGTCGAGGCCATGGCGCTGCGCCCGGATGGATCGCCGGTCTCGGTGCCGGAACCGGAGCGGCTTTGCGAGCGGCCCGACATCCTGAGCTTCCGCACCCTCTTCACGCCGGACGAATGCCGCTACCTGATCGAGGCCGCCGGGCCGATGCTGGCGCCGGCGGTGGTGATCGATCCCGGGACCGGGCGGCAGCGGCCCGACCCGCTGCGCACCGCCGACAGCGTCGGCTTCACGCCCCCGCTCGAGACCCTGGCGGTGCAGGCGCTGGGCCGCCGGATCGCCGCGGCGAGCGGGACGAATTTCGACCAGGGCGAGCCGCTGCAGGTGCTGCGCTACCGGCCGGGCGGCGAATATCGCCCCCATTTCGACGCGATCCCAGGCTTTGCCAACCAGCGGGTGGCGACGATGCTGGTCTGGCTGAACGACGGCTTCGAGGGCGGCGAGACCGAATTCCCGGAGGCCGGGCTCCCGCTTCGAGGCGCGGTCGGCGATGCGATCCTGTTCCGCAACGTCGGCGGCGACGGCCGCCCCGATCCCGCCTCGGCCCATGCCGGCCGGCCGGTGAAGGCGGGCGAGAAATGGCTTGCCAGCCGCTGGATCCGGGAGCGGACCTACGAGGCGCCCTTGCCCTGAGCGGGCTGGAGAAGGCGCCGGCAGACCGCGTCCAGCCGCGCCAGCGTGGCGGGATCGCGGGCCTCCGGCGCGGTGACGATGGCATTGTCGAGCGCCGTGTCGATCGGCGAAGGCGGGCGCTCGGGCGGCAGGGCTTTCGCCAGAGCCTCGACGGCCGCCCTGGCGGTACCGGCATTGGCGTGAAGCCGGGCGAGAATGTCGGAGGCCTCGACCGGAGCCTCCCCGGCGCGCCAGCTGTCGTAATCGGTGACCATCCCGAGCAGGGCGTAGGGCAGCTCCGACTCGCGCGCGAGCTTCGCCTCGGGCAGCCCGGTCATTCCGATCACGTCGCAGCCCCACGCGCGGTAGAGCCGGCTCTCCGCCCGGGTGGAGAATTGCGGGCCCTCCATGGCGAGATAGGATCCGCCCCGGCTCACCGCCGCGCCCGCCGCCTCGGCGGCGTCGGCGGCGAGCGCGGAGAGGCGCGGGCAGACCGGCTCGGCCATCGAGACGTGGGCGACGAAGCCGGGCCCGAAAAAGCTCGACTCGCGGCGGGTCGTCCGGTCGACGAACTGGTCGACCGTCACGAACCGGCCGGGCGGCAGCTCCTCGCGGAGCGAGCCGACCGCCGAGACGGCGAGGAGATCGGTGCAGCCGGCGCGCTTCAGGGCGTCGATATTGGCGCGGTAATTGACCTGGGACGGCGGCACGCGGTGGCCGCGGCCGTGCCGGGGCAGGAAGACGAAGCGGTGGCCGTGGAGGCGACCGACCAGCAGCGCGTCGGACGGCGGCCCCCACGGAGTCTCGACCGCCAGCCATTGCGCGTCCTCCAGCGCCTCCAGCGCGTAGAGCCCGGAGCCGCCGACGATTCCGATCGTCCACCCGCCCATGCCCGCTACCTGCGGCCGGCGAGGAGGATGCGCAAGTCGCTGACGTTGGTGCCGGTGGGACCGGGGCGGAACAGGGCGCCGCAGCGGTCGAGGAAGGTGCCGCTGTCGTTGGCGGCGAGCGCGGCCTCGGCGCCGCGGGCCGCGGTGGCGCCGTCGAAGAAGGCGCCGGCGGCATCGCTCCGGCCGTCGATCCCGTCGGTATCGGCGGCGAGGCCGGCGAGGCCGCGCGCGCCCTTGAGGGCGAGCGCAGCGGCAAGCGCATATTCCTGGTTCGGGCCGCCTCGTCCCGGGCCGGCGACGGTGACGGTGATCTCGCCGCCGGTGATCAGCGCCTCGCCCGGCGCGAGCCTCCGAGCCAGCGCGGCATGCTCCCGGCCGACGCGCCGCGCCTCGCCCTCGCATTCGAACAGGCGCGGGCGGTAGCCGAGCCGTTCGGCCGCTGCCCCGGCGGCTTCCAGGGCATCGCGGGCGCGGGCGGCGATGCGATACTCGCCCGGGACCGCCTTGGCGCTTTCCGACCAGCCCGCTTCCGGCGGCGGGAGGCCGAACTCGTGCATGAGATCGATCGCGTCGCGCACGGTGGTCGGATCGGCGGCGGTGGGGCCGGAGCCGATATCCTCGGGCCGGTCGCCGACCACGTCGGAAATAGCGAGAGTCACCAGCCGGGCCGGCGTCGCGGCGAGGGCGAGGCGTCCGCCCTTGATCCGGGAAAGGTGGCGGCGGACGCAGTTGATCTCGCGGATGCCCGCGCCGGAGCGGAGCAGCGCGTCGTTCAGCCGCCGCTTCGCTTCGAGCGTGAGTCCTTCGCCCGGCGCGGCGGCGAGCGCGGAGGCGCCGCCGCTCAGCAGCACGAGGACGAGGTCGTCCGGACCGGCCGCGGCGGCGAGGCGGAGCAGACGCTCGCCGGCGGTGACGCTGGCGCGGTCGGGAAGGGGGTGGCCCCCGGTGATCACCTCGATCCGGCCGAGCGGCGCCGCCTCGCCGTGGCGGGTGACGGCGAGGCCGCCGAGCGTGCCGCGCCATCTCTCCTCGACCACCCGCGCCATCGGCACCGCCGCCTTGCCGACCGCGAGCAGGAGGGTGCGACCGCGCGGCGGCTCGGGCAAATGCGGCGGAAGCACGCGCGCCGGCTGGCACGCCTCGACCCCCGCCCGCCAGATCGCCTCGAGGTCCCGCCGCATGTCCATGCTCCACCCTTTCATCAAGCTCGGCTTGTGACTAGCCTCGCCGGGTGAAGCGCGCGCTGAGGATCGCCGTCCGAATTCTTCTGGTGCTTGTCGCCATCCCCTCGATCTATCTGGGGGCGGCGTTGGTGCTGGGGACCATTCCCGCCAATCCGGGCTGGCACGAGGCCAAAACGGGCGTGCGCATCTTCATCCGAACCAACGGCCTTCACACCTGGATCGTCGTGCCGATGGTGGCGCCGGAAATGGATTGGCGGCCGCTGCTCCCGGGCGCCGACCTCAAGGACCCGCGCTGGGGCAACGGCGATTCGGTGGCGCTCGGCTTCGGCAACCGGACGGTCTATCTCGAGACTCCGACCTGGGCCGACCTCAAGACGAAGGACGCGCTCGCCGCCGCCTTCGGCTGGGGCTCGGCCCTCGTCCACGCCGACCATGACGATCACCCCCAGCCGGGCGACGCGCAGCGGCCGATCATGCTCAGCCACCCGGAATATGCGCGCCTCGTCGCCTATCTGCGCGGCGCCTTCCGCTACGACGCGATGGGCCACACCATTCCGATCAGGGGGCGCGGCTACGGTCCGTCCGACAGCTTCTACGAGGCGCAAGGCCGTTACACCGCGCTCGTCACCTGCAACGAATGGACGGGGCGCGCACTTCGCGCGGCCGGCGTGAAGACCGGCCTTTGGACCCCCTTCTCGCAGAGCCTCATGTGGCGGCTCGACGGCGGCGGGGGGCGGTAGTAGACAGGCTCGATAAGGCTACGAAACGAGGGGGAATTCACGCATGGCCAAGATCCTCGGCAACTTCCATCTGGCGCTGCTCATCGGCCTCGTGCTGCTCGTCGCGGCGATGTTCGGGCTGCACGGCGATCTGCTCAAGGGCGGCGCCTATCCCTGGACTCACTTCCTGCGCTACCTCCACATCTTCGCGGGCATATTGTGGATCGGCCTGCTCTATTATTTCAACTTCGTGCAGATCCCGACCATGCCGAAGGTGCCGGCGGAGCTGAAGCCGGGCGTCTCCAAATATATCGCGCCGGCGGCCCTGTTCTGGTTCCGCTGGGCGGCGGTTGCGACGGTGGTCCTCGGCCTGCTCGTCGCCGAGACGACGCAGGGCGGCTATAGCGGCCGGGCGCTGACCTTCACGGCGGGGTACCGCACCATCGGCATCGGGATGTGGCTGGGAATCATCATGGCCGCCAACGTCTGGTTCGTGATCTGGCCCAACCAGAAACGCGCGCTCGGGATCGTCGCGACGGACGACGCGAGGAAGGCGAGCTCGGCCAGCCTCGCGATGATGGCGAGCCGGACCAACCTCATCCTGTCGATCCCGATGCTCTACTGCATGGTCGGGCAGGCCCATATCGGCGGCTGACGCGTTAGCCGCCGCGGATGACCGGAAGCTGGGCTTTCTCGATCGACCGCGGCGGCACCTTCACCGACATCGTCGCGCGCGCGCCCGACGGGCGGCTGCTCACGGCAAAGCTGCTCTCGGACAATCCCGGGCAATATGACGACGCCGCCGTCGAAGGCATCAGGCGGCTGACGGCCGAGCAGGACGACGCCCCGCTCGGCGACGTCAAGATGGGGACGACGGTCGCCACCAACGCCCTGCTCGAGCGCAAGGGGGAGAAGCTCGCCCTCGCCATCACGCGCGGCTTCGGCGACGCGCTGCGCATCGGCTACCAGGCCCGGCCGGACATCTTCGCGCGAAGGATCGTGCTGCCCGAGGCGCTCTACACCAAGGTGATCGAGGTCGACGAAAGGGTGACCGCCGAGGGCGAGGTGCTGCGGCCGCTCGACCTCGATCGCGCCCGCGCCGACCTCGAGGCCGCGCACCGGGACGGCTGTCGCGCCGTCGCCATCGTGCTGATGCACGGCTGGCGCTGGACCGAGCACGAGGCGGCGCTGGCGGCGCTGGCGCGCGAGCTCGGCTTCACCCAGGTCTCGGCGAGCCACGCGGTCGGGCCGCTGATCAAGCTGGTCGGGCGGGGCGACACCACGGTGGTCGACGCCTATTTGTCGCCGGTGCTGAGGCGCTACGTCGACAAGGTGGTCCAAGCGCTGGGCGAGAAAACCCGCCTCCTCTTCATGCAATCCTCGGGCGGGCTCACCGATGCGGCCGCCTTCCAGGGCAAGGACGCGATCCTCTCGGGACCGGCCGGCGGAATCGTGGGCATGGTCAAGACCGCCGAGGCTGCCGGCTACGAGCGGATCATCGGCTTCGACATGGGCGGCACCTCGACCGACGTCTCCCATTTTGCCGGCGCCTTCGAGCGGACCAACGAGACGGTGGTTGCGGGAGTCCGGGTGCGGGCGCCGATGCTCGAGATCCACACCGTCGCGGCCGGCGGCGGCTCGGTCTGCCATTATGACGGCGCCCGCTTCCGGGTCGGCCCGGACAGCGCCGGCGCCGTTCCGGGCCCCGCCTGCTACCGGCGCGGCGGGCCCCTGACGATCACCGACTGCAACGTCGTGCTCGGCAAGATAAGGCCCGAGCATTTCCCGGCGGTGTTCGGGCCGGGCGGCAACGAGGCGATCGACGCGGCGGCCTCGCGCCGGCTCTGCGCGGAGATCGGCGCGCGCACCGGGATGAGCGCCGAGGCCGTGGCCGAGGGCTTCGTACGGATCGCGGTTGACAACATGGCCGCGGCGATCAAGCGGATCTCGATCGCGCGCGGCCACGACGTCACCCGCTACACCCTGGTCTGCTTCGGCGGCGCGGGGGGGCAGCATGCGTGCCTGGTCGCCGACGCGCTCGGCATGGAGCGGGTGATGATCCACCCGCTGGCCGGCGTGCTCAGCGCCTACGGCATGGGCCTGGCCGACCGGGTGGAGCTGAGGCAGCGCAGCCTGGCGGGGGAGGCGCTGGAGACGGTGCTGGACGCACTGGCGGTCGAGGCAGAGGCAGCGCTCCGGGCGCAGGGCGTAGTGGAGATGACGATCCGCCGCCGCGCGGCCTTGCGTTACGAGGGGAGCGACACGGCGCTCGAGGTGGAAGTCGGCGAGGGGATGGAGGCGGCGTTCGAGGAGGTCCACCGTACAAGGTTCGGCTTTTCGTCTCCCGATACACCAATCGTGATCGAGACGGCCGTGGTGGAGGCGATTGAGAAATCCTCCCCTGCTTTTGCAGGGGAGGGGGACCATGCGAAGCATGGTGGA
>JAXDPL010000099.1:0-9489 GCA_034668385.1 Sphingomonadales bacterium | reverse complement strand
AGGAAGATGTCGTCCGGCCCGTAGGCGGTGAGGCTGGTCGGGTCGGAGATCGGCGCCGCCGCGCCCGGCGAGACGACCTTGCCGTAGCGGGTGGTGCGGGCCGTGATCCCGAAATCGCCGATGTCGCCGTCCGCGCTGAGCACGACCTTGTCGCGCGGCTGGCCGTCGGTGAAGCGGATCCCCTCGACGCGGCCGAACAGGACGAGACCGGGGATGGTGGCGAGCGGCCCCAATGCATTGAGGCGCCGGTCGATCTTGGTCTTGTTGTAATTATAGGCCGCGGTCAGCGTCCACCGGCCCATGTCCCCGGCCCGGAAATTATAGGCCGCGACGACATCGACGCCGTGGGTGGTGGTGTCGAGTCCGTTGATGAAGAAGCGGGCGGCGCCGACGCTGTTGAAGCCGTTGGCGTCGAGCACCGCCTTGACCGCCAGATTCTGCGCCGCGGTGCCGCTGCCGGCCGCGCCGAGATTCTCGGTCAGCACGATGCGGTCCTTGATCTTGATCGAGTAGAAATCGGCGGTGAAGGTGAGGCCGCGCAGCGGATTGGCGGTCGCGCCGAGGCTGAGGTTGACCGACTTCTCGGGCTTCAGCGGTTTCGAGCCGAGCGCTTGGGCGACCGGGCTGCTCACCGCCACCGTCGAGATGTCGACCGGAACGCCGGCGATGAAGTTGGTCGAGGTGGTGGTGAAATATTGCTGCTGAAGCGACGGGGCGCGGAAGCCGTTCGAGACCGAGCCGCGGAGCGCGAAGCCCTTGACCAGCTCATAGCGGGCGGCGAACTTGCCGTTCCAGGTCTCGCCGAAGTCCGAGAAATGCTCGTAGCGGCCGGCGATGGTCGTCGTCAGCCCCTCGATCGGATCGGTGTCGAGCTCGGCATAGGCCGCGTAGCTGTGGCGGTTGACGTCGGTCGCGGCGTTGGCGGGGATGCCCGGGAAGCCCTGGGCGCCGGCGCCGGCAGCGCGGCCCGGGAAGCTGCAGACGCCGGTGCCGGCGTTGAACACGCCCTGCTGGGTCGCGCAATTGGCGGCGGTGGTGGTGAAGGAGGGCCGGAACAGGGGCCCGATCGCATAGGATTGGAGCTCGCCCGGGCGGATCTTGAAATCCTCCTCGCGATATTCGGCGCCGAACGCCACCGACAGCGGCTTGGCGAAACCGACCTGATATTCCCTGGCGACGTCGAGGTTGGCGACGGTCTGGCCGTAGCGCAGGCCGCCGGCGTCGAACGAGGTCTGGCTGGCGGTGCCGAACGAGGTGTTGAGCGTGTTGTTGATCTGATAGTCGAAGCTGTTGTGGCCGCGGCCGATCGACAAATCGGTCTTCCAGCCGCCGAGATCGCCGCGAACGCCGACCGTTCCGGAATAATCCTTCAGCGTCGTGTCGATCAGCGGCAGGAAGCCGTTGGGCGTCAGCGGCACGAAATTGGCCGCGTTCGGGGTCTGGTTGGGCGCCAGGGCGCCGAAGTCGCGGTTGGCGGCGTTGTTCTGCTGCCGGTAGTTGGCGGCGCTGTCGGAGAAGCGGTGGCCGTAGGAGCCGAACGCGTAGAATTCCCAGCCGCCGCCGAACTCGAAGCCGCTGTTGACGAAGAAATTATAGTCGCGGGTCTTGGGATCGCCGAAGCGGAACTCGAGCCGGTTGAACGTCGCCTCGCGCGGGTCGAAGGCGGCCGTCGGCCGGTTGTAGTTGGGGCGAAGGTCGTAGCCGGCGCGGTTGGTCTGCTCGCGATAGCGATATTCCGCCGTCGCGTTGATGAATCCGTGCGGGCCCAGCGGGATTCCGAAATTGGCGCCGGCGGTCACCTGGGTGCCGTCGTGCGCCTTGCGGTCGCCGTTGGTGTTGGCGAGCAGGTAGCGGTTGTCGGCGGGGTCGAGCTGCGGCTGGCCGCCGGCGGTCAGCTGCAGGCCGGTGACGTTGGCGACGTTGTCGATCGTGGTGATGTACTTGCCGTAGGTGACGCTGGCGCGGCCGCCGTGGCTCGACGTCTTGAGCTGGATGTTGATCACGCCGGCGATCGCGTCCGAGCCGTATTGCGACGAAGCGCCGTCGCGAAGCACCTCGATCCGGCTGATCGCCAGGCCCGGGATCAGGTTCAGATCGACGGCGGCGCTGCCGCGGCCGACCGTGCCGTTGATGTTGAGCAGCGAGGAGACGTGGCGGCGCTTGCCGTTGACCAGCACCAGCGTCTGGTCCGGGCTGAGGCCGCGCAGGGTCGCCGGGCGGAGCGCGTCGGAGCCGTCGGCGATCGACGGCTGCGGGAAGTTGAACGAGGGCACCAGCGAGTTGAGGATCCGGTTGGTCTCGGTCTGGCCGGTGTTGGTGATCGCGTCGGAGCCGATCACGTCGACCGGCACCGGGCTGTCGGCGACGGTGCGGTCGGTGCGGCGGGTGCCGGTGACGACGATCGCCTGCTGGTTGTCGATGCCCTGGTTGGCCTCGGCATTGGGGTTGCCGGCCTGGCTTTCGGCGGTCGGGCCCGGCGGCGGGCCGCTCTGCGCCGCGGCCGGGGCGGCGGCGAGGGCGAAGGTGGAGAGCGAGGTGAGCAAAGCGGCGCGCGTCAGACTGGTCATGTCGGTCTTCCCGAGAAAAGGCAGCCCCCCGGCTGCGGTCGGGAGGAATCTAGGCCATTTTCCGCTGAGGACGCAGCGGTTTATTGCTGCGCTGCAAAAAATATGACGCGGCTGTAACCCAAGCGCCACAATCGCTTGGCGCGCCGCGGAGCACCGGCTAGGGCGCGATCATGAGCAATCCGATCGTCGTCGAGCTTCCCCACAGCCTCGGCGCCGCCGAGGCCCGGCGGCGGATCGAGGCCAATATGGGCCGCCTCGGCCAGCAGATACCGGGCGGCGCCCAGGTCGAGAGCCACTGGACCGGCAACCGCCTGGCGCTGCGGGTCCAGGCGATGGCGCAGGACATCAAGGCCAATATCGACGTCAACGAGACGAACGTCCGCCTCGAGGTGATCCTGCCCCCCGCTCTCGCCTTCTTCGGCCAGGGCATCGCCGCCCTGCTCCGCAACAGGGGCGCGGCCATCCTCGAGGACAAGAGCAAATAGCGCCCCTCCCTTGCAGGGAGGGGAGTTACTTATGCTTCTTCCAGGGCTTTTGCGGCTTGTCGCTTCGGGTCAGCGACTGGATCGGGCAGCGTTCGCGGCCGACGATGAGGCGGCTGAAGCGGTCGAAGGTCGAGCTGCCGCCCGTGTCGATGCCGATCCCGAACGCCCAGCCGAGGCCGTAGCAGGGGCCGTAGAGCTGCGCCCGGTACCATTGATTGTGCCGGTCCTCGAGAAAGACGACATCGTCGCTCCACGCCTGGAAGCTTCGGATCCCGCCGAAATCGGCGAACGGGATCCGCACTTCCTCCGGCGCCGGCGGCTTCGGCGGATCGGCGAGCGCGGGGGAAGCCGCGAGGGCGGCGAGGAGGGGAAGAAGGGCGCGGTTCATGGCCCACCGTTGGCACGGAGCGGCTTAACCCGCGATGACGCGGACCAGCAACGCGCTTGCCACCCCGCCGAACCGCGCTAGCATCCCGCCCGCACGAGGAGGGCAAACATGCGGCACGTCGCGGTGATCGGTTCGGGGCCGGCCGGCTATTACACCGCCGAGGCGCTGCAGAAGCTCTACGGCGACGAGGTCGCGATCGACCTGATCGACCGCCTCCCCGTTCCCTACGGCCTCATCCGGTCCGGAGTCGCGCCGGACCACCAGTCGATCAAGGCGGTCTACAAGCGCTACGAGAAGGTGTCGCTCGGTCCCAACGTCCGCTTCGTCGGCAACGTGACGATCGGCGGCGACGTGTCGGTCGACGAGCTTCTCTCGCTCTACGACGCGGTGGTGCTGGCGACCGGCGCTCCGCACGACCGTCCGCTCGACATTCCGGGGAGCGACCTGCCCGGCGTGGTCGGCTCGGCCGCCTTCGTCGGCTGGTATAACGGCCATCCCGATTTCGCCGGGCTCGACCCGCCGCTCGACGTCAAGGCCGCGGCGGTGATCGGCAACGGCAACGTCGCCCTCGACGTCGCCCGCATCCTCGCCAAGACCCGCGCGGAGTTCGCCGGCTCGGACATCGCCGCCCACGCGCTCGACGCGCTCGAGAGCTCGGCGATCCGCGCCATCCACGTCCTCGGCCGTCGCGGCCCGCACCAGATCGCGATGACGCCCAAGGAGCTGGGCGAGCTCGCCCACCTCGCCGACGCCACCCCGGCGGTCGACCTCGCCGACTTCCCGCCCGCCGCCGACGATGCTTTGCTCGAGCCCGGGATGCGCAAATCGGTGACCCATTTGCGCGAATTCGCGTCGCTTCCGCGCGACCGGGCGAAGATCATCGACTTCGACTTCTTCGCCATGCCGGTGGCGGTCGAGGGCGAGGGGCGGGTCGAACGGCTGATCGTCGAGAGGACCGAGCTTACCCAGGACCTGCGCTCGGTCGGCACCGGCGAGCGCTACACGATCGATTGCGGCCTGGTGGTGAGCTGCATCGGCTACCAGACTCCACCGATCGAAGGCGTGCCGTACGAACATGGGAGAGGCCGCTTCGCCAACCACGAAGGCGTGATCACCGACCGGCTCTATTGCGTCGGCTGGGCGCGCCGGGGTCCGACGGGAACGATCGGCACCAACCGGCCTGACGGGTTCGAGGTCGCGGAGAAGATCGCCGCCGCCATGCCTCCGGGCGGGGACGCGCCCGCGCGCGACGGCGGCGCGGGCCTAGATCTTCTCCTGACCGCCCGCGGAGTCGAGCCGGTGACCTTCCGCGACTGGCAGCTGATCGAGGCGGCCGAGGCGGGCCGGGCGCGCGAAGGTAGCCCGCGCGAGAAGTTCACCGCCGTCGCCGAAATGCTGGCCGTGCTGGGCCGCTGAAGCGGCGCTTGCGCTCCGCAAATGCCGACCCTATAGACCCGCGACCTGTCTTCCGGCGGCCCTAAGCGGCCGAACCCGGTCGGGGAGTAGCTCAGCCTGGTAGAGCACTGTCTTCGGGAGGCAGGGGCCGGAGGTTCGAATCCTCTCTCCCCGACCATTTTTCCGCTCGAATCGCTTGAAATCATGCCCGCTCCGGCAAGTGGTCGAACAATGCTCGTCGCTGACTTGCATGTTATACGCCCGCGACTAGACTTGTTCGTTACGAACGAGTCGAAAAGGGGGATCGACCGATGGCCGTGACGGTGGACGATCTGCTGCAGATGCAGCAGAAACAACTCGACGATCTGTTTTCGGCGCACGAGGCGGGGCCGATCCCCGACGGCGAAGCGCACGGCACCGCGATCATCGCGCCCGGAACGCCGCGAAGCCGCATGCTTGCGAGGGCGGTCACCCTCTTCGCCTGGCAGGGCAAGGAGTTCGACGCCAAGCACGGCACCTTGCGCAACCATATCCTTCCGTTCGGCCTGAAGGCGATCGTGGCGCAGGTCTACAAAGGGCCGAGCTGGCTCGACCAGAAGGAATGCATCGTCCTCGATTATTCGCAGACCTCGACGGTGGCCGAGTGGGTGCGCGACGAGATCCGGCTGATCGAGCCGAATCTCTATCTCGGCAAAGTCTATTGGAAGAAATCCCGGCTGATCGATTTCGCGCTCGAATTCTCCTGAGCGGGCCGCCGCGGTGACGCCGCAATATGATTTCATGATCGCCGCGCCGCTCCGCGCCGGCGCCCAGCCGTCGATCGACGAGCTGCTTTCCTCGATGGCGCTCGAGCCCGGTCTTGCCGACCCCGACAATTCGATCCTTCCCTTCGCCCGCTTCCCGCGGATCCATTTCGCCCGCGTGCTGCTCCTCGACGACCGGACGCTGGCCGATCGCACCTACTTTCCCAACCTCTATTTCCCCTGCCCCGTGCGGCTCGCCCTGCTGGTCGTCTGCGACGGCCCGGCGAGGGCCCAGATCGACGAGCTGGCGGCGGTGGCGGGTGACGGCCTGCGCCGCCTGTTCAGCCATTGCGAGGGGTTCGACGACAACACCGATCTGCGCGACTGGCTGCACGCCAATACCGTCAAGAGCATCGCCTTCTACATCAATTGGCTGGGGCGCACCGTCGTCCAGTCGCGCGAGGAGGCGGTGCTCCACGACGTCCTTCGCGAGGAGCTGGCGGCGCTGCCCGCCGCCCCTCCGAGGGAAACCAAGCAGGCGCTGCGCGAGGCCGTCGCCCGGCGCGGCGTGAAGCTGACGCCGGAGGGGCCGACGCCGATCGGCCTGTGGATCGCCAACCTCGTCGACCTGATCGTGGTGCCGATCATCATCCTGCTGATGACGCCCATCCTGGTCCTCCTGGCGCCGCTGCTGGCGATCAAGCTCAGGCGGCTCGAGAAGGCCAATCCGGTGATCGCGCCGCTGCGCACGCCGGCGCTGATGGCGGAGCTCTCGCGGTACGAGGACCACGACATCGCCAATCCGTTCGGCGCGATGGGATCGGTCCAGCCCGGCCTGTTCCGGCGCTGGAGCGGCACCTACATCCTCTGGCTGGTCGACTGGGGGGCCCGTCACATCACGACGCGGGGCAAGCTGGCGCGGGTGAGGACCATCCACTGCGCGCGCTGGATCTTCCTCGACGACAAGAAGCGCATGTATTTCGCCAGCGATTATGACGGCTCGCACGAGGCCTATATGGACGATTTCGTCAACAAGGTGGCGTTCGGCCTGAACCTGACCTTCGCGCCCGCGATCGGCATTCCCAAGACCCGCTGGCTGCTCTGGGGCGGAGCGAACCGCGAGCGCGACTGGAAGAATTTCCTGCGCCGTCACGAGCTGCCGACGCCGGTCTGGTACAAGGCCTATCCGGGGCTGACCTGCCAGGACCTCGCCCGCAACGAACGCATCCGCAAAGGGCTCGAGAGCCGCCGGAACGACGAGCGCTCGATCCGCCGCTGGCTGGCCGAGATCTGAGAGGGAGCGACGATGCCGACAGCCATCCTCGAGCGCGACGACATCCAGGCGCTGGTTCGGTCCGGCTTCGGCAAGCTCGACGGCTCGCGGCTGCTGCTCGTCCGGGTGCGGCCGGGCCGGGAGGCGCAGGCGCGCCAGTGGCTCGGCCAGGCCGAAGTGCTGAGCGTGGAGGCGTTCGACGCGGCGCGGATCGCCGGCCGCCGGATCGAGCGGGTCCTGCAGATCGCAATCACCGCGCCCGGCCTCGCCGCCCTCGGCGTGCCCGACGAAGTCATCGCGGGCTTCCCCGCCGATTTCCTGGCCGGCGTAGCCAGCGACGAGGGACGCTCCAAACGGCTCGGCGACGTCGGGGAGAATAGCCCGAACCGCTGGAAATGGGGCCGACCCGGCAACGAACCGCACCTGCTCTTGATGCTCTACGCGGACTGCGACGATATCGAAGCGTTCGCCGCCGCGACCTTGGCCGGGCTCGGCCAGAGCTGCGAGGTGCTTCAGCCCCAGCTCGATTGCTCGCCGCCGGGGATCGAGCCGTTCGGCTTCAAGGACGGCATATCGCAGCCGCGCATCGACTGGGACGGGGTGCGCACGCCGGGCCTCACCGCCGACCAGGTCTACACCAACCATATCAGCGCCGGAGAGGTGCTGCTCGGCTATCTGGACGAATATGATCTGGTCGGCGACCGGCCGCTCGTCCCGGCCATGCTTCCGGGCGCCGAAGGCCTGCCGCCCAGCATCGACGATGCCGACAAAAGGGATTTCGGCCGCAACGGCTCCTTCCTCGTCCTGCGCACCCTGAGGCAGGACGTCGAGGGCTTCTGGGGCTGGACCAAGCGCGCGGCGGGCGAGGCGGGTTCGCTGGACCTCGCGCAGGCGGTGATCGGGCGGCGCAAGGACGGCAAGCCGCTCGACGGCCTCGCCCGTGTGGACGTGACCGGCCTCGACGACCCCGAGGACAATTTCACCTACGACTGCGACCCGGAGGGCCATATATGCCCGTTCGGCGGCCATATCCGCCGCGCCAACCCGCGCACCGGCGATATTCCCGGCGGGGGGCGCGGCCTGCTCCATTATCTGCTGGTGACGCTCGGCCTGTGGGGCACGGTCAAGGACGACGTCATCGCCACCTCGCGCTTCCATCGCCTGCTGCGCCGGGGGCGGCCCTACGGCCGGCCGGGGGCCGAGCAGGGCCTGCATTTCATGGCGCTCAACTCGAACCTCACCCGGCATTTCGAGTTCATCCAGAACGCCTGGCTGACCAATCCGAGCTTCGCGGGCCTCTCGAACGAGGCCGATCCGCTGACCGGCTGCCGGGAGCCCTATATGGGCGTCGTCGCCACCGACGATTTCACCCGGCCGCGCGCCGAGGGACCCTGCACCCGCTACACTGGCATGCCGCGCTTCGTCACCGTCGAGGGCGGCGCCTATTTCTTTCTGCCGGGCCTGCGCGCCCTCAAATACATCGCGCGAGCGGACTGAGAGCTCCCTGTTCGTCACCCCGGACTTGATCCGGGGTCCACCTTTTTCTGCACCATGACCGGCTCGAGAAGATGGATGCCGGATCAAGTCCGGCATGACGAAGGGGTACAGGCGCGGCTTACCCGAACGGCGCCCAGCTGGTCGGCTCGATGTGCGGGACCTGGTTGTTCTTCTGCCGGAACTGGGCGAGCGTCTGGTACATGCGCTTGCGCGCGCGGCTCTGGTTGCCGAGCGGGCGGTGCTCGGGGAGGCAGTGCCACGGATTGAACGAAAGGTTGCGGGCGAAAGCGAGCTGCTCGGGCGAATCGAAGCGCTGGCGCGGGATTCGCAACGTCGCCACCGGGATTCGGGGCGACAGCCGCTCCGGCCACAGCACCGCGGCATTCTCGATCGGCATCCGGTAGGAATCGGTCTGCAGCTGGACGGTCATCTCCAGCTCGACGTCGGTCTCCAGCAGCGTCTTCACCATATTGTCGCGCAGGTAGTTGTCGGGCGGCCGGAACGGCACCCGCGGTATCTTCCGGTGCACCTTGGACTTGCCGAAAAAGGCATATTGCATCGCCTGCCCCTCGCCGAGCAGGTACGGCACGCAGCTGTAAAAATTGTGACCGAGCGGGTTGTACTGCGTCTCGTTCCACAGCGACTGCATCAGGAAGTCGCGGATGTGGTGCTTCTTGGGGTTGAGGAAATACCAGATCGGCAGCTCGCGCTTGCTCCAGATCTGGAGGTCGGCATTGGCCGCGACGTCGGGCGTCGGGAAGGTCGGCACGCAGATGGCGAGGAAGTCCTGGGTCCCCTTCTCGTCGTCCATCAGCTTGGGTCCCTCGACGCCCATCACCTTGAGGCCGAGGCTGACGAAGCCGACATCGTCGATGTCGGGCTCGACGTGCGGCCCGGGGTTCGAGAAGCGCGCCCAGGCCTTGTAGCGGCCGGGCTTCGCGAAGATGCCGTGCCGGAGGCGCTCGGGCAGATTGTCGTGAACGATGAATTCGGCGCGGACCACGCCGTGGGTCTTGGTATTGCCGGCGCGCTCCATCTTCTCGGGCGGGAAATCCTGGACCAGATGGTCGCGCATCGTGTCGATCATCGTCTGGACGTCCCGCTCCTCATTGGGCTGGATCGTCTCCTCGGCGAGAGCCAG
>JAXDPL010000098.1:0-34903 GCA_034668385.1 Sphingomonadales bacterium | reverse complement strand
CGATCAGCGGCATGGCGATGTTGCCGGTGAGATCGACGTCGAAATCGCCGGAGAGGTCCGGGACCTGGAAGACGCTGACCTTGAGCGTGTCGAGCGGCGAGATGCGGTAATCGTCGTCCAGCGCCTGCGTCGGCGACGCCTGGTCGGGGGCGACGAAGTTGGGCGGCTCATAGGGTATCTTGCCGCCGCGTCCTTCGCTGAGGCAACCGCTCAGGAGGGCGATCATCCCCATGCCGAGGACGGCGAGCAACAGCCGCAGGGGCACGGCGAGGCCAAAAGCGGGCGAGGCGCCCGCCTTCGCGGAGTGGGTCTGTAGCGGCACGGACGGTCCAAGCTGTTCAAAATCGTCGCCGCCCGCCTGAACCAAAGCCGGTTGAGGGTCAAGGAAAAACAGCTTTCAGACCCCCTGGCCGACCGGCATTTCCGTGGAATGACAAGGACGTAACAGCGATCGGCGTCGCCGTCCGGAGCTTCAGCCGCCGGTCGAGAGATACCATCGTTCCTTGTCCTCCACGGCGAGCGCGGTAAGGATGCCGCTGCGATAGGCGCCGGTGTCTATGCCGATGCGGTTGGACCGCTCCTCCACGCCGGAGACGATCGTGTGGCCGTGTACGACGACGAAGCCGTGCTCCTTGGCGTCCGAGAGGAACGGCTCGCGGATCCAGCGCAGGTCCCGCCGCTCCTGGTCATCGAGGCCGATGCCGGGGCGGATTCCGGCGTGGACGAAGAGATAGTCGCCGAAGCTGAACGTGTCTCCGAAGCTTTCGAGAAACTCGATGTGGCCGCGCGGAACGTGGGCGCGAAGCAGCGAGAGCGCCTCCGCTTCCGGCAGGCGGCGCATGCGGTCGACGTCGACGCCGTAGCTGGCCGCGCATTCCGCGCCGCCGAACTTCATCCAGTCGGCGATGACGTCGGCGCGGCCGCCGAGGATTTCGAGCAGCACCTCCTCGTGATTGCCGGCGAGGAAGACCGGACGGGCGCGGCGCGGCCGATAGTGGCGAAGGCGCTCGACGACGGCCGCCGAATCCGGCCCGCGATCGATGAGATCGCCGAGGAAGACGATGTAGGTGCGCTTCGCCGGGCGCGCGGCGACGTCCGCTTCGATCTGTCCGAGCAGCCGGTCGAGCAGGTCGAGACGCCCGTGGATGTCGCCGACGGCATAGGCCCGGGCGCCGGGCTTTCCCGCCGGGGCGGTTTGGCGGGCAAAGCTTGGGAAGAGGCGGCTCAACAGGCTCATCGCGGCGGCTTTGCGGTGGTCGGAGCGCGGGGTCAACCGCCCAGGGCGGCTTCCGGCCCGCGCCCGGTCAATCGGGAAGCAGCTTGCCCGGGTTCATGATTCCCCGGGGGTCGAGGGCCCGCTTGATCGCCCGCTGGGCGGCGAGCTGGACCGGCGAGGCCGAGGCGGCGAGCGCCTCGCGCTTCATCTGGCCGATGCCGTGCTCGGCCGAGATCGACCCCCCCGCCGATCGAGTCTCCGCATAGACGAAGGCGCTGACCGCCGGCGCCTCCTCCTCCAGCCACGCGGCACCGACCGCTCCGGCCGGCGCCCGCACGTTGAAATGGACGTTGCCGTCGCCGAGGTGGCCGAAGGCGATCACCGTCGTGCCCGGGAAGCGCCGCTCGACGGCGGCCGCAACCGTCTCGACGAAATGCGGCATCGACGAAACCGGCACGGAGATGTCGTGCTTGGCGGCGGCGCCCGCGTGGCGTTCGGCTTCGGAGATCGAATCGCGCAGCCGCCAGAGCGCCTCGGCCTGGGCTTCGCTCGCGGCCAGGGCGCCATCGGCCGCCAGCCCGGCTCCGATCGCGTCGGCGAGCGCCGCCTCGAGCGCCGGACCCGCTTCCGGCGCCCCTTGCGGCGCAACCGCCTCGACGAGGATGTTCCAGGGATGGGCTTCGGCCAGGGGCGCGCGAGTGCCGGGAACGTGGCGCAGGACCAGCGACAGCGCGATCGCCGGGACGAGCTCGAAGCTCTCCACAGCATCGCCCAGCCGCTCTTCCAGCCGGCGCAGCAAGCGAAGCGCCGCGACGGGCGAATCGAGGCCGGCCCAGGCGACGGCGTGCGACCCCGCCGTCGGAACCAGCCTGAGGCTGGCGGCCGTGACCACTCCGAGCGTGCCTTCGGCGCCGATCAGCAATTGCTTGAGATCGTAGCCGCGATTGTCCTTGCGCAGAGCGGACAGGCCTTCGAACAGCGAGCCGTCGGGCAAGACCGCCTCGAGCCCGAGCACCAGCGACCGCATCGGCCCGAAGCGCAGCACCTGGGTGCCGCCCGCATTGGTCGAGACCAGCCCTCCGACCGTGGCGCTCCCTTTGGCGCCGAGGGTCAGCGGAAAGCGGCGGCCGATGCCCTCGGCCGCTTGATGGACCTCGGCGAGGATCGCTCCGGCCTCGGCGACCAGGACATTGTCGTCGGGCGAGAGGCGCCGGATGGCCTTCATCCGCCTGAGCGAGAGGAGCAGGGCCATCCCGCTCTCGTCCGGAGTCGCGCCGCCGACCATCGAGCTGTTGCCGCCCTGCGGCACGATGGCAATGCCTTCCGCGGCGCAACGCGCGACGATCGCCTGCACCTCCGCCGTGTCGGCGGGCGAGGCCAGGGCCGCCGCCCGGCCGTGCCACCGCCCGCGCCAGTCGGTCAGCCACGGCGCCATGTCCGTCGGATCGCGCGTAAAGCCCCGCGGCCCGAGCCGTTCGGCCAGATCCCGGAGCATCGCCTCGGAGGGGATGTTCGCCATCGCGCCTTTCCTGCCGGAGCGCGTGGGCGGTGGCAATCGGCGGGGCGCTTCGGCCCCTAGCGCCAGCATTCCATCAACTGGGATCGCCCCCACCGCGTGTCGACCGGCCCTCCGACGGGCACGAAGCCGGCCTTCCGATAAGCGCGGATCGCCCGGAGATTGGCGGGATTGGGATCGGTTCCCACGGCCGGGGCGCCGGCGGCGAACAGGCTCCGGCAGTAGAGCCGGACGAAGGCGCTGCCGTGGCCTCGGCCGACCATGTCCGGCTCGCCGATATATTGATCGATGCCCCGCGACCCGGGCGGAAGGTGCGAAAAGGGGTGCGGATCCCAATCGTGAGGCCGATAGTCCTGGGCATAGGCGAAAGGCCGACCCTCGAACTCGACGATCCACAAGGCGATGCGGGCATCGGCGAGCGCGTCTTCGGCGGCCTCGAGCGCCGGCGGGCCCCACCATTGGGCGACGTGCGGCATGGCGCGCCAGCGGGCGAGAAGCGGCAGGTCCGCCTCGGTGACCGGCCGGAAGACATAGGCGTCGCCCGCCTCAGTCATCGCAGCCGACATAGGCAAAGGCGACGAGGCCCGATTCGAGCCGAACCTCGCGGCGCGCATAGGCATCGACCTCGTAGGCGTCGGTCGCCTCGAGTTCGGCGCGGGTCAGCCGGAAGACGACGCCCTCGATTCGATCCTCCCGCCGCCCCGTCCGCCGCGCGAGGGAATGGACCGCCTTGCCGCTGAGTCGCACCACCTCGGGCGACGAGACGGCCAGCGGAGCCAGCTCGTAGCCCGTCAGCGCGTCGGGGCGTCCCTCCAGCAGCCGGCCGTAAGTCGCCTGCTGCACCGCCGGCTGGCGCAGGGTGCCGTAGGAGAAGAGGTCGAACAGGGGCGGGCCGCCGGTCATCGCGCCTTCATAGCCGATCCCGGAGCGCGAGCCACCGTCCGCCGCTCCGGCCTCTCGGCCCCGCGGGTGTGGCGCCGGAGGCCGGCCTGTTCTAGCCCGGCACCATGATTCGCGCCGCGTTCTGCTTCGCCATCCTCGCGCTTGCCGCCTGCGGGGGGCCGCCGCCCGCGGGAAACGCGACCGGCGCAGGCAACGCCGCCGCCGCCACGGAGCCCTCGATCCCGCCGCGCCGCGCCTACGATGCGCCGGTGCCGAAGCACCTGCCCGCGATCGTCCGGATGCGGATCGAGACGGAAGCCGGGACGATCGTCGTCGCGCTCGATCACGTCCGAGCGCCGGTCACCACGACCAATTTCGTCCGCTACGCCGACGACCACCGCTTCGACGGCACCTATTTCTACCGCGCCGCACGCAACCGATTCGCGCCTGAGCAGGGCTTCATCCAGGGCGGGATCGCGCACAGCATCAAGCTGATGCTGCCGCCGATAGCGCTGGAGCCGACGACCCGGACCGGCCTCCGTCACGTCGACGGCACGATCTCCATGGCGCATGCCAGCCCCGACACGACGATGGGCGACTTCGTCATCTGCGTCGGCCTCCATCCCGGCCTCGACGCCCACCCTGAGAAAGGCGAGCTCGGCTACCCGGCCTTCGGGCACGTGGTCGAAGGGATGGACGTCGTTCGCCATATCCTCGCCGCGCCGACGGCGGGCGCGGCGGCCGGCCGGCCCGGCGAGCAGATCCTGAAGCCGGTAAGGATCCTCAGGGTGACCCGGACGGGCTAGCGCCGGCACCGCCGCTGCGACCGCGCCAGCCAGAGGCGCCGGCCGGGAATGACCGTATCGCCGTGGCGTGCGGGCGGGGCGGCCGACGCCAAGCCCGCGGCGGCGATGAGGATCGGGACGATGGCGCGCATGCCGGCAGCTTAGCCTGAGTCCGCACTTCCGGCGAGCGACAGGCCCGCTCCAATCCGTTATGGCGCCTCCGTCGCCCAGCCAGGGCGAGGGGGAAAGCCAATGTCGAACTGGAACTTGGGAAGCAAGCCGCACCCGGACGGCTCTCGCGAAGTCGTCATCGCCTTCCGCAACGACGATTCCACCGGCGCGATGTCGGGCAGCGTCCAGTTCGAGGGCGGCACCTTCCAGATCGCCGGCAACTGGGCGGCGTCGGGGTCGGTCCAGGGGCGCAATTTTTCCGCTTTCGCGCTCTGGGGGTCGAACCAGCAGGGGGCGACGCAATATATCGCCGCGACGGGAACGATGATCGGGCCCGGCCCCAGCCCGCAGGCGATCGAGCTCAACCTCATCCGGGTGTCGACCGCGGACGGCCTGCAATATGGCTGGGACGGCAAGCTCCTGCCGATCTGAGGCGCGGCGGGCGCCGCCGCCGGCCGCGCCGTCGCTGAACCTTTGCCGCGCCGGCCCGTTGGCGGGTTCGAATCCCCAACGAGGAGATCCGACGTGGCCGACAAGCGCCTGGCCGAGCTCGCCGAGAAGATGAAGGACATCGACTTCGCGATCCTTTCCACCCGCACCGAAGGCGGCGCCATCGCCGCCCGTCCGATGAGCAACAACCGCGAGGTCGAGTATGACGGCGACGCCTTCTTTTTCGCCTGCGAGGAGACGCGCACCGTCGCCGACATAGAGCGCGATCCGCGGGTCGGCCTCGCCTACCAGGGCAAGTCCGGGATGCTCGGCATGCGGCCCTTCTTCCTCACCGTCGAGGGCCGCGCCGAGCTGATCCGCGACAAGGCCGCCTTCGCCGAGCATTGGACCAGGGACCTCGACCGCTGGTTCGAGCGCGGCACCGGCACGCCCGGACTGATCCTGATCCGGGTGAGCGCCGAGCGGCTCCATTATTGGGACGGCGGCGAGGAAGGCGAGATCGCGCTGCGGCAGGCGGCGGAGGCGTGAGGGGCGGATCGGGCCGGCCCGCGCTCCAAAGGTTAGGGAAAAGTTAGGCCAAGAACGCGTCTTCGTCCCAATCCTCGTCGTCCCCCTCGTCCTCGTCCGGCTCCGGCGGGAGGCCGGCGGCTTCCCGCTTCGCGGCCGCGAGGCGCCGCTCGAATTCCTCGCCCAGCAGCGACTTGACCGGCGGACCCTCGAATTTCTTGTAGCGGTGCCAATGGGGCAAGGTGCCGTCGAGGATGTCGGCGGTCTGGATCGCGGTCTCGAGGTCGTCGGGCGACATCAGCTTGTGCGGCTCGGGCGGAGTGACGGGTTCGAGCGAACGCAGCGCCTCGGCGACGGGCGGCACTTCGGGCGGCGGCGGCTCGGACGTCTGGCGGACATTCTGGTGGGCGTGGCGGTAGCGATCCGGCTGGTGCGCGCGCAGCAGGAACATCAGCAACCGGTCGTTGTAGCGGGTGCGCACGTAGACGCAGCGGCCCTCCTTATCGAGCACCGGGTCGTCGACGCCGTTGACCGCCCGGTCGAAGGCGATGTCGGCGAGCCGCTTCGAGGCTTCCTGGAGCGCGGCGTCCCAGGCGGCGGCGAACGCCTCGGCGCCCGGCGAGCGGCGCAGGCGATAGCAGCTCTGGACGGTCATGACGACTTCGCCGGCGGCCGCCGTCACCGAGCCGGTGTCGGCGAGCGCGGCGATGAAATCGACCTGGCGCTGCGGCGACCAGCCGTCGGCGCGCGGCTTGCGGAGCACCGGGACCCATTGATAGTCGGCCGGATCGAAGCCGTACGCGTCGGGCCCGGCGGGGGGTTCCGGCTCAAGGGCGAGCGGGCCGTGCGCCTCGCCGGCCGGGTTGCGATCGGCCTCGCTGGGCGACGCGGCGGAGGCGGTCTCGACCGCCGGCGAATCGGGATCCTGTTCCATGACGGGATTGGAACATAATGAGTATGTGTAGGAAAATGCTTATTGATCCGTTTTGGTTCCACTTCGGATCCGTTCTGCGTCGCGCCCGAGGGTATCCGAGAGGTGCCCGACCAGAATCCTATCGACGCGATCACTCGATATAATAGCCGGCCACCTTCCAGCTCTCGCCTTCGCGGGCGAGGGAGAGGGTTTCGGTCGCTCCGCGCTTGTGGGCGAAGTCGGTGCGGAAGCGGACGAGCTGGTAGCCGTTCGGCGGGGCGGGGATGCCTTCCTGGCTCGCGAGCCGGCGCGAGAGGACGCGGCCGAGCGGCACCCGCCCGCCTTCGGACGCCGACCGCCACATCTCCAGCGTATTCAGCGACTGGAAGGATGGCGCCGTCGCGGCCCAGCTCTCCGGCCATTTCCCGGCGTCGACCAGGGCCAGCCACTGCCGGGCGGCCCGGGTGACGGCGGTTTCGGCGACCGGCGTGGGGCGGCTCGCGGTCCTGGGATGCTCGGCGCGGGCGGGCGGCGAATGGGGCGACGCCGACCAGGCGAGCGCGGCAAGGGCTAATCCGATCATCGCGAATCCTCCGATCGCCCAGGCCGCCGTGCGCTGTCTTGCGGACGATCCGGCGCTGGGCCGGCCTCCCTGTGGATCGGCCGGGCGCGTCCCCGCACCCCCGAACGGCTCGTCCCCGAAGCTTTCGGGGGCGGCGCCTTCGGCCTCGCGAAGCATCCGCGCCGCCTCCTTGCTGCTCGACGCCGACAATTTGCGGCGGGCGTCGCGCAGGCGCTCGTTGATCGTGTGGACCGAGAGGCCGAGTTGCCGGGCCATCGACTTGGCCTCGTGCCCGGCGAGAAGCAGCCGAAGCGTCTGCTTCTCCTTCTCGCTCAGCGCTTCGTAACCCTGTCTCATCCGATCCTGTGCCTGTGCTTCGGCCGCACAGGCTAGAGCGCGGCCGCGCGGGGCGTCACCCCTAAAGAATTGTAGGGCGGGGCGCCTAGCCCCGGCGGAGCCGGGAACGCCGCGGCGCGCGTTGCCGGGTCCGCCGGGCTGCGCTAGCCCGAGCGCGGACGGCTTGGAGAGCGCGGATGGCCGGCGAGGAGATGCGGGCGGGGCTGCCGGTGCTGAGCTTCGCGGACGCCGCCGCGATGCAGGCCTGGCTCAAGCGGGACGGGGCGGCGTCCGCGGGCTTCTGGCTGCGGCTGTTCCGGAAGGGCTCGGGCGTCGCGAGCGTCGCCAAGGCCGAGGCGGTGGACGCGGCGCTCTGCCACGGGTGGATCGACGGCCTGATGAACCCTTATGACGCGACGAGCTGGCTGATCCGCTTCACGCCGCGGCGGCCGCGCAGCAAATGGTCGCTGATCAACCGCGAGCGGGCCGAGGCTCTGATCGCCGAGGGGCGGATGCGGCCGGCGGGGCTCGCCGAGGTGGAGGCGGCCAAGGCGGACGGCCGCTGGGCCGACGCCTATCCGCCGCACAGCCGCGCCGAGCCGCCGCCGGACCTCCAGGCGGCGCTCGACGCCAGCCCGAAGGCGGCCGCCTTCTTCGCCACGCTGAAGGGCGCGAACCGCTACGGCCTCATCTACCGCGTGCTCGACGCGAAGCGGCCGGAAACCCGGGCGAGGCGGATCGCGGGGTTCGTGACGATGCTGGAGCGTGGGGAGACGTTGTTCTGAGGCGGCGGCGGGCTCAGCGGCCCTCGCCAGATTGCAGCGATCGCCCTTGGAAGAGCGGACTTCGGCGGCACTTGTCAGTATTAGCGCAAAACTCTATAAACATTGCCGTGGCACAGATGAACGTCTCAATCCCCGACAGGCTCAAGGGCTGGGCGGAGCAGAGGGTCGCCGAGGGCCGTTACAGCAGCACCAGCGACTATATCCGCGACCTTGTCCGCCGCGACCAGGAGCAGGAAGAGCAGGTGCGCCGCCTGCAGGCGGCGATCGACGAGGGGCGGAATTCGGGGATCAGCAAGCGCTCGATCGAAGACATCATCGCCGACAATCGCAAGCGCCTCGCCGCCGAATGATTCCGGTGGTGATCAGCGAGGCGGCCGATGCCGACCTCGTGGAGATCCTCGAATGCGGTACCGAGAATTTTGGCCTGGAGCGCGCCGAGGCCTATGTCGCGAGCTTCCAGACGACCTTCGACCTGCTCTCCCGGCATCCGAGGGCGGGCGCCGTGCACGACGAGGTGCGACCGCCGATCCGAAGCCTCCCACACGGCAGCCATCGGGTCTTCTACGACGTCTTCGAGGCCGAGGTGATCGTCCAGCGCATCCTCCATAAGGCGGTGGATGTGAAGCGGCATCTTTGAAGGTTCTCGCGGAGACGCGAGCGATCAGGGGGCGAACTGGATGAGGTCCCAGAGGTTGCCGTAGAGGTCCTCGAACACGGCGACCTTGCCGTAGGGCTGCTCGGCGGGCGGGCGAACGAACCGGACGCCGCGGGCGCGATAGGCTTCGTAGTCGCGGTCGAAATCGTCGGTCTTCAGGAACAGGAAAACGCGCCCGCCCGCCTGGTTGCCGATGAACGCCTCCTGCTCCGGCGAGGCGGCGCGGGCGAGGAGGAGGGTGGCGCCGTCGGGCCCGGCGCCCTGCGGCGCGACGAGCACCCAGCGCTTGTCCTGCTCGGGCTGGTACTGGTCGGCGACGAGGGCGAAGCCGAGCTTCTCCGTGAACCAGGCGATCGCCTCGTCATAATCGCGGACGACCAACGCGATATGGGCGAGGGATTGGGGAATCTACTTCCTTCTGGCGCGGACGCTACATTGCGTATATACAATCAGAGTGGAGATCAGCTTCGACGCTTCGAAGAGCGAACGCAATGCCGCCGAGCGGGGGCTTCCGTTCGGGCTGGCGTCCGATTTCGACTTCGAGGCGGCGCTGATCTGGCAGGACCTGCGGCGCGATTACGGCGAGGTGCGTTACGTCGCCATCGGACCAATCGGCGAACGGCTGCACGTGCTGTGCTTTGTGGAGACGGACGAGGGAATACGCGTGATCAGCCTGCGCAAGGCCAACGACCGGGAGGTGAAGAGATATGGCGGAACGTGATCCGGGAAAGCCGCTGACGGACGCGGAAGGCGAGGTGCGCGAACTCCAGGACGAGGATTTCGCGCGTGCACGGACCTTTGAGGAGTTGCCGCAGGACATGCAGGCGAAGCTTCGCGGCGTCCGCGGCAAGCAAAAGGCCCCGACCAAGGCGCTGATCTCGCTCCGCGTCTCCCGCGACGTCCTAGGCCGCTTCCGCGCCACCGGTGAGGGGTGGCAGACACGGATGGACGAGGCGCTCAGGGAATGGATCGAGCGGCGGGAGGCGAAGGGGGGGTAGGTGGTGCCCGAGGACGCGGGGCTGATGACGGCAGCCCGGCCAGGCGACATGGATCGGGTGCGGGTGGGGCCGACCGACACCCTTGCGGGCCCGGCTCCAGGTTGGCGAGAATCGAGGCCACTACGGCAACCCGGGAGAATACTTTGCGCCGATTCGAACTAATCAGCTAGATGCCTGCGAGCGCTTCGACCCTTCCTGGCGCGGCCTATGAGCGAGAATCTGATGGCAAAAAGCGAGACGCAACACCTCCTTGAGCTTAGCGCGGACCTTCTCGACGATATAGAGCTTAGCAGACTTCCTGCCGATAAACTTCTTCTGAAGTGCTCCCGCCTCGCTCGGCTTGCCGGATCAGAGGAGGTACAAAGCTGGATCAAGTTTGAAATGTCGGGCTATAACTCGCAGGACCCGCTCGCTCTACTATACATGGGGAAGACAGGGAGGTGGTTAAACTACGAGAAGAAGACGGGGTATTGGGGACCACTCGCCCAGCAGGAAGCCACTGTTGCCGCACTTAGAGCCAAAATACAGTCTCTCCGGGTCCCGGACATCAGCGGCGAATGGGCGTTTGCCGCAACTAAGAACGTGGTGGATGCAGTAAGTGCGACCACCAATGCCATCACTTCTATTGAGGGCGTGATCTCTAGGGTGATGGCGCTGCTGCACTCGTTCATAAGCGACGTATATTACCGCGTCCAATTCGAAACTCTCGCCCAAAGCACATTCGAAAGCTACAAGCGAGATGTTGATGATCTGATCGGCCAGTCCGCTGGCGAGGTGCTAAAGAAGATCCCATCTGTTGTCCGGCGCCTTCAAGAGGGCGACACGGAGGGCGTGAGCCAAGCGCTCACTACCTGTCGGAGGATACTGGAGGCATTTGCAGATGCAATCTACTCCCCGTCCGATGCGACAATCGAGCTGAGTGGTAATACCCTCAAGCTCGACGCCTCGAAGCATCAAAATAGGATTAACGCATACATCGCGCAGAGAACGAGTAGCTCATCCCGCCGCCAAAAGCTAAGACAGAACCTATCCAATCTATTCGACAGGGTCTCTACTGGGGTTCATAAAGACGTAACCGTATCAGAAGCCTATGCTTTATTCCTGAATACGTATCTAATAATGGGAGAGGTGTTGCAGCTTAATTCGTCAGGCGAGGTTGAGGCATTCGTCGAGTAGTGCAATGTTGTCAGGAGTTCCCCGACGCATTGGACCCTCCGCGGCGAAACCACATTGATTGCCCTCGCGCTGGTCGGTGGAAGCAGGGCGGCTCAGCGTCGCTATTCCGCCGCGGGAAGGTAGATTTCGCCGCCCTTTTCGCGGAATTTCTCGCTCATCGCCGCCATGCCTTTGTCAGCCTCGGCTTCGCCGAGGGCGACATCCCGAGTGCGCGCGGGCGAACCGTCCCCGGGACGGTCCGCCAGAAGTTCGCCTCTGGCGAACGCGCGCACTTCCTGCGTGATCTTCATCGAGCAGAATTTGGGGCCGCACATCGAGCAGAAGTGGGCGGTCTTGGCGCCTTCGGCGGGGAGGGTCTGGTCGTGATATTGTTCGGCGGTGTCGGGGTCCAAAGAGAGGTGGAACTGGTCGCGCCAGCGGAATTCGAACCTCGCGCGTGACAGGGCGTCGTCGCGCAGCTTCGCCGCCGGGTGGCCCTTCGCCAGGTCGGCGGCGTGGGCGGCGAGCTTGTAGGTGACGACGCCCACTTTCACGTCGTCGCGGTCGGGGAGGCCCAGATGCTCCTTGGGGGTGACGTAGCAGAGCATGGCGGTGCCGAACCAGCCGATCATCGCGGCGCCGATCGCGCTGGTGATGTGGTCGTAGCCGGGGGCGATGTCGGTGGTCAGCGGCCCCAAGGTGTAGAAGGGGGCCTCGCCGCACGCCTCCAATTGCTTGTCCATGTTGGCCTTGATCTTGTGCATCGGCACGTGGCCGGGGCCTTCGATCATGACCTGGACGTCGTGCTTCCACGCGATCTGCGTCAGCTCGCCAAGGGTCGCCAGCTCCGCGAACTGCGCCTCGTCGTTGGCGTCGGCGATGCAGCCGGGGCGCAGACCATCGCCGAGGCTGAAGGCGATGTCGTAGGCCTTCATCACCTCGCAAATCTCCTCGAAGCGGGTGTAGAGGAAGCTCTCCTTGTGGTGGGCGAGGCACCATTTGGCCATGATCGAGCCGCCGCGGCTGACGATTCCGGTGACGCGATTGGCCGTCATCGGGATGAAGGGCAGGCGGACGCCGGCGTGGATGGTGAAATAGTCGACGCCCTGCTCGGCCTGCTCGATCAGCGTGTCGCGGTAGATCTCCCAGGTGAGGTCCTCGGCGACTCCGCCGACCTTCTCCAGCGCCTGGTAGATCGGGACGGTGCCGATCGGCACGGGCGCGTTGCGCAGGATCCATTCGCGCGTGTCGTGGATGTTGCGGCCCGTCGAGAGGTCCTTGACCGTGTCGGCGCCCCAGCGGATCGCCCAGACCATCTTGTCGACCTCCTGGGCGACGTCGCTGGCCACCGCCGAATTTCCGATGTTGGCGTTGATCTTGACCAGGAAGTTGCGGCCGATCGCCATCGGCTCGCTCTCGGGATGATTGACGTTGGCGGGGATGATCGCGCGGCCCCTCGCCAC
Organism: Sphingomonadales bacterium; assembly: GCA_034668385.1. Classification (GTDB taxonomy): domain Bacteria; phylum Pseudomonadota; class Alphaproteobacteria; order Sphingomonadales; family Sphingomonadaceae; genus Allosphingosinicella. Next base: position 22,509 of record JAXDPL010000098.1, on the reverse strand, counting down.
CTCGTCGCGAACGAACTCGGGGGTGACGTAATCGGGGATCGACGCTCCGAAATCCTGGCCGTCGCGGATTTGGGCCGCGATGGCATCGCGGCCCAGGTTTTCCCTGACCGCCACGTACTCCATCTCGGGCGTGATGATCCCGCGCCGAGCATAGTGCATCTGGGTGACGTTGGCGCCGGGCCTGGCGCGCAGCACCGTGCGGCGGACGTTGGGGAAGGGCTGGACGCCCCCGGACCGGTCCGGCCCGAGCTGGCCGTTATCCTCGGGGCGGACGTCGCGCTGCATCACCTCCTCGACATCGCCGCGGCCGCGGATCCAGTCGCGGCGGAGCTCCTGGAGGCCGGCGAGGATGTCGATGCGGGCCTCGGGGTCGGTGTACGGGCCGGAGCAGTCGTAGACGCGCAAGGGCGGCTCGCCGGACGAGGGCTCGAGGTCGATCTCGCGCATCGCGACGCGGCGCTCGCCGACGTAGATCTTGCGGCTGCCGCGGATCGGGCCGGTGGTGACGGGGGGCGTGCCCTCACCCTGCCGCGCTCCGCGCGGCTGTCCCTCTCCCGCGAGGGGAGAGGGGTTAACCTCAGTGCGGGCGGGAATATCGGCCATGTCTCGCTCTCCTTTGGAGGGAGGCCGGCCGCGCCGAACTCCGCTCCCTACGCCGGTGTCAGCCGGATCAGGTTCGACGGGTCTCGGCTGCCGTGCCGACTCTCAACCGCAGCGCCAGCGGTTCCCCGGGGAAGGCCCTCCATAGGCCCCTCCCTCTGGGCAGGAAAGCCGAAAGGCGCTAGAAGGCGCGGCGATGAAGCCCGACCTTTCGGACGCGCAGAACCTGGCCGAGTATCGCCGCGAGCTGAGGCGCTACAAGCGGCCGGTTCGGATCGTCGGGATCGCCATCGTCTGCCTCGGCGTGGCGGGGCTGCTCTACAGCCAGATGGAGGGGCCGCCGCGGCCGGCGCTGCGCACCGGAGCATGGGCGCTGATCGCGCTCGGGTGGCTCGTGCTCTTCTATGTGATCGCCGCGCGAACCCGCTACCACAAGGCGCGGATGGCGGACTGAGCCGATGCAGCACCATCCGCACGTCGTCGAGCTCTTCCTGCCGCTCAAGACGAAGGACGGGCGGCCGCAGCCGCGCGAATTGTTCGCCCAGGTGCGCGACGAGCTGGTCGGGCGGTTCGGCGGCCTCACCGCCTTCACCCGGGCGCCGGCCGAGGGCTTGTGGGAGCCCGAGCCGGGCGAGCGCGAGAAGGACGAAATGGTGATCTTCGAGGTGCTCGCCGACCGCATCGACCGCGACCGCTGGCACGATTACCGGCTGAAGCTGCAGGAAAGGTTCGGCCAGGACGAGATCCTGATCCGCGCCCATCCGGTCGACACCTTCTAGCCGAGCCGGGCGCGCATCTTGGCGATCAGCTTCAACACCTCGTCGCGATTTCCCGCCGCTTTCACCCAGCGCGGCAGGCGCGACGCGATCGAGCGGTTGCGAAAGCCGCCGGGCTCGACCGCCTCGCGGCGGAGCGGATCGCGCACATAGGATTCGAGATAGTCGAGATGGGCCTCGTTGAAGGCGACGGGCAGGCCGTGGCGGCTCTCCGCGCAGAGGCGCAGGGGGAGGCCCTGCCGGGCGAGGCCCAGGCGCGCCACTTCTGGCGCCGGTTGAATCCGCAGGCGGTGCAAACCGCCCGCCGCGGAACGTGTCGGCGGTCGCTCGCCCAGCCGATATGCTCGGTGCCCGGATCCTCCTCCAGGGTGACGATCGCGAGGCCGCCGCAGCGCGCACAGTCGACGAGGATCCGGTCGAGGAAATGGTCCGGAAGCCGCGCCGGCGGATCGACGGCGCCCGTTACAAAGGCAGCTCGAGCTCGCGGGCGGAGGGCTCGGCGGCCTCCTCCTCGTTGAGGCCGGAGAGACCGAGCCCGAGGAGGCGGATGCTCTTTTCGGGCGGCAGCAAGGTATCGAGCAGCCCGGCGCCGAGCTCCAGGAATTCGGCCAGCCCGGCCACCGGTCGATCGAGCGAGCGAGCGCGGGTTACGATGCGGAAATCGCTATATTTGACCTTCAAATTGACGGTGCGGCCGGCAAGGCCCTTGGCCTCTATCCGCCGCCACACGGTGCGGCCGATGCGGGCGAGCTCGGCCCGGAGGTCGTCCGGGTCGGTGAGATCGGTCGGGAACGTGTCCTCGGCGCTGACCGACTTGTAGGGACGGTCGGCCCTGACCTGGCGGTGGCAGATGCCGCGGGCGAGGTCGTGATAATATTGGGCCGAGCTGCCGAAATGGGCGGCGAGGAATTCGAGGCTCTTCGCCTTGAGGTCCCCCCCGGTCTCGATGCCGAGGCTCGCCATCTTCGCCGCCGTCACCGGCCCGACGCCGTGGAAGCGCTTGACCGGAACGGTCTCGACGAAGGCCGGGCCGCGCGCCGGCGTGACGACGCACAGGCCGTCCGGCTTGTTCTGGTCCGAGGCGAGCTTGGCGAGGAACTTGTTGTAGGAAACGCCCGCCGAGGCGGTGAGGCCGGTCTCGGCGCGGATTCGGGCGCGGATCTGCCGGGCGATCTCGGTGGCGATCCCGATCCCCTTCAAATCCTCGGTGACGTCGAGATAGGCCTCGTCGAGCGACAGCGGCTCGACGTGCGGCGTGTAGTCGAGGAAGATGGCGCGGATCTGCTGGCTGACGGCGCGGTAGGCGTCGAAGCGCGGCTTGACGAAGATGAGGTCCGGGCAGAGGCGCTTCGCCGTCACCGACGGCATCGCCGAGCGCACCCCGAAGGGCCGCGCCTCGTAGCTTGCCGCCGCGACGACTCCGCGCACGCCGCCGCCGACCGCGACCGGCTTGCCGCGCAGGGAGGGGTCGTCGCGCTGCTCGACCGACGCATAGAAGGCGTCCATGTCGACATGGATGATCTTGCGCACCCCGTTCACGCCCTGTTCCTACAGCGAAACGGGCGCGGCGCAAAGGCTAGAACGGCATCGAGAAGCCGACCGCCGCGACCCGGGTCTCCGGGGTGTGGATCGTTGGATCCGGATCGGTGCGGCGGCGCACCGTCTCGGCCTCGGTGGCGCCGGGAACGGTGAACAGGCCGACTCCGAGCTGGGCGTTTCCGTCGAGCGGGTCGCTGGCGAAGTGGTGGGTGCGCACCGCCGCCGCGGCGGTCTCGGCAGGCTGCGCGTGCACCGCGAGCGGCCGCGGCCGCTGGACGGCCGGCGGGGCCAGAAGCGGCCCGTAATGTCGCGTCTCGCCGCCCTCCACTGTCTGGCTCCTCGCCGCGGCAGGCAAGGCCAGGGCCAGCAACATCCCCTGTACGGCGAGCCCGGTTTTCCAAACCATGGGCTCCTCCATTGATCCAGATCAAACCGCCGGGCGGGCGCGCCGGTTCCACTCGGCCGGTCTCGACCTTTTCACGCTTGATCGGCGGCGGCGGGTGGGGCAGGCGAGGCGCCCCTCAAGCGAGGAGCAAGAGGCATGCGTAGCAAGCTCATCAGTGCGGCGGCGGCCCTGGCGCTGGCCGCGAGCCCGGCGGTCGCGGCCGGCCAGGCACCGCCTCCCGCCGTCCAGGCGCCGGCGCCCGCGCCCGAGACGGTCCAGGGCAGCGAGATACGCGGCGGGTTCATCCTGCCGCTGCTGACGATCATCGCGGTGATCATCGCGGTCCTGCTGCTCACCAAGAACGACGACAAGCCGAACAGCCCCTGAGCGGGGCCGGATGCCCGCCCTCAGAAGCTGTAGGCGAGGCCGGCCGCGGCGAGCCATTGGTTGGGGCTTCCGGCGACCGAGACGACCGGGCTTCGCCGGAAGTCGTTCAGCATCCGCGAATAGCTCGCCCCGGCGAACAGGCTGAGATGCGGCCGGCGCAGGTCCCCGGTCAGGGTCTGGACGAGGAACAGGCCGATCCGCACGTTCTTCCATCCGGATGAAGCGTTGAACACCGGCAGGCCGCTCCGCACCGCCCCCGCCGGCGTGATGCTGAAATAGGTCTGGGCGTAGCCGCGGCCGACATGGTCGGCCGAGGCCGAGATCAAGGCGAAGGTGCGGGGGCTGAGCGGCGTCGAATATTCGACCGACGGGGTCAGGATCGAGCTGCCGTGGGTGCCGGTGACGTCGTGCAGCCAGGTGACCCGCAGGGCCAGGCTGTCATAGGGGTCGAGCAGCCGGTTCTTGGCGACGCCGGCATAGGCGCCGACCTCCACGGCGCGGTCGATCTTGCCGAGCGCGCGCACCTGGGGGTCCTTGATGTGGCTCGACCGGTCGAGACGGAGGTTGGCGGCGGGGCCGAATTCGAAGCTGACCTCCGCCCCGGGCGCATCGCGGATGAGGTCGAGCGTCAAGGTGGTGCCGCGGGTGGCGAAGCCGAAGCCGCCGACCTTGCCGACCGCGAGGCCGATAGGGACCCACTGATAATCGTCTGAACCCTCGTAGGAGGGGAGGTAGCCGCCGCCGATACCGATGGTGAGGCTGTAGGGACGATCCTGGTAGGAATCGGCCCGCTCCTGGGCGGCGGCGGGGGCGGCCAGAACGAGGGGCAGCGCGCAGGCGGCGGCGCCAAGCAGGGTCGAGGGTTTCACGAGGGCGGTCCTCCGGCAGATTTGCCACTGAAAGCGTGGAGCCGCCCGAGAGTTCCGGTGGCGTTACGAAAAGCTTCGAAGCAGTGCCATAACGGGGCTTGCGCGCGCTGCGGCCGCACGGCCCTTGGCCTTGCGGCGCTCGCGCGGCTAGACCCGCCCGCGATGGCGCGGTCGAAGAATCACGGATTGCTGATCGCGGGCGGCGGCCTGTCCGCCAGCCTCGCCGCTCTGGCCATGGCGCGGCTGCGGCCCGAAGTGCCGATGCTGCTGGTCGGCGAGGAGCCGCGCTTCGGCGGCGGGCGGCCGCTCCTTGTCCTCGACGCCGCGCTCGACGACGAGGAAAGGGCGTTCGCAGAGCCGCTGCTCGCCGCGAGTTGGGACGGCTTCTACGTCGCCATGCCGGGGCGGAACCGGCGGGTGAAATTGCGCTGCCGCGCACTGTCGCCGGAAAAAGTGGACGCGGCGCTGGCGGAGGCGCTGCCCGCCGAGCGGCGCTGGACGGAGCGCCGGATCGTCGCCGTGCGGGACTCCAGCCTGCTGCTCCACGGCGGCGAGACGGTGGCGGGCACGGGCGCGATCGACGCGCGCTCCTGGGCGCACCAGACCACGCTCGACCTGGCCTGGCGCCATTCCACCGTCCGTACCCATGAATTCGCGGCTCCGCACCGGGTCGACCTGCCGGTGCTGCTCGACACCACTTTGCCGCAGGCCGCCGGCTGCGCCTTCTTCGCCTGCCTGCCGCTCAGCGAGACTCGCCTCGCGCTCGAACATGTCCGCTACGCCACCGCGGCCGAGGCCGATCCGCGCGAGGGCGGCGCCCGCCTCGACGACTATGTGAGCCTCAGAGGCTGGGCGGGCGGCGAGATTGTCGGCGAGGACAGTGCGTCGCTGCCGGTCGCGCTCGGCGGCGATTTCGAGGCTTTTTACCGGATCGGCGGCGCGCGCGTCGCCAAGCTCGGCAAAAGAGGCGGCTTCTTCTTCCCGACCACCGGCGCGCCCCTTCCCGACGCCCTGCGCACCGCGTTGCTGCTGACCCGCCAGCGCGACTTCAGCGGCGGCGCCCTCCACGATTTGTTCGAGGAAGCGGCGGTCGCCTCGTGGAAGCGCCGCGACGCCTATCGCGCCTTCGACCGGCTGCTGCTGCGCGGCGGCGGCTGCCGCGCGATCGAGGGATTGTTCGGACTCGAGGCGCCGCTCATCGAGCGCTTCTTCGCCGAGCGGCTCGGCCTGTTCGACCGACGCAAGCTGATGGCGGCGGCGGAGGCCTAGATTCCCCTCCCTGCAAGGGAGGGGCTAGGGCTGGGTTCCGCCGGAGGCGCCGAAACTCGGTGTACGAGGGCTCGCTACGCTCGCTACCCACCCCCGACCCCTCCCTTGCAGGGAGGGGAGTCCAAACCGACGCCAGCGGGTGTTGGATTCCCCCATCGCCTGTGCTTAAGGCCGGCCCATGAACGTCCACGAATATCAGGCGAAGGAATTGCTCGCGAAGCAGGGCATTCCGGTTCCGGCGGGCTATCCCGCGCTCTCGGTCGAGGAAGCGGTCGAGGCGGCCGGGAAGCTTCCCGGGCCGCTCTGGATCGTCAAGGCGCAGATCCATGCCGGCGGCCGCGGCAAGGGCCGCTTCAAGGAGCTCGGGCCGGACGCCAAGGGCGGGGTCCGGCTGGCGAGGTCGGTCGACGAGGTCCGCGCCAATGCCGGGGAGATGCTCGGCAAGACCCTGGTCACCGTCCAGACCGGCGAGGCGGGCAAGCAGGTCAACCGCCTCTACGTCACCGACGGCGTCGACATCGCGAAGGAATATTATCTCGCTCTGCTGGTCGACCGCGGCAGCGGCCGCATCGCCATGGTCGCCTCGACCGAGGGCGGAATGGACATCGAGGCGGTCGCCCACGACACGCCGGAGCGGATCACGACGATCCTCATCGATCCGGCGCAGGGCTTCATGCCGCACCACGGCCGGGCGCTGTCGCACGCGCTGAAGCTCAAAGGCGAGCTCGACAAGCAGGCGCAGGCGCTGGCGCACCAGCTCTACGACGCCTTCATCGCCTACGATTGCGCGATGCTGGAGATCAACCCGCTGGTCGAGACCGACGACGGCAAGCTCCTCGTCCTCGACGCCAAGATGAGCTTCGATTCCAACGCCCTCTACCGCCACCCCGACGTCGAGGCGCTTCGCGACGAGACCGAGGAGGATCCGATGGAGGTCGAGGCGTCGAAATACGACCTCGCCTACGTCAAATTGGACGGGAACATAGGCTGCATGGTGAACGGCGCCGGGCTCGCCATGGCGACGATGGACATCATCAAGCTGAACGGCGCCGAGCCGGCCAACTTCCTCGACGTCGGCGGCGGGGCGTCGAAGGAGAAGGTGACGGCGGCGTTCAAGATCATCCTCTCCGACCCGGCGGTGAAGGGCATCCTGGTCAACATCTTCGGCGGCATCATGCGCTGCGACATCATCGCCGACGGAATCGTCGCGGCGGCGAAGGAGGTCGACCTCAAGGTGCCCCTGGTGGTGCGGCTGGAGGGGACCAACGTCGAGGAGGGCAAGCGGATCCTCGCCGACAGCGGCCTCGCCATCGTGCCGGCCAACGACCTCGGCGACGCCGCCCAGAAGATCGTCGCGGCGGTGAAGGACGCGGCGTGAAGCGGACGGGGATCCACACCCGCGGAGGAATCGCGATGCGCTTCCTCCTCAACCTGGTGCTGGCGCTCCTCGGAGAGCTGTGGGGATCGACCGCGACCGCGCAGTCGCCTCCGTCGCAGGATTGCGAGCTCGACGTTTTCAGCCCGCCACTGATCACCGGCCCGGGCAAGAAGACGGCTTTCGTGCATATCCTCGGCTCCAGCGACGATCCGTTCGCCTGGGTCAATCTCAGCGCGCCGACGGCGCACCTCTCCCGCCTCAGCGACGACGAGATTCGCGGTGCGCTGGGCCTGCCCGGCTCCTACCGGGTCGTACGGCACACCGACGCGCCGATCACGAAAGAGATGCGGAAATCCGCGACGCCGCTCACCAGCCCCTCGACGGCCTGTCATGCTGAGCTCCTCGCCTATGAGGGGAGGCACCTGCCGGGAGAAAAGAGCAAGTATGGCGGGCGGGAAGAGTTTGCCACTCTGTTCCTGTACCGGGAGTTCTCGCCCGGGGGTATCGCGCTCCAGTTCGACGGCATGGGCAGCTCGACCGCCGAGCAGTTCCGGCAGACGCTGAAGACCAGCCGCGACAAGGCGCTTGCGGACCTCCACACGGCATCGCTCGAGATGCTTGCCTATTTCGGGCGCAAGGTCGAGCGCAAGCGCGCTGCGCTGCGTCCCCAATGAAGGAAAGCCTGCCATGAAACTTCTCGTCCCCGTCAAGCGGGTGATCGACTTCAACGTGAAGCCGCGGGTCAAGGCCGACGGGAGCGGGGTCGACCTCGCCAACGTCAAGATGAGCATGAACCCGTTCGACGAGATCGCGGTCGAGGAGGCGATCCGCCTCAGGGAGAAGGGCGTCGCCACCGAGATCGTCGCCGTGTCGATCGGGCCGGCCAAGGCGCAGGAGACGTTGCGCACCGCCCTCGCCATGGGCGCCGACCGGGCGATCCTGGTCCAGACCGACGACGCCGTCGAGCCGCTCGCAGTCGCCAAGATCCTCGCCGCGATCGCGAAGGAAGAAGAGCCCGGCATGGTCATCCTCGGCAAGCAGGCGATCGACGACGATTCGAACCAGACCGGCCAGATGCTCGCCGCTTTGCTCGGCTGGGGCCAGGGCACCTTCGCCTCGAAGGTCGAGGTCGAGGGGGAGCAGGTCAGCGTCACCCGCGAGGTCGACGGCGGGCTGGAGACGGTACGGCTGAAGCTTCCGGCCATCGTCACCACCGACCTTCGCCTCAACGAGCCGCGCTACGCCTCGCTGCCCAACATCATGAAGGCCAAGTCCAAGCCGCTCGCCCAGAAGACGCCGGCCGATTACGGCGTCGACACGGCGCCGCGGCTGCAGATTCTGTCGGTCCGCGAGCCCTCGAAGCGCGAGGCCGGAATCAAGGTCCAGTCGGTCGACGAGCTGATCGACCGCCTTCGCACCGCAGGAGTCGTCGGATGATCGCTCTGGTTCTGGTCGAGCATGAAGGGGGGCAGCTCAAGGACGCGACCCTCTCCGCCATCACCGCCGCCGCGAAGCTGGGCGAGGTCCACGCGCTCGTCGCCGGCGAGGGGGTCGGCGCCGTCGCGGAGGCCGCCGCGAAGATAGCGGGCGTGACCAAGGTGCACGTCGCCGACGGCCCGGCCTATGCCCACCAGCTCGCCGAGAATGTGGCGCCGGTCGCCGTCGACCTCGTTCGCGACCACTGCGACTATTTCGTCGCCGCTTCGACCACGACCGGCAAGAACGTGGCCCCACGCGTCGCCGCCCTGCTCGACGTCATGCAGATATCGGACGTCATCGGCATCGAGGGGCCGGACACCTTCGTCCGGCCGATCTACGCCGGCAACGCCATCGCCACGGTGAAGTCCGGCGACGCCAAGAAGGTGCTCACCGTGCGCGGCACCGCCTTCGAGAAGGCGGCGGCCGAGGGCGGCTCGGGGGTCCTCGAACCCTATTCCGGCGGCGGCGATTCCGGACTCTCCAGCTTCGTCGGCGCCGAGATCGCCGCGTCCGAGCGGCCCGAGCTGACCAGCGCCAAGATCATCGTCTCGGGCGGGCGCGCGCTCGGATCGTCCGAGCAGTTCCACCAGTACATCGATCCGCTCGCCGACAAATTGGGCGCGGCGGTCGGCGCCAGCCGCGCCGCGGTCGACGCCGGCTATGCGCCCAACGACTATCAGGTCGGCCAGACCGGCAAGATCGTCGCCCCCGAATGCTACATCGCGATCGGCATTTCGGGCGCGATCCAGCATCTCGCCGGAATGAAGGATTCCAAGCTGATCGTCGCGATCAACAAGGACGAGGAAGCGCCGATCTTCCAGGTCGCCGACCTCGGCCTGGTCGGCGACCTGTTCAAGATCGTCCCGGAGCTGACCGAGAAGCTTTAAAGGAGTACGAACCTCAGTCCTCCCTGTCGCCGAAGGCGATGGGGAGGGGGACCATGCGAAGCATGGTGGAGGGGCTTTACTGACTCAGAAGGCCCCTCCACCGCACTTCGTGCGGTCCCCCTCCCCATGAGGCTGCGCCTCACAAGGAGGACTGAAGGTCGAGAAGGTTTAGCGCTTCGGCGGCGGCGGAGGCCCCCGCTGCGCGTCCATCTCCGCCCGCTGCTTCTCCTGCCATTCGAGCGTGGGCACGCCGGTGGCGGATCGCATGCCATCCGAGAGAGTGGTGCGGTCATAGGGTTCCTGGGTCACCGGCTGGCCGGGTCGGGTCAGATATTGGGTGCCGTAGACCTGCTTCTGGCCGATCGCCTGCAGATAGCGGTCGAGCGTCGCGGCGGCGATCCAGGCCGCATCGCGCCGGCCCCGCGCGGCGGCGATGACCGCCAGCCCATGCGCGAGCAGATAATCCTCCGGCTTGGCGCCGTGCTGGAAGAGGAAGGCGGCGTGCCAGAAATCGTCGCCGCTCCGGAGGGCGCCCGCTTCGAGCAGCGCCGTGGCCCGCGCCCGCCGCGCCGCGTCCTGCGGGCCGACGATCGACCAGTCGATGGCCGGTCCTTTGCGCGCCGCCTGGTCCTCCTCGAACAGCCGCGTCATCTCCGCGTTGCTCGGCCACGGCTCGTCGAGCCAATAGCCGTGGGTAGGATCGAGATGGAAATCCACCGTCTCCCCCCGCCGTGCCGGGGCGAGGAGGAGCGGCGGGATCGGATCGCCCTTGATGCCCCACTCGGCAAGGCCGCCCTCGATGGTCCGAAAGGTGTGAATGTCGTCCTCCCGGCCGGCTCCGCGTGTCGCCTGCGCGAAGAGCAACCGGTCCCCCTCCCGCGCGATCGCGCGCAGGAGGCGGTGGCCCAGCGGCCCACCCAGGCCGATCAGCTCATGGGTCTGGGTGAAAGCACTCCCCTCGGGCCGCACCATATCGGCCGACCAGCCGGCGGGGGCGGAGGGATCGGCGCGGATCGTCAGCAGCATTATTGTCCGGCCCTCCGCACGGACGGCCCAGATTCCGGCCGGACCGGCAGCGCAGGCGCACCCGGCCGCGACGAGCAGCAGTGCAGCGATCATGTGCCGGAACAGGGAGGGCAGCGGCACGCCCGCTCAATGGTGGGCGTAGAGGCCGACCAGGTCCACCTTGGCGAGGACGTGGCCGTTCATCGCGGCGAGCAGCTGGTCGCGGGTCGGGGCGACCTTGAACTCGAGCTGGCGGTCGAGCGCGAACATCTCGAAATGATAATGGTGCGGATCGCGCTCGCCCGGCTTGGGGCCGAAATAGGCCGGGTCGCCGCGCGTGTTGCGGCCGACCCGGGCGCCGAGCGTGACCGAGCCTTCCGACAAGCCGCCGGCGGCGGGATCGATATTGGCGACCAGCCAGTGGACGAACGGCTTGCCCGAGCTCGCGTCGGGATCCTCGAGCAGCAGCGCCAGGCTCTTCGTTCCGGTGGGGAGGCCCGACCAGGCCAGCGCGGGGGAGCTGTTCACGTCGTAGGCGCTGAACCGGTCGGCCAGAGTGCCATTGGCGCTGAAATCCGGCGAGGTGAGGGCGAAGGTGCCGGTCGACTGCGTTTCCGGCCGGTCGACGGCGAGCACGACCGGGGTCGGGCCGGCGTTGCTCTGCTGCGAGCAGGCGACGGCGAGCAGGCAGGCGAGGAGGAGGCGTCGGCTTTTCATACCGCAGCGTAACCCATGTTTCGAAGGCCGCCAAGATGCTGAAAAGGGGCTCCCCGCCTCAGGCCGGGAGGCTCGCCAGCCGCCCCCAGTCGAGGCCCTGCGTGTCGCAGCCGGGGCTGGCGGCCCAGGCCGCGAGCGGCGCCCGCGGAGCCGCGATCCGCACCCGGCGAAGCTCCCGCCACAGATAGAAATCGAGCAGCGCCCGCCGCCTCGGCGCGGCCGTGTAGGTCCGTCCGCGCCAGGCGAAGCGAAGCGGACCGACCGGAGCCGCCAGTTCGCCGAGCAAAGCGGCGAACGTGCCGTGCGGATCATATTCGGCGAGGATCATTCTGCAGCCGCCCCGGCTGCCGTGAAGCAGGCTGCCGAACGGTCGGTGCTCGACCGCGGCGGCGAAGCCGGCGGAGCGCAGCATCGCCGCGGCCTCCGCGTCGAAGCGGCGCGGATCGGGGCCCTCGGCGGCCTGGTTGGCGGCGAGCTTTCCGGCCAGGCTGAGGGCGAGGAGCGCCCCGAAAAGGACGCTAGGCGAAGGCTTCACGCCGCGCTCCCCACAGGCAGACGAGGCTGACGGCGACCAGAGTCGACCACATTGCGAGGTGCCAGCCCCAGCCGTGGTGGATTTCCTCGATATGGGCGGGGAAGCGGACCATGGCGGCGAGGCGGGCGACGTTGATCGCCACCGTCACTCCCAGAGCGCCGAGGCAGGCCGCGACCGACCCGCGGGTAAGCGGCACGCGGAACCATTGGTTGACCGTCACCCAAAGCAGCAGCGCCAGCGACATCCCCTGCCAGGAGGAGCAGCCCGGAGCGACGCCGAGGCGGCCGCTGCCGTCGGCGAGCGCGAGGGTGTTCGCCACGTGGGCCGCCCCCGTCACCGCGCCGACCAGCCAGGTGTCGGCTCCGAGCAACGGCCCGCTGAACCAGGCGAGGAGCAGGCGCCCCCAGATCAACGGACCGGTCAAGGCGAGCGCGATCAGACCCGCCCGGCGGAGCGGCGATCCGGCTTCCGACGCTGCGACCATCCAGAGAGCGAGGCCGGTGAGGGCCAGCGCGCTGGCGGTGGCGACCGGGGCGAGCGCGACGAGGACGGTGAGCGCCGCGATCCAGCCGTCGGCGGTGCGCAGGGGCTCGAAGGGCGCGTCCTTCAGGAGAGCAAGGACGGCGGCGAGCGCGACCCAGCTGATCGCGCTGATGCCGAACAATTCGAACAGGGCGTAAGCGAGACCGTGCTCGGGAACGATGCGGAGGGCGGGGCCGGCGAATGCGTTGAGGGCCGCCAGCAGGACGAGCCAGAAAAAGAGCGTCCCGCGGTCGAGGCGCTCGGCTTTCCTGTCCGCGAGCGTGGCCACCCGGTCGGGAGGCTCAGCCGCGCTTGCGGCGGCGGATCAGCCAGTAGCCGGCGGCGAAGACGGCGAGGGCCGGAGCGCCCGCGCCGATCATCGGGCCGGGGACCGCAGTGTTGCCGGCGAGGGCCGCATCGGTGGCGACGACGGCGAACAGGGCGGCGGCGGCAACTTGGCGCACGAGCTTGACCATGATGACGGACTCCCTTTGTCGCGAAGCGGGCGCTAAATGGCGGGGTGGAGCGAGACATGTCAACACCGCGCCCCGGGCGCCCCGCAACGTGCTGAGCGGCCTGCCCCGTGGCGGGGCCGGCTGGCTCGCCTTCGCCGCTTTCTGGGCCCTGCTCTTCCTGCTCGCGGCGGCCGAGTTGTGGCGGCCGCTGCACCAGGCGAACGAGGAGCCGGCCGGCCGTATTCCCGGCAATGTCGCGCTCGGCCTGATCAACGCCGCGCTCGGCGCCGCTTTGCCGCTCTCGACCGTCCTGCCCGCCGCCTGGGCCGCTCGGCACGGCATAGGCCTGTTCCACCGGATCGCGCTCCCGGCGGCCGTGGTCGTCGTCGCCACGATCCTGCTCCGCAACCTCGCCACCTGGCTCGCCCACCGCGCCTCGCACGCCCTTCCGCTCTTCTGGCGGGCGCACCGGGTCCACCACGGCGACGTTCGGCTCGACCTCTCGACCGGCTTTCGCAACCACCCGCTCGAGCTCCTCTATGTCGTCCCCTGGCTGGCGGGGATCACGGTGGCGCTTGGGCTCGATCCGGCGACCCTCGCCGCCTACGAGGCGGTGGCGATCGGTTTCTCGCTCTGGACCCACGCCAACCTGCGTCTTCCCCCCGCGGTGGACGCCCGGCTCAGGCTCGTCCTGGTCACTCCGGCCATGCACCATGTCCACCATTCGAGCCGGCGCGCCGAGACGGACAGCAATTACGGCGACGTGCTGAGCCTCTGGGACCGCTTGTTCGGCACCTATCGCGACCTTGCCGAGCCGGACCTCAGGGCGACCCGCTTCGGCCTCGGCGACGATTACGATTCCGGCGCCTCGAACCTCGTTCGCCAGCTGCGCAGCCCGTTCGATCCTTCCGCCTCCCGCCGCTCACAAACCTGACAAAAATGACACGACGTTGGCGCCGAGCGCGTCCACCGCGTAGCCGCCTTCCATCACGGCGAGGCTCGGCAGGCCGAGCGAGGCGATGCGCCGCGCCATCGCCGAATAGTCCGCGGTCTCGAGGCGGAAGAAGCTGATCGGGTCGTCCCTGAACGTGTCGGCGCCCCAAGAGACGATGAGCAGATCCGGGGCGAATTCCACGATTCGCTCCAGCGCCGCATCCAGCGCCGGCGCGTAGCCGGGCCAGCCTGTGCCGCGCGGCAGCGGGAGGTTGAGCGTCGCGCCCTCCCCGTCGCCCTCGCCCGCCTCGTCGGCGTGGCCCCAGAAGAAGGGGTAATCGGTGCGCGGGTCGGCGTGGAGCGAGACGAACAGCACGTCCCCGCGGGCGTAGAAGATGTCCTGCGTGCCGTTGCCGTGATGATAGTCGACGTCGAGGATCGCGACCCGCCGGCGGCCGGCGGCGAGCGCGGCGTCGGCGGCGATCGCGGCGGCGTTGAGGTAGCAATAGCCGCCCATGTAATCGGCGCCTGAATGGTGGCCGGGCGGGCGGCACAGGGCGAAGGCGCCTCGCTCGCCTGCCAGCACCGCCTCGAGACCGGCGAGCGCGGTCTGCGCCGACCAGTAGGCCGCCTCGAACGTGCCTTCGGCGACGGGCGTCGAGGCGTCGATCGAGAACAGGCCAAGCTTAGCGTCGACCCGCTCCAGCGCCAGCGGCCGGCGCCGAACCGCCGGCCAGACGTAGCCGGCCGCGTCGCCGGGCCGCCCCGCCTCGCGCCATTCGCCCCACGCGCCTTTCAGGAAATCGAGATAGGCGGCGGAGTGGACGCGCCGCAGCGGGGCCTCGCCGAAATCGGCCGGCGCCTCGACCGGCCCGAGCGCGGCGAGCAGGGCGTCGGCCCGCGCGGGGCTCTCGGCGAAGGGCACGAAGGCGCCGTTATGCAGCTCCTTCCCGGGTGCGTGGCGCCGCTGCCTTTCGTCCCAGAAGACGCGCATCAGCGCGGCCTAGGCTTCAGCGTCACCCCTCGCAAGGCTCACCCGTTGCAGGCGCAGCCCTTGCCCTTGTGGCACGTCTTCCAGCGGGCGATGCAGCTGTTGCCGCACGCCTTGCCGGCCGAGCAGACCCGGCAGCACCCGCCCTGAGCGGCGCAGGAGTCGAAGGCGGACGGGCCGAGCGCCAGCGTGGCGGCGGCGGCGAGCAAAGCGAGGCCCTTCATTTCTTCGTCTTTTTCGCAGGAGGCGGAGGAACGACGCAGGTCGTCGCCGCCGCCCCGCTGGCGAGCACCTGCGGCGCGGTGCAGCCTTCCAGAAGGTCCTTGACGCTGTCGTGAAGCGCCTGGTTCTCCACGACAAAGAACAGCCCTCCGCGGAAGTTCTGGCTGCTATGGCAAGCGTCTTTGTCGCCCGACAGCGCCCCTTGCTGGTTCATGTCGCCGAATATCGAATAGGGGTGTGTACCCGCGGTCGAAATTCCGATCTTGGCGTGATTGCCGTCCGGCTTGACCGCCCTGAAGCCGATCGGCTTGCGATTCCACGTGCCGGATGTCGCGATCTCGACGGCGCCGGGCTTGCCGAGGCCGCCACCCCAGCATCCGACCGGAGTCGCGGAGGTGGTGGACGGAATCGGCGGTGACGCCCACCAACTCGCCACCCGCAACGGAATTCCGCCGAGCCGGGCCGAAACCAGCTGCCAGGGCGGGACGGTCAGTTGCGAGGGCTTGGAGATCATCCGGACCCCGCTCGACAAGGTCAGGTCGATGACAGAGGTGCTCGCCGATCGCTGCCCGAGGGCCGCCACCTTGGTCCTTATGGCCGGCGGCCCACCATTATTGACGAGTTGCGGATTGGTGACGTCGGTGGCCACGCTCGCGTTCGCAAGCGCGTCCAGGACGTGTTCGACGTCGGGTTCGTTGAGCTTCAGCGCGAAGAAATGCTGGCTCACGATGACGTTGTCATCCGCGCCGATGCAGCCGAGCGTATTGCCCTCTCCGCCGCGGGGATGGGACTTGCTGGCTGCTCCGGGCCATGCCGGCGTGGTCACCTGCAGGATGATCCCCTGGCCGGCGTCGTTCCACGCCAACACGCCTTTCGAATGGCCCCACGGCTTGTCGCAGCCATCGCCGCTGCAACCCGGCGCTTTGATCTTCGGAAATCCGTAGAACTGGTCGTTCCAGACGACGAAATGATAGTTGCCGTTCCAGATTTCGGAAAAGGTTGCTCCGAGAGGGTCGGCGGTTCCGGTGCCGGCCAAGCCCGGGCCGGCGTGAAGCTGCGGCTTGGAATTCGTGGCAAACGCGTAAGCCAAGCCGATGGCGCCCGGATGCGGCTTGGCGGCGCCGAAGGGACAGGGCCGAGTGGCCGCGGGCTCCGGCGTCGAGGCCGTCTTCGCGTTTAACTTGAACACCAACAGCCAGTCGGCCGCCTTGCCCTCCGCGATCGGCGTCGGAGCCGGAGCCGATTGCGCAAGTGCGACCGCCGGAACTCCCGCGAAGACGGCGATCGCCACAGCCGCACGCAATAGGCCCGGCATGCGCCCTCGGACGGCGAGATGTGCGAACGCGCGCATCACGGCTGTGCCGGCGCGACGGCGAGCGTGCCGTCGGGGGCGGCCGTGACGACGACGTCGCCATCCCAGCCGGTCGCGTAGATGGCGCGGGTGATCGAGCGGGGCGTGAACCGCTTCGCCCCGTCGGCGACCGGCTCGGTCACCGGCGGCCGAGTCATCGCGACGTTGCTCTGGAGCAGGTCGATGACCGTCTTGCGCGGGTGGCCATAGGCCCAGCCGGTCCAGGGCTGCTGCACCGTGGACGGGCCCATCGAAATGACCGCGATCTTCGGAGTCAGGGCCGCGAGCCAGGCGGCGGTGGTGCCGTTGTCGGCGCCGTGATGATTCACCTCGTAGACGTCGACGTCGAGGTCCGCCCGGTTGGCGAGCCGGCCCGACAGGCGGGCGATCCCGGCATTTTCGAGGTCGCCCGGGAACAGGAAGGAGGCCGCGCCGTAATCGACCCGGATCACGAGGCTGTGATTGTTGCCGTTCTTGAAGTCAGCCGCGCTCCAGCCCGGATTGACCGTGAGGCCGCCGGACAGGACCTCGATCTTCGGATCGACTCGCGGACAGGCGACCGGATCGATCACCGCGTCGGTGACCGGCGCCGGCCCGACGTCCTGCACCGCCTCGACGTGGCTTGCGGCCAGGCCGCCATGGTCCAGCATCCAATTGGCGTTGACCCTGCCGGACCCGGCGCGCAGGCCGTTGTGAATGTAGTTGTCGATCGTGAACGTCTGGGCGACCAGCTTGAGGTTGCTGTTGTGGTCGCTGTGCGTGTGCGTGATGAACACCGCCGCGAGGTGCCGGTTGAGATCGGTTCGGCGCGCGAAGAAGGCGTTCAGATAATCGACCAGATGCTTGCTCGCGGAGGCCAGGCGCTCGCGCCCGCCGGAGTCGATCAGCACGGCGGCGCACGGAAATTCGAGGAGTGCGGCGTTGCCTTGCTCGACATTGATATAGTGGACCCGCATCACGTCTTGCGGCAGCGCACTGGCCGCGGCCGTCGACGGACCCGGAATCGGCTGAGCGAAGGCCGCGGAGGGACCGGCCTGGGCAAGGCCGAGGGCGGCGAGGGCGAAGAAGGCGACGAGGCGCCGGGCGGGGCGCATCACCGGTGCCTCCTATGGTGCCGATGCTTCTTCGGCTTGGGCTTCGCCTTGGGCGGATGCGTGACGACCGAACCGGCGTGCTTCGGCGCCGGCGGGTGGAAGGTGCCTTGCCCGCAGGCCTCGACGGCCGGGGTCGACGGCGCGATCCGCAGGTGCGCGGCCTCGATCAGCGCGGCGAGGCGCGCGCCGGCGAGGGCGACTCGATCGCGCGCCGTGGCGGTCCGCGCGTTGTCGTAGGCGGCGTCGAGCGTGAACGGCCCGGCGCCGTTGCCGACGGGGGCGTTGTAGACGACGCTCCTCGCCAGCGTCAGGCTCTCGGCCAGCCAGACGTCCGGATCGAGCTGGCCGGCGGCACCCGCATCGGCCGCGGGCAGCGCCGCCGCCGCCGCGATCACCGAGGCCGGATCGCTCGATTTCCCGAGCGCATCGTCCCAGACTCCGTGGAGACCCGCCCCGCAGCCCGGATCGCAGACCTTGACCTTGTTTCCCCCCTGGTCCCCCTGCGGCAGGCCCGCGCTGAACCGACTGGTGGCGTGGAGCGGCTGGTGGACGTCGCCGACGAGATGGACGAGCCAGGCCAGGTCGTAGGACTTGAGCGAATTGGCCGCCCCTGAATCGGCGAGCACGGCCGCGAACGTCTTGATTTGGGTTTCGGCGTTCGGATCGCCCGGCGGCTCCAGCGGAGTGCCGTCGGTCGAGAAGGGCAGGTCCTTGAAGTGCCAGTAGCGGTGCTGGTCGCAGTCCGGGTAGCCGATGTTCCGGCGTGCCTCGGCCCCGGTCGCGTGGTCGTTGACGTAGCCCGACGCCGACTTGATGTCGTCGGGGAAGGTCGCGGCGCGGAGAAAGGCGAGGCGGTGCTTCTCCTCGTCGGTGGCGCCTGCCGGCGCGCCGGCCGTCCACCGGGCGTACCAGGGACTCGCCTCGAGCAGGTCGCCGACCTTGTCGCGGGTGGCCTGGTCGAGCCTTTGCCACGCAACCGCGGCGACCATCATGTGGCCGCGCCCGTTCCAGGCCGCGGCCGGAGCCGCCAAGGCCAGCGTCGCGACCGCCGCCGTCAGCCAAATCCCACGTTTCGCCATGTCGACTCTCCCCCCGGAGGACCGGAAGGAGCCTGCTCCTCAGGCTTGGCGGGGTGTGTCGGAGGCTGGTCCGGAACGGAGGGAAAGCCCGGAACGACGCCTTCCGTTAGGTCCGAAACGGAGGGACCGGCGGGGACTTGCCAGATGCTCAGCAAAATGGATGATATCGAGAGCCGATTCGGAGAGAATCGAATGGCCGTGGCGGGGCTGCCGTGGGGCGGCGTGGAAGCATCGATGCGCGAGACGGCGCTGTTCGCCGCCGCCGGTTTTCTCGTCCTGGGTATCGGCGATCTCGCGGTGGACCTGATCTGGGCGGCGCTGCGCCTGGAGCGCCGGCCGCAGCCGACCGGCCCGCCCTCGGCGAAGGAGGCGCGGCGGAGGCTCGCCTTGTTCGTGCCCGCCTGGGACGAGGCCGGGGTGATCGGCGCGATGCTTCGGACGACTCTCGCCGCCTATCGCGATGTGGATTTCAGACTTTATCTCGGCTGCTATCCCAACGACCCCGGGACGCGCGCCGCGGCCGCGGCCGTGGGCGACCCGCGAATCCGCCTGATCGTCGGCGCGCGTGAAGGCCCCACCACCAAGGCGGACTGCCTGAACGCGCTGTGGCGAGCGCTCGCCGCCGACGAAGCCGCCGGCCGCTGGCGCGCGGACGCAATCGTCCTGCACGACGCGGAGGACGTGGTCCATCCCGGCGAGGCGGCCCTGTTTCTCCGCCATCTCGCTTACGCCGATCTCGTCCAGCTGCCGGTGCTGCCGCTGCCCGACGCCGGCTCGCGCCTCGTCGCCGGCCATTATGCCGACGAGTTCGCCGAGGCGCACGGCAAGGAGCTGGTGGTGCGACAGCGGCTCGGCGCGAGCCTCCCTTCCGCCGGCGTCGGCTGCGCCTTCTCGAGACGCAGCCTCGACGCGCTGGCGGCGGCGGGAGGAGGAACGCCCTTCGACGCCGCGAGCCTGACCGAGGATTACGAACTCGGCCTGCGCATCGCCGAGGCGGGCGGACGGGCCTTGTTCCTGCGGGCGCGACATCGCGACGGAAGCCTCGTCGCGACGCACGAATATTTTCCCGCCACCCTGGCCGCTGCGGTTCGACAAAAGTCGAGATGGATGGCCGGGATCGCGCTGTGCGGCTGGGATCGGCTCGGCTGGCGCGGCGGCCTCGCCGAGCGCTGGATGCGGCTTCGCGACCGGCAAGGACCGCTCGCGGCGCTCATGCTCTTCTCCGGCTATGCGTCGATCGCCTTGTGGCTGGCGCTGAAGGGCCGCGAAGCGCTGGGCGGTCCGCCCCCGGCGCCGCTTCCGCCCGCATTGTCGCTGCTGGTGCGCATCAACCTCGCCCTGCTCGTCTGGCGGCTGGCGGTGCGTTCGGCCTTCACCGCGGCGGCCTACGGCCCGGCCGAGGGGGTTCGGGCCATACCGCGAGCGCTGGTCGGCAACGCGGTGACGATGCTGGCCGCGGCGGCCGCGCTCGCCCGCTACCGAAGGCTGCGCCGCACCGGCCGCCCGGCCTGGGACAAGACCGAGCACCGTTTCCCGGCCCAGGAAGGCGCCGAATGAGGAGCCCGCCCGCGCCGATCCGGTTCCTGCTGACGGTGATCGGCGGCTGGGCGGGATTCCGGATCGCGCTGCTGGCGCCGCCCTGGGACGAGGGCCCGGCGATGAAAGTGATACCGTTCCCGCCAGCCGCTAAGCCGCCGACAGCGGAAACGCCGAGCAAGGCCGCCACCCTTCTCGTGACATCTTCCCGTTCACTCCGAACGAAGCCGAGGGGCGCCCGCCTCGTCTTCGAACATTTCGAAGCCGGCGCGCCGGGAGCGCATGCACAGCGTCTTACCCTCGCGCCCCTGCCCGCCCCGCGCCCTTCTTTCCCGCTGGGGGCGAACGAGACGACTGCCCCTGCGAGCGCGCCGGAATCCTCCTCGATCGGGCCCGCGGTGCGGCCGGCCATCGCCATTCCTCCAGCCGGCCGCCACTCGCGCTGGTCGGTCTCGGCGTGGCTGTTCGCGCGCCGCGGTCGCAGCGAGACCGGCCTGATTCCCGCCGGCACGCTGGCTGGAAGCCAGGCGGGCGCCCGCGCCGCCTATCGGCTCACCGGCACGCCCGGCGAAGGGCTGTCGCTCAGCCTCCGGCTTTACGCCCCGCTGCACGATCGACGGGCCGCGGAGGGCGCGGCGGGCCTCGACTGGAAGCCGCTGCGCGCGGTGCCTCTGCGGCTGCTGGCCGAACGCCGCGCGAAACTGGGTCCGGACGGACGTTCCGCCTTCGATCTCGTCGTCTATGGCGGGCTGGACGGTTTGCGGCTCGGGGCCCTGCGCCTCGACGTTTACGGCCAGGCGGGGATCGTCGGCGCGCGGCGGCGCGACCGCTTCGCCGACGGCGCCGCGCGGATGACGGTGCCGCTCGGCCGTTTCCGCCTCGGCGCCGGAGCCTGGGCGGCCGCCCAGCCGGGGGGCTCGCGCGTCGACGCCGGCCCTCACGCCGACCTGACGCTCCCGACCGGCGCGGGCTTCATAAACGTGTCGGCGGACTGGCGCTTTCGAGTGGCCGGCTCCGCCCGCCCCGGCTCGGGACCGGCCGTCACGCTCTCGACCGGCTTCTAGCCGCCTTCCGCCGGCCTGCCGCAGCGGCTAGGGTCCGGCCGGAATGGACGTCTACCTCCCCATCGCAGGGCTGTCGGTCAACGCGCTGGTGATCGTGGCGCTCGGCGGCGTGGTCGGATTGCTCACCGGGATGATCGGGGTGGGCGGCGGCTTCCTCACCACCCCGATCCTGATCTTCTACGGAATCCCCCCGGCCGTGGCGGTCGCCTCGGCGACCACCCAGATCACCGGCACAAGCGTCTCCGGAGTGCTCGCCCACCGCCGCCGCAAGGGGGTCGATTACCGGATGGGCGCGGTGATCATCCTCGGCGGACTGATGGGCGCCCTCGCCGGAGGCGGCATCTTCCGGCTGCTCCAGAAGCTCGGCCAGATCGATACCGCGATCGGGCTGCTCTACGTCGTCCTGCTCGGAACCATCGGCACGATGATGGCCAAGGAATCGGCGACCGCGCTCGACATCATCAAGCCCAAGGCGGACAAGCCGAGGCCGAAGCGCCACAATCCGGTGATCGCCTCTTTGCCCTTCCGCTGGCGCTTCTACCAGTCCGGCCTCTACATCTCCCCGCTCGCGCCGCTCGGCCTCGGCTTCATCGCCGGAATGCTGACCGTGCTGCTCGGAGTCGGCGGCGGCTTCGTCATGGTGCCGGCGATGATCTACATCCTGGGGATGTCGGCGCAGGTGGTGGTCGGCACCTCCTTGCTCCAGATCCTGTTCGTCACCGCCGCGACAACTTTGATCCACGCCACCACGACCAAATCGGTCGACGTGGTGCTGGCCGCCCTGCTGCTGCTGGGCTCGGTGATCGGCGCCCAGCTGGGCGCCCGGCTGGCGCAGAAGGCGAAGCCCGAACTGCTCCGCATGTTCCTCGCCATCGTCATCCTCGCGGTCGCGGTCAGGATGGCGATCGGGCTCGGCTGGCGGCCGGACGAGATCTATACGGCGGAATTGCTGTGAGGCGGCGCCTCGTCCTGCTCGCCGCGTTGGCGCCGCTCAGCCTGTCGGCGACGAAGCCGACCCTGGTCCCCGACGTCTCCGACAGCCGGATCGAGATCCGCTATTCGTTCACCGGCGCCGAGCTGCTGCTGTTCGGCGCCATCCTCTATCCCGGAGGACGGGTGCCGCGGCAGGATGCCGCCATCGCCGTGGTGGTGAAGGGCCCGCTCCAGCCGCTCGTCGTGCGCGAGAAGCAGAAGGTGGCGGGCGTCTGGATGAACGTCGAGAGCGCCCGCTTCCGCTCGGCCCCCTCCTTCTACGCCGTCGCCTCGTCCCAGCCGCTTTCCAAGCTGGTCGACGAACGGATGGCCGCGATCTACGAGCTCGGGCTTCAGAACCTCCAGCTCTCGCCCGGCCCCGGCAGCCCGCCCGACGTCCAGCGGCGCTTCGAGGCGGGGTTCATCGACCTGATGCAGCGCCGCCAGCTCTATTTCGAGAATCC
>JAXDPL010000097.1:0-56808 GCA_034668385.1 Sphingomonadales bacterium | reverse complement strand
CAGATCACCGTCGCCGACGTGCGCGACGGCGCCTGCTCCTCCTCGACCCTCCAGGAGGCGGCGAGCTGGGGCAAGGTCTCGACCGCGCTCGAGCAGATGGTCTTCGCCGAGGCGACCAGCGTGCTGCCCCTCCTCGCCAGCGACGCCTATCATCGCGGCCACTGGAAGGACCGGGCCCCGCGCCGCTTCTCGAAGATGTTCGACTGATGGCTCAGGCGTCCTTCCGCTCGCGGATCAGGAACGTCGCCGTCAGCCCGCACGCCACCGCCACGGTCATGTACCAGCCGGGCGCCAGCGGGCTGCCGGTCCATTCGATCAGCTTGCGGACCAGCGGCTGGGCGGTGCCGCCGAAGATCGAGATGGCGCAGGCGTAGATCAGCCCCATCGCGCCGGCGCGGACCCGAGCGGGGATCGCCTCAAGCACCAGCAGCATCGCCGGAGTCGAGCCGAGGATGTGGACGAGGCTGAGGAAGGCGGTGACCGCGAACAAGGCCGCGGGCGTGGGGAAGGCGCTGACCAAGAGGTAGGCGGGGACCGCGAGAAGGATCAGCGCCAGCCAGGGCAGCAACAGGGTGCGCTTGCGGCCGAAGCGGTCGGCGAGCCAGCCGGCGGCGAGGTCGCAGGCGACGCTGACCGCGCCGAGCACGAGCGTGGCTCCGAACGCGACGTTCACCGCCATGTGGAGCGTCGTCTGGGCGTAGGTGTTGATATATTGGAGCGTGTAGTTGGCGATGGTCGCGGCGCCGAGGACGATCATTCCGGCGGCCGCGGTGGCCAGGACGGGACGGAAGTCGGCCGACGCGATCTCTTCCTTCGCCGGCGGCAGGGTCTCGTCGAGCGTGCGCCTCAAGGCGAGGCCGAACGGCACGATGGCGGCGCCGAGCAGGAAGGCGATCCGCCAGCCCCAGGCGTCGAACAGCGCCGGAGCGAGCAACGACGACAGAGCGAAGCCGACGAGGCCGGCGACAAGCACGCCGACATCCGCCGTCGCCATGTGGAGCGAGACGTAGAGGCCGCGCCGGCCGGGCGGCGCCGCTTCGAGCAGCCAGGCGGTGTTCGGCCCGACCTCGCCGCCGAGCGCGAAACCCTGGACCAGCCGGAAGACGATGGCGAGCGCCGGCGCGGCCAGACCCGCGACGGCGTAGGAGGGGGTCAGCGCAAGGCCGACGAGCCCGAGGCCCATCAGAGTGAAGGAAAGGATCATCGCCGGCTTGCGGCCCTTGCGGTCGGCATAGCGGCCGATGACGAGGCCGCCGAGCGGCCGGCTGAGAAAGCCGATTCCGAAGGTGCCGAGCGACAGCATCAGCGACCGGTCGGCGTCGCCCGGAAACAAAGAGCGGCCGATCTGGACCGCGAAGAAGCTGTAGGTGACGAAATCGTAGAATTCGAGCGCGTTGCCGACGACCACCGCGCCGATCTGCCGGCTCGTCGGAGCGGCCGGCACCTCAGCGGCCCGGCGGCTGAGGCGGTCGCGCCGGCGCGGGCGGCGGCGTGCAAGGATAAGCGGCGACGAGCGCGACGATGACGATCGTCGCTGCATTGTTGTCGCCGAGGTCGGGGCGCGAGCGGATCGCCCGCACTGCCGCTTCCGCAAGCTGCTGGTTGGTGACTCCGGCGGGCAGGCAGAAGGTCACCGGGCCGCGATGCATGACCTGGGTCGCGACGAAGGCGTCGACCGCGCCGACGACATAGCCGATGCAGGCGTTGCGATCGGCGTCGCAGAGCGCGGCAAGCGCCTTTCCGGTGACCCGCGTCGGCAAGGGGGCCGCATCCAGCGGTGCCGCCGTCGCCGCCGCGCCGAGTGCAAGCCAGGCCCATTTCATCCGCGATTCCTCCCGCCGCCGCTGGATCAGACGCTATTTCGCGCTTCGTTTCAACGGGCTGCGCGCGCTTTGACACGCGTCCGACCAGCGGCCACTCTTCACCCTTCGAATAAGGGGGAGAATTGCGATGCACAGCCCGATCCTCGCACCCGTCGTGACTCTGGTCGCCTGGTCGCTCGTCATCATGACCTGGATGTACGCAGTGCGTTTCCCGGCGATGCGGCGCAAGGGCATCAGCCTCAGCGGGCGGGTCGGCAGCAAGGGCGGCGACCTCGACGGCGTCGTCGAGCCGCAGGTCCAGTGGAAGGCGCACAATTACAACCATCTGATGGAGCAGCCGACGCTGTTCTACGCGGTCGCTCTGAGCCTCGCGCTGATGGATTTCGGCGGCGGCCTGAACCTGTATCTGGCCTGGGCCTATGTCGGCTTCCGGGTCGCCCACAGCCTGGTGCAGTCGACGACCAACGTCGTCAAATGGCGGTTCCTGCTGTTCATCGGCGGCTCGATCGTGCTTGCCGCGCTCACGATCCACGCGCTTTTGGCGCTGTTCTTCCACCACCAGCACGGGTGAACAGGGCGGCGAGCTCGACATGGGTCGACCAGCGGAACTGGCCGACCGGCTTCACCCAGGAGAGCGCGTAGCCGCCGTCGGCGAGCGTCCGGGCGTCGCGGGCGAAGGTCGCCGGGTTGCAGGAGACGCAGGCGATGCGCGGCACGGCGGAGCGGGCGAGAAGCGCGACCTGCTCCTTCGCGCCGGCGCGGGGCGGATCGAGCACGACCGCCTCGAACCGGTCGAGCTCGGCCACGTCGAGCGGCCGTCGGAACAGGTCGCGATGGTCGACGAAGACGCTGCGCCCGGCCCGTGACGCGGCCGCCTTGAGGGCGAGAGCGGCATCGCGCGCGCCCTCGACGGCGAGGATTCGGCCGGCGAGGGACAGAGCGAAGGTGCCGAGGCCGGCGAACAGGTCGGCGACGGTCCGCGCCTCGCCCACGGCTTCGCGCACCGCATCGACCAGGGCCGCTTCTCCTTCCGCCGTTGCCTGAAGGAAGGCGCCGTGCGGGAGCGGCACCGGCACGCCGCCGAGCGTCACCGTCGCGGGCTCCGGTTCCCAGCGCGTCTGCGGCCCGAAACCGTCATCGAGCGCCAGGCGGGCGAGGCGGTGCTCGCGGGCAAAGGCGGTGAGCGCCTCGGCCGCGGCGAGCCCCTCCGTCTCGACCCCTTCGAGGAGCAGGTCGACGCCTTGGTCGGCGAGAGCCATACGCACGCCGCCGCCGCTTCGCGGGCCGAGCAGGGTGCCGAGCAGGGCGCGGAGCGGCGCGACGAGCGCGAACAGCTCGGGCCGAAGGATGTGACATTCGCGCATGTCGACGATCCGGTGGCTCGCTTCGGCGTGGAAGCCGACCAGCACCGTCTTGCCGCGCCGTTCGACCTTCAGCGAAGCGCGGCGGCGGGTGTTGGGCGGCGAGAGGTGGGCGGGATGGATGTCGGGGCTGGAAAGCCCTTGGGCGCCGAGCGCGGCGGCGATGCGGTCGCGCAGATAGGCCGCATAGGCTTCGTCGTCGACATGCTGGAGCTGGCAGCCGCCGCATTCGGGAAAGTGGCGGCACGGCGGCATCTGGCGGTGCGGGCCCGGTTCGATCTCGCCCGATTCCGCGACCCGGTCGCCCGGCGCCGTCATCGGAACGTAGCGGCCGCTCTCCGTCACGCCGTCGCCGCGCGCGGCGAGGCGCACGACCGATTCTAGAGGCATGAGGCGGCGGCGGCCGGCAAATGGCGGAGCAGGTCGTCGGCGAGCAGGACCGGACCGGCCAACTCGGCCGCGCGGGCATGGAGCCAGACTGCGGCGCAGGCCGCCTCGAACGGCTCCAGCCCGGCGGCGCGCATCGCGGCGATCACCCCGGTGAGGACGTCGCCGGTTCCGGCCGTCGCCAGCGTCGATGGAACGGCGGCGATGGCGGCGCGGCCGTCGGGGTCGGCGACGACCGTGTCGGGTCCCTTGAACACGATCACGGCGCCCCAGGCGGCGGCGGCGGCGCGCGCCTCGGCGACCTTGCTGCCTTCGCCCCCCGACCAGAGCCGGGCGAACTCGCCGGCATGCGGAGTCAGAATCGCGGCCTGCGGCAGCTTGAGCGGAGGTCGCCGCCCCGCGATCAGAACCAGCGCGTCGGCGTCGAGAACCAGCGGCCGGCCGCAATGCAAGGCGATGTCGAGCCGAGTCCGGGCGCGGCGGTCGCGGCCGAGGCCGGGACCGACGACGACGGCGCCTATCCGGTCGTCCTCGAGCAAGGTCGCCGCCTCGCCCCGCGACTGGACCACCGCCGCGGGCACCGCGGGCAGCATCTCGCCGGAGATCAGCCGGACATAGCCGGCGCCGGAACGGGCCGCGGCCCCTGCGGTCAGGGCGCTCGCGCCCGGCATCTCGCCGGCGAGCACGGCGACATAGCCGCGGCTGTATTTGTAGTCGTCCGGTCCCGGCCGCCGCCGCCTCGGCCGACCGATTTCGACGAGCTGGCTCTCCACCGAAAGGGCGATGTCGGCGAGGATGAGCCGGCCCATATGGCGGGCCGCGGGCTGGAGCAGGTGCGAGGGCTTCAGCGCCGCGAAAGTCACGGTGAGGTCGAAATCGGGCACCGGCGACAGGATATGCCCGTCGTCCGTGGCGATTCCGCTCGGCAGGTCGATCGCCGCCCGCACCCGCGCCTGCCCGGCAAGGCCGCCGAGCGCTTCCACGACCGGCGAATCCAGGGGCCGGGACAGGCCGGTGCCGAACAACGCGTCGACGAGCAGCGGCGCCGGTTGCGCCTCGGCCAGCGGAACCACGGATCCGGTCCAAGCCGCCCGCGCGGCCTTGGAGGCCGGCGAAGCGGGATCGGCGAGGGCCGCCACGGTCACGGCCATGCCCCGCTCGGCGAGGCGGCGGGCGATCACATAGCCGTCGCCGCCATTGTTGCCGGGGCCGCAGAGGACCAGCGTGGGGAGCGGGCCGGCATAGCGCCAGATCGCTTCCGCGGCGGCCGTCCCGGCGCGGTCCATCAGGGTCTCGACCGGAATGCCGGCGTCGATCGCGGCCTGCTCGGCGGCGCGCATCTCCGCCGCCGTGACGATCGGCCGGCCGGTCACCGGCGCAGATGGGCAGGGAGGCGGTAGCGATCGCCGCCCAGCGCGACCTCGATCCGGTCGGGGCCCAGGACCGTGACGGCCGCCCGCTCGGCGCCGTCCGCCGCGACCACGCCGCGGCCGTCGGTCGTCACCCTCAGGCGCCGGAAGCTGCCGCTCGGGCTGCGCAGGGTGAGGACCGTGCCGGCCGGACCCGCCTCCCGCTCGACCGTGCAGGCATTTTCGAACGCGCTCGCGCCCTCGACGGCGCAGGCGATGCGATCCTCGGGGGCGCCCGAAGGCGAGGTGCCTGTGCCGCCGGCATCGCCACCGCCGCCCTGCCCGCAAGCGGCGAGGAGCAGCAGCGGAAGGAGAATGGATCGCATGGACCGAGTCTGCGGGATCAGCGCCCGCCGCGCAAGGCGGCGAAGCGGCGGGCGAAATCCTCTCCGCCGAACAGGGCGTCGAAGCTCTCATCCTGCTCCGCGTCGGTCGCCCTTCCGCGCGCGGCGAGAGCGATGGCGCGCTTGAGGGCGACATGGCTGGCGGGGCTGGCCGCGGCACAGGCGGCGACGGTCTCATCGAGGGCGGTTCGAAGGTCCGCCGCGTGAATCTCGACCAGCCCGATGCGCGCGGCTTCCGCCCCGTCGATCGGCAAAGCAGTGAGCAGGAGCCGCGAAGCCTGACCGGGCCCGACCAAGGCAACGAGCCGCGCCACATCCTCCTGCGGGTAGGAGATTCCGAATTTGGCCGGGGTGATGGCGAAGCGCGCGCCCGGCCCGGCGAGGCGCAGGTCGCAAGCCAGGGCCAGGGCGACTCCAGCCCCGTAGCAGGGGCCCTGGATCGCGGCGATCGTCGGCATGGCGGCGGCGGCAAGACGGTCCAGCCCCTCGCGCATCGCTGCTCGGAAATCGGCGCGCGCCACCGGGTCACGCTGCAAAGCGGGGAAATCCTGGAGGTCGGCGCCGGCGCAGAAAGCGGCCTCGCTGCCCGCGACGACCAAAAAGCGCGCGCCCGCCGATTCGGCCTCTCGAGTCCGCACGGCCAGCTCGCGCCAGCCGCCGAGCGGAATGGCGTTGCGCGCCTCGGGGCGATCGAGCGTCAGGCGCGCGACGGGGCCGGAGAGATCGAGGTCGAACATGACGCGAGGCTTGCCCGGGACAGCCGCTATTGTCTCGCGCAAAAAAGAGCCGGCCGCCCAGCAACGCGGGCGACCGGCCCATATGGGATCCATGGCGCCTTGCCCCCGCTCTCGCGTTCGGCCGGGACCATGGCCGGATGTCCGCCCCGCCCGCACAAGGCGCGGCCTCGACCCGTCGCGCTTCGTGCAGCAAGGAGCGTGCCACGACGGCGTTCCGCGGCCTGCGGTGGTTAACGGGCCCGGGAGAGCGTGCCGCGTCGGGACAGGCGGGTCAGGCGAGGCAGGTGGCGAGCCTCCACCAGGCCGGCCGTTCTGCGCCGAGAACCGCGACCGCCGAGTCGCGCGCCGCCGCCGATTCGAACAGCCCGAAGCAGGTTGCGCCGGAGCCCGACATGCGGGCCAAAGTGACGCCGGGAGCGGCACGAAGCCGGTTCAGCGCCTCGCCGACCGTCGGGGCGAGGGCGATGGCGGCCGGCTCGAGGTCGTTGCCGCCGGCGAGCGGGTCGGCCGGCAGCGGCCCAGATCCCGGGCCGGTCCAGCGGCGGAAAACATCCGCCGTCGCCAGCGCCGCGCCCGGATTGACGAGCAGGACCGGCGTTCCGGTGAGAGAAAGGGGCGCAGTGGAGAGCCGGTCGCCCCTCCCCTCCCCACGCATCGTTCGGGACAGCAGGCAGGCCGGCACGTCGGCGCCGAGCGTCGCGGCCAATTCGAGCAGATCGCCCTCGGAGGCGTCGATTCGCCACAGGCGAACGAGCAGCCTCAGAGTCCCGGCGGCGTCGGCCGAACCGCCGCCAAGGCCGGCCGCGACGGGCAACCGCTTTTCGAGGTGCAGCGCCGCACCTGACCCGACCGAATATCGTTCCTTCAGGAGCTGCGCGGCGCGAAGCACCAGGTTGTCGGACCCCTCCAGCGCGGGTGCGAACGGCCCTGCGATGTCGAGGCTCAGCGTATCCGCCGGCTCCGCCTCCAGCTCGTCCCCCGCCTCCGTGAAGGCGAACAGGGTGTCGAGCGCGTGATAGCCGTCCGCGCGGCGGCCGAGAACGTGGAGCGCGAGGTTGATTTTGGCGCGCGCGGTCTCGCGCATCAGGGCGCGGCGAGCTCGGGCGTCAGGCCGGTCTCGATCTTGGCGCGAAGGCGCTCGGCCGCCTTCGAATCGGCATAGACCAGGGCCGCGCGCCAGGCGTAGCGCGCGTCGACGCGGCGGCCGGCGGTGAAATAGGCGTCGCCGAGATGCTCGTTGATCGCCGGGTCCGCGGGCTGGCCCCTGGCGGCGCGCTCGAGCAGCCCGATCGCCTTCGGCACGTCGCCGCGGACGTAATAGGCCCAGCCAAGCGAATCGGTGATCGCCGCGTCGTCGGGCTGGCGCTGGCTGGCTTCCTCGATCAGCCGCGTCGCCTCGGCCATGTTCTCGCGCCGCTCGAGCTGAGAGTAGCCGAGGAAGTTGAGCACCATCGGCTGCTCGGGGGCGAGCGCATAGGCCTGCTGAAGCGCCGCCTTGGCCTCCGGCCATTTGCCGGCCTGGGTCAGCGCGCTGCCGCGCAACAGCCACAGCACCCATTTCGGATTGGCGGGATCCTCGGCGACGGAGACGGCGAGCGCCCGGGCGAAGGCGTCGGCCGCGGCATCGAAGCGCTTCGCCTGGATGAGCAGGTCGCCGACCCGGGTCCAGCTCTCGACCGTGGGCGCCTTCTGCGCGGTGGCGCGAGCCTCGGCGAGCGCGACTTCCTCGCGGCCGGAGGCGACGAGGAAGGCGAAGCGGCGGTCGGTGGCGCGGCGCGCATAGGGGTCGTCCTGGGCGACCCGGGCGAGTGCGGCGAGCGCCGTCTCGTGCTGGCCCTTGGCGGCGAGCAGATCGCCGGCGGCGAGCCAGCCTTCGCTGTCGGCGGGCACGAGGAAGGTGGCGATCCGGGCGAAGCTCAGCGCCAGGTCCGGCACGTCCTGAGCGGCGAGATCGGTGGAAAGGCGCAACAGGAAGTCGGCGACGCCCCGGTTCGCGGCGGGCGCCTCGTCGGCGAGCCTGCGTCCGGCGGCGAGCCGCGTCCGCGCCGCAAGGACCGACTCGCTGTCGCCCTGGAGGAGTTCCATGGCTTCGCTGCGCCAGCCGCGGGCGTCGAGCAGGCCGGCAAGAAAGATCCGAAGCCGGTCGGTGCGGCTGTCCTGGCGCGCGAGCAGCGGCTGGATGGCGGCGAGCGCGCCGGCCTTGTCACCGCGCGCGACGAGCAGCAGCGCGCGCTGCTCGGGCGCGTAGGCGGCGAGCGGCGAGCGGGGATCGGGACTGTCGGAGAGCAGAGCGAGCGGATCGCCCTTGCCCGAGCCCTGCGCCACCCAGGCGCGAAGCACCGGCGCCATGAAGCCGAATATGTCGTCGGCGGCGATTCGATCGATCTGCGCCGTCGCCGCCGGCCAGCGCCGCGCCTTCACCGCCTCGGCGACAAGCAGCAGCCGGCCTTCCGCGTTGAGCTTCCCGGCCTTGTCGACCAGGACCCCGGCGCGCGCCGCCAGCGGCTCGTCGCCCGCCCACAGGCCGGCCCGAAGCGCCCGGGCGGCAAGGACGTCATTGCCGGGCGCCAGGGTTAGCGCCGCGGCGTAGGCACGCGCGGCGTCGGAAAGGGGCGCGGACGTCTCCGCCGCGCGGGCGCGGACATAGGCGTCGAGCGCACTCGTCTCGTTGACCACGGCGCCGGCGGGAGCGGCGGAAGCGAGCAGCGCGAAGGCCGCGGCAAGGCTACATGTTCGGGTAATTGGGGCCTCCGCCGCCTTCGGGGACGACCCAGGTAATGTTCTGGGTCGGGTCCTTGATGTCGCACGTCTTGCAGTGAACGCAATTCTGGGCGTTGATCTGAAGCCGCTCGCGTCCATTCTCTTCCACGAATTCATAAACTCCGGCGGGGCAGTAACGCTGCTCCGGCCCGGCATAGAGCGGCAGGTTGACCTCGGTCGGGATCGTCGCATCCCTGAGGGTCAGGTGGACCGGCTGGTCCTCCTCGTGGTTGGTGTTCGAGATGAACACCGAGGAGAGTCGGTCGAAGCTGATCACGCCGTCGGGCTTCGGGTAAGCGATCGGCGGCACCAGGTCCTTGCGCCACAGAGTCTCGTTGTCCGGATGGTGGCGCATCGTGAACGGCAGTCCGATCTTCAGGTAGCGCATCCACATGTCGATGCCGGCGAGCAAGGTGCCGCCGGTCCCCCCGAACTTCGCCACCATCGGCTCGACGTTGCGGACCATCTTCAATTCGTTCGCGACCCAGCTCGAGCGTAGATTGTCCTCGTAGGACGAGAGGATGTCGCCGGCGCGGTCGGCGGTGATCGCCTCGAACGCGGCTTCGGCGGCGAGCATTCCGGACTTCATCGCGGTGTGGCTGCCCTTGATCCGCGGCACGTTGACGAAGCCGGCCGAGCAGCCGATCAGAGCGCCCCCCGGGAAAGCGAGCCTGGGCACCGCCTGCCAGCCGCCCTCGTTGATCGCCCTTGCGCCGTAGGAGACCCGGCGGCCGCCCTCCAGCACTTCGCGGATCGCCGGGTGCTGCTTCCAGCGCTGGAACTCCTCGAACGGGGAGAGCCAGGGATTGCGGTAGTTCAGGGCGACGACGAAGCCGAGAGCGACCTGGTGGTTGGCCTGGTGATAGAGGAAGCCGCCGCCCCATGCGTCGTCGAGCGGCCAGCCCTGGGTGTGGATGACCCGGCCGGGGACGTGCTTGTCGGGATCCACGTCCCAAAGCTCCTTGAGGCCGATGCCGTAGACCTGCGGCTGGCTCTCCGCGTCGAGTGCGAAGATCCGCTTCAGTTCCTTGGTGAGGTGGCCGCGCGCGCCTTCGGCGAAGAAAGTATAGCGCCCGTGCAGCTCCATGCCGGGCTGGTAGTCGGGCTTGTGGGTGCCGTCGCGAGCCACCCCCACGTCGCCGGTCGCGACTCCCTTGACCGACCCGTCGTCGTTGAACAGCACTTCCGCCGCCGCGAAGCCAGGGAAGATCTCGACGCCGAGCGCCTCGGCCTGGCCGGCGAGCCAGCGGCACAGATTGCCAAGGCTGACCGTGTAGGTGCCCTTGTTGTTCATGAAGGGTGGCATCATCAGGTGCGGAAGCGCGTATTTGTTCTTCGCCGTCAGCACCCAATGCAGATTCTCGGTGACGGGGACGGTCAGCGGGCTGTCCAGCTCGCGCCAGTCGGGGATCAGCTCGTCGAGCGCCCTCGGATCGACGACGGCGCCCGAAAGGATGTGAGCCCCGACCTCGGAGCCTTTTTCGAGGATGCAGACGGAGATCTCGCGGCCGGCCGCCTTGGCGAGCTGCTTGAGGCGTATCGAGGCGGCGAGCCCGGCCGGGCCGGCGCCGACGATGACGACGTCGTACGGCATCGACTCGCGTTCGGGCATTCCTCGGGCTCCTGTCGTCGCACCCAGCCAACGGCTTGGCAGATAGAAGGCAATCCGGCCGTTGACCAGCCCGCCCGCTCGCCCACCAATCGCCGCGGGAACGGGAGTGGGCATGAAAGGGGACGACGACTTTTCAGCGGCCGAGGCGGCGGCGAGCGTGCTGCGATGGTGGGGCGACGCCGGCGTCGATGTGCTGCTGGACGAAAAGCCGCGGGACTGGCTGAAGCCGCCTGCGCCCGCCGCGCCCGTCGAGGTCAAAGGCGAAGGGCCGCCCGAGCAGCTCGGCCTGTTCCGCGCCTGGCTCGCCGAGAGCCCGGCCCTTCCCTACGCCGCTCCGGCCGCGCCGCGCGTCTGCCCGTCGGGCGATCCCGAATCCGACCTGATGATCCTCACCGACATGCCGTCCAGCGAGGATTGCGCCGCCGGGACCCTGATCTCCGGCGAGGCGGGGCGGCTGTTCGACCGGATGCTGGCGGCGATCGGGCGCAGCCGCGACACCATCTACCTTGCCGCTTTGTCCTGCCTGCGCTCGCCCGACGGCCGGTTCAACACGGACAGCGCGAAGAGCTGCGCGGCGCTCGCCCGCCATCATGCGGGACTGGTCAAGCCCAAGGCTTTGCTGATCTTCGGCGACGCCGCCTCCAAGGCCCTGCTCGGCCTGCCGCTCGCCCAGGCGCGGGGAAAATGGCACGATCTGCCGACTCATGCCGGCCCCGTCAGGGCTTTGGTAACCCTTCCTCCCTCTTACCTGCTGAACCAGCCGTCGGCGAAAGCCCATGCCTGGGCCGACCTGCAAAGGCTGGTCGAAGAGGTGAAACGATGAAGCGTTTGCGCAACCTCCTGCTCGCCGCGGCGATCGCCCTCCCCGCAGCGCCCGCGCTCGCCGGCCAGCCGACCATCCTCAGCGACGCCCAGCGGACTTCCTATCGCGACATCCTCGCGTCGATCCGCGCGAGCGACTGGACCGGCGCCGCAGCCAAGCTCGATGCGGCGCCCGACGGACCGCTGACCGACGCGCTCAGGGCGGAACTCTATCTCGCCAAGGGTTCGCCCAAGGTCGAATCAGGGCCCTTGCTCGCGCTCATCGCCCGCGCGCCCTACCTTCCAAAGGCGGACCAGCTCGAGCGGCTCGCGGCTACCCGCGGCGCTACTCAGCTGCCGGCGCTGCCGCAGCCCCAGACCCTCCTCTGGCAAGGCTCGCAGCCGCGCAGGGCTAAGACTCCGGCCGCGCCCCGCGATCCCGTTTCGACCGCCGTCGACGCGCAGATCACGCCGCTGATCGTCGACAACCGCCCGGCCGAGGCCGAGGCCGCCTTCACGGCCCGCCAGTCCGAGCTCTCGCCCGAGGTTCAGACCGAGTTCGGCCAGCGCATCGCCTGGTCCTATTACATCGTCGGCGACGACGCCTCGGCGCTCCGACTCGCCCGTGCGGCGCGGATGGGCACCGGCGAATGGGCGACGCAGGCGGCGTGGACCGCCGGCCTCGCCGCCTGGCGCTCGAAGCAATGCGATGAGGCCTCCGACGCCTTCTCCGCCGTCGCCGCCCGGTCGACCGACGACGAGCTGACCGCCGCCGGCCATTTTTGGGCGGCGCGGGCGGACACGATGTGCGGCAAGCCGGAGCGGGTGCAGGCACGGCTGCAAAATGCCGCCCGCTACCGCGAGACCTTCTACGGCCTGCTTGCCGCGAGCGCGCTCGGAATCCGGTCGGCCGGTTTCGAAGGATTGCACGATTATGGCGATGCGGAATGGCGCGGCATCGCGGACAAGCCCGACGTTCGCGCCGCGATCGGCTTCGCGGAGCTCGGCGAGGACGATCTCGCCGACCAGTTCATCCGCTACCAGGCGCGGATCGGCGGGCCCGCCGATCACAATGGTCTCCTCCACCTCGCGGCCGACCTCAACCTGCCGGCAACCCAGTTCTGGCTCGCCCACAACGCGCCGCGCGGCGCCACCGTCAACATCGCCGCGCGCTACCCGCGGCCGGATTGGCGGCCGAGCCGGGGCTGGCGAGTCGACCAGTCGCTGGTCTTCGCTCATGTGCTCCAGGAATCGAGCTTCCGGCGCGCGGTGGTCAGCCCCGCCGGGGCGACCGGCCTGCTGCAGGTGCGGCCCGGCACCGCCGGCGACATCGCGAGAAGCCGCGGCGAGCCGTTCAGCCCCAGTCTCCTCACCTCGCCGTCGGCCAACATGGAATTCGGCCAGACCTACATAGAAGGCCTTCGCGACAACCCGGCGACGGGCGGCCTGCTGCTGAAGGTCATCGCCGCCTACAATGCCGGGCCGGTGCCCGTGGCGGAATGGAACAGCCGCCGCTTCGATCAGGGCGATCCCCTGCTCTACATCGAGAGCATCCCCTATTGGGAGACCCGCGGATACCTCCCGATCGTTCTGAGGAATTACTGGATCTACGAGGCCGAAGAGGGCCGCGACTCGGGTAGCCGCGAAGCGCTTGT
Source organism: Sphingomonadales bacterium (assembly GCA_034668385.1). Classification (GTDB taxonomy): domain Bacteria; phylum Pseudomonadota; class Alphaproteobacteria; order Sphingomonadales; family Sphingomonadaceae; genus Allosphingosinicella. The sequence continues at coordinate 43,919 of JAXDPL010000097.1, read as the reverse complement.
CCAGGGTCTCTGGCCCCGCTTCCCGGGCCTGCCGGGCGCAAAGGCGGTCCGCATCGCGCCGGACAGCGGCCGCACGCTGGCGATGGGGACGGAGTAGGAGGAGCTGGAAAAGAAAGCTTGGTCATCCCGGCCGAAGCCGGCATGGCTCGATAGGGCGACGCGCGCCCGTTCGAATCGTTCTTGCTTCGTTCTAGCACCTGCGCTATTCCCTCGCCCATGCCCCGCCCCGACGCCCGTCATGGCCGCGGCGCGCCTGAGAATCGGACGCCCACGCGGTTCAACCTTCCGGTGCGGGAGGCCGATGGCGACTGGCTCGACTCGCGCGACGAGGTGGACGGCGAGGCGCCGCCGCTGCGCACGACGGTGACGGTCGAGCATCCGAGGTCGATCATCACCCGCAACACCTCTCCCGACATCGGCTTCGATCGCTCGATCAACGCCTACAGGGGCTGCGAGCATGGCTGCATCTATTGCTTCGCGCGGCCCACGCACGCCTTCCACGATCTCTCGCCGGGGCTCGACTTCGAGACACGCCTTTTCGCCAAGCCCGACGCGGCGAAGCTGCTGCGCGAGGAGCTGGCCAGGCCCGGCTACAGCCCGCGGCCGATCGCGCTCGGCACCAACACCGATCCCTACCAGCCGATCGAGGGGACGTGGCGAATCACCCGCGCCATCCTCGAAGTGCTCTGGGAAACGAAGCACCCGGTCACCATCACCACCAAGTCCGACCGGGTGCTTCGCGACCTCGACATCATCGCGCCGATGGCGGCCGAAGGGCTGGTAGGTGTCGCGCTGTCGGTGACCTCGCTCACCCCGGCGATCTCGCGCACCCTGGAGCCGCGGGCGCCGGCGGGGCGCAAGCGGCTGGCGGCGGTCAAGGCGCTGAGCGAGGCGGGCGTGCCGGTCAGCGTCGCCATCGCGCCGGTCATCCCGGGCATCACCGACCACGAGCTCGACGACATCGTCGCCGCCGCGGCGGAAGCCGGGGCATCGGGCACCTTCTTCCTTCCGGTGCGGCTGCCGTTCGAGGTCGCGCCTTTGTTCCGCGCCTGGCTCGACGAGCATTTCCCCGACCGGGCCGACAAGGTGATGAACATCATCCGCGCGATGCGCCGCGGCAAGGACAACGACCCGAACTGGTTTACCCGCATGCAGGGCTTCGGACCGTGGGCCGAGCTGATGCGGGTGCGCTTCGACGTGGCGGTGAGGAAGCATGGGCTGAACAAGGAGAAGGCCAAGCTGAGGACGGACCTGTTCCGGCCGCCGCAGGGGCCGCAGCTGAGGCTGCTGTAGCGGACAATCCTCCCCTGCTTTGCAGGGGAGGGGGACCAGCCGCAGGCTGGTGGAGGGGCCTTTCCAGCGCCGGTTTGCCCCTCCACCGCGCTTCGCGCGGTCCCCCTCCCCCGGAAATCCGGGGGAGGGTTTTCTACGCCGCGCTGCTCAGCTGGTAGTCGCGATACTGCTCGCGCAGCGCGGTCTTCAGCAGCTTGCCCGTCGCGGTGTGGGGGAGGCTCTCGACAAACAATATTTCGTCGGGGAGCCACCATTTGGCGACGTGGCCGGAGAGGTGTTCGAGGATCGTTTGCGGCGTCACCTCGGCGCCGTCCTTCTTGACCACCAGAAGGATCGGCCGCTCGTCCCATTTGGGGTGCTTGACGCCGACCGCGGCGGCTTCCGCGACGCCGGGACAACCGACGGCGGCGTTCTCGAGGTCGATCGAGCTGATCCACTCGCCGCCCGACTTGATCACGTCCTTCGAGCGGTCGGTGATCTGGAGCACGCCGTTGGGGTGCAGGGCCGCGACGTCGCCGGTGTCGAACCAGCCGTCGGAGTCGATCACCGGCCCGTTTTCATCCTGGAAATATTGGCGGATGATCCAGGGGCCGCGGGTCTGCAGGCGGCCCGACGACTTGCCGTCGCGGGGAAGGACGTTCCCTTCCTCGTCGACGGTGCGCAATTCGACTCCGAACGGCACCCGGCCCTGCCGGCACATATAGTCGATCTGCTGGTCGAGGCTGAGCTCGTCCCAGTCGCCGGTGGCGGCGCCGACCGTGCCCAAAGGCGACATCTCGGTCATCCCCCAGGCGTGGCCGACCCGGATGCCGCGCTCGGTGAAGTAGCGGACCATGGCGCGGGGCGCGGCCGAGCCGCCGATATGGACCGTCGAGAGCTTGCCGAGGCCGGCCCCGGTCGCCTCGACATGCTGCATCAGCGCGAGCCAGACAGTGGGGACCCCGGCGGTATGCGTCACCCCTTCCTCGCGCATCAGCTTGCACATCACGGCGGGCGTATAGTCGGTCGAGTAGACGAGCTTGCCTCCGACCATCGCGGTCGAGAAGGGCAGGGCCCAGCCGGCGGCGTGGAACATCGGCACGACCGGAAGGACGACCGCGCGGGCCGAGAGGTCGAAAACGTCCGGCGAGATCTGCATCATGGCGTGGATGAGAGTGGACCGGTGTTCGTAGAGAACGCCCTTCGGGTTGCCAGTCGTGCCGCTGGTGTAGCAGAGCATCATCGGCTCGCGTTCGTCGCCTTCGACCCAGGCAAAAACGTCGTCCTCGGCCGCGATCAAAGCGTCGAACTCGCCATTGTCGAAGCAGATGCAATGCTCGATCGAGGTCCAGCGCGGCTTCAGCCGCTCGACCAAAGGCGCGAAGACCTTGTCGAAGAACAGGATCCTGTCCTCGGCATGGTTGCCGATATAGACAAGCTGCTCGTCGAACAGGCGGGTGTTGATCGTGTGCAGGACTCCGCCGGCGCCGATCGCGCCGTACCAGGCGATCAGGTGGCGGGTGTGGTTGAGGGCGAGCGTCCCGACTCGGTCGCCCTTGCTGAGGTTGAGACGCTGCAGAGCCCTGGCGAGCTTGCGGGCGTCGCGGGCGATTCCTCGCCAGTCGGTACGCGCCTTCTCGCCGCCGGGCTCCAGTGAGACGATCTCGCGGGTGCCGTGCTCGCGCTCGGCATGGTCGAGGATCCGCATGACCCTCAGCGGCCAATCCTGCATGCCTCCGAGCACGGACGTCCCTCCCGCTGGGAAAGCGCTCAGTCTATGCGCTCAGGAGACGAGCGCAAGCCGCGGCTGCCCGGCGGACTGGACCACCGACAGGCGCACGGCCGTCACCCCTTCGATGCGCTGGATTCGGGCGGCGAATTCGGCGTCGAGGGCGAAGTCGCGGCCGAGCACGACATCGGCCTCGCCGCCCTCGAAACGCGCCTTGAGGCGGAGCTCGCCATGGCCGCCGCGGTCGGCGGCGACCGCCGAAGCGAGGCGGGCGATGGCGGCCGGCTCCTCCACCTCGACCTCGAGCTGCAGGCGCGCGCGCGTCGAGATCTGCTCGAACAGCTGCAGCGAGCGTATCGTGACTCGCGGCGCCTCCTCGCCAGCGCGGCGGTCGAGCTCGACGTCGAGCAGGAGGCAGGCCCCCGAGCGCGACGCCTCTTCGACCCGCGCCGCCGCCTCGTCGTCGAATACCGTGGCGACATATTGGCCCGAGGCGTCGGAGAGTGTCGCCATCAAATAGCGGCGGCCGCGCGCCGAGGTGCGCCAGCGCGCTTCCTCGACCAGCCCGGCCATCTTCGCCGGCGTTCGGGCTCCCTCGGCGATGCTCCATTCGCTGACCGCGGCGAAGCTCTTCGCGCCGTGCGCCTCGGCAAGGTGTCGGTAGCGATCGACCGGGTGCGCGGAGAAATAGAAGCCGAACGCGTCCTTCTCCGCCGCCATGCGCTGGGCGAGCGTCCAGGTTGCGGCGACCGGCATTCGGATCGGAACCACGTTCGAGTCTCCGCCGAACAAGCCGCCCTGCCCGCTTTCGCGCGCGTCGGCGGCACTGGCGGCGTGGGCGAGGATCGTCTCCGCCCCGGCGAAGACCGCGGCGCGGTTGGAATCCACTTCGTCGAAGGCGCCGCCGCCGGCGAGGCTTTCCAGCTGGCGGCGGTTGAGCAACCTGGGATCGATCCGCTCGGCGAAATCGTCGACCGACCTGAAGCGCCCGTTGGTCCGCCGCTCCTCGACGAGCTGCTCCATCGCTTTCTCGCCGACGCCCTTGAGCGCGCCGAGGGCATAGCGGACGGCGAGGCGTTCGCCGGCATCCTCGACCGCGAACTCCGCCTCGGACGCGTTGATCGAGGGCGGCAGGCAAAGCACCTCCATTCGCCGCATGTCGTCGACGAAGATGGCGAGCTTGTCGGTCTGGTGCATGTCGAAGCACATCGAAGCCGCGTAGAATTCGACCGGATGATGCGCTTTCAGCCAGGCCGTCTGATAGGCGACGAGGGCGTAGGCGGCGGCGTGGCTCTTGTTGAAGCCGTAGCCCGCGAACTTGTCGATCAAGTCGAACAATTCGTTCGCCTTCGCCGCCGGAATGGCGTTGACGCTCTGGCAGCCGGCGACGAAGCCGGCGCGCTGGGCGTCCATCTCCGACTTGATCTTCTTGCCCATCGCGCGGCGGAGCAGGTCGGCCTCGCCGAGGCTGGAGCCGGCGAGCACCTTGGCCGCCTCCATCACCTGCTCTTGGTAGACGAAGATGCCGTAGGTCTCCTTCAGCACGTCCTCGAGCAGGGGATGCGGGTAGGAGATCGGCTCGCGGCCGTTCTTGCGCGCCCCGAAGGTCGGGATATTGTCCATCGGGCCGGGCCGGTAGAGCGAGACGAGGGCGATGATGTCCTCGAAGCAGGTCGGCTTGACCGCTGCCAGGGTGCGGCGCATGCCTTCGCTTTCGAGCTGGAACACGCCCACCGTGTCGCCGCGCTGGAGGAGCTTGTAGACCTCCGGGTCGTCCCACGGGATCCGGTCGGGGTCGACCGCGGTGCCCCTTTTCGCCAGCATCCGCACCGCCTTTTGGAGCACCGACAGGGTCTTGAGGCCGAGGAAGTCGAACTTCACCAGCCCCGCCGCCTCGACATATTTCATATCGAACTGGGTGACCGGCATGTCGGAGCGCGGGTCGCGATAGAGCGGCACGAGCTGGTCGAGCGGCCGGTCGCCGATGACGACTCCGGCGGCGTGGGTCGAGGCGTGGCGCGGCAGGCCCTCGAGCTTCATCGCGAGGTCGAACAGCCGGCGGACCTGCGCGTCGTCCTTATATTCGGCGGCGAGCTCGCTGATCCCGTTCAGGGCGCGCTTCAAATCCCACGGCTCGGTTGGATGGTTGGGAACCAGCTTGGCCAGGCGGTCGACCTGCCCGTAGGGCATCTGGAGGACCCGCCCGGTGTCCTTGAGGACGGCGCGCGCCTTCAGCTTTCCGAAGGTGATGATCTGAGCGACCTTGTCGGCGCCGTAGCGCCCCTGGACGTAGCGGATGACCTCGCCGCGGCGGGTTTCGCAGAAGTCGATGTCGAAATCCGGCATCGACACGCGCTCGGGATTGAGGAAGCGCTCGAACAGGAGGCCGAGCCGGATCGGGTCGAGATCGGTGATGGTCAGCGCCCAGGCGACCACCGAGCCGGCGCCGGAGCCGCGGCCGGGGCCGACCGGGATATCGTTCTGCTTAGCCCATTTGATGAAGTCGGCGACGATCAGGAAGTAAGCCGAGAAGCCCATCCGGACGATGATTTCGGCTTCGTAATCGAGCCGGTCGAAATAGGCCTTGCGCTCGTCGGCGGAGAGATCCGACCGCCCGGCGAGCCGCGCTTCCAGGCCGGCCCGCGCGTCACGGCGGAGCTGCTCCGCCTCGGCCTCGGTGTCGCCGGCGATCGAGGGCAGGATCGGCCGGCGCTGGGGCGCTCCGAACGCGCAGCGGCGGGCGATCACGGCGGTATTCGCGATCGCCTCCGGCAGGTCCTCGAACAGCCGCCGCATCTCCGGCGCCGGCTTCATCCAGGCTTCGCTCGACGAGCGGACGCGGTCGTCGCGGTCGAGCTGGCTCGATTGAGCGATGCACAGCATGGCGTCGTGGGCGGCATGGAAATGGGCGTCCGCATAGCAAGCGGGGTTGGTCGCGACGAGCGGCAGGTCGCGTTGGTAGGCGAGCTCGACCAGCCGCGCCTCCGCCTGCTCCTCGGCCGCGACGCCGCGCCGGCAGAGCTCGACGTAGAGCCGCCCGGGAAACAGCGCCTGCAGGCGGTCGAGCAAGGCCACAGCCGGCTCTTCCTGTTCTTCCGCGAGCATCCGGGCCAGCCCGCCCTCGCCGCCCGCGGTCAGCGCGATGAGGCCGGCCGTGCGCCCTTCCAGCGCCTCGAAGCGAACGTGCGGCGGATCCTCCAGCGGCCGGCCAAGATGGGCCGCCGAGACCAGAACGCAGAGATTGTCGTAACCCTTGTCGTTCTGCGCATAGAGCGCGAGCCAGTCGAGCTGAGGAGTCTTGCCTTCGGGCCAGCCGGGCCGGGCGACCGCGAGCATCGTTCCGATGATCGGCTGCACCCCCTCCTTGCGGGCGGCGTCGGTGAACGCCATGGCCGCGTAGAGGCCGTTGCGGTCGGTCAGCGCGGCGGCGGGGAAATCGAGTCTTTTCGCCTGCCTGGCGATCGCCGCCGGCTCGATCGCCCCTTCGAGCATCGTGTAGGAGGAGAAGATACGAAGAGGAACGTAAGGCGCTGCCATAGCCCCGTTTATGGCCGCGCCGGCCGGATTCGCAAACCGCCGCGACGGGGTTTTCCACACTTATCGCGGGTTGACCGGCTGACCGAACCGATGGCTTGGGCCGTAAGTGTAATAAAGCGGCCGGCCGACGACGTCGCCGATCGGCAATTGCTCCACGCCGCCTTCGTCGCGGGACACACGGCTGTCGGCCGAATTGTCGCGATTGTCGCCGAGGACGAACAGATGCCCGGGCGCCACCAAGGTCTCGGGATAATCGTCCTCGCGCACCGTCTCGGCGTCGAAGATTTCGTGGCTGCCGCGCTCGCCCGGAAAGGCCTCCCGGAGCCGCCGCACCCTGGGCGGGCCGTACGCGGAGACGTTCGGCTCCTCCCGCTCATAGACTTGCGGCACAAGAGCGCCGTTGAGGAACACGATCCCGCCCTTAAGGGCGATCCTGTCGCCGGAAAGGCCGGCGATCCGCTTCACATAGGTGAAGGGCCCCACGCGAAAAAGGATCACCTCTCCCCGCCAAAGCGAGTCCGGCGGGCGCATCGCGGCGACGATTCGGTCATTCTTCAGCAACGTCGGCGCCATGGCTTCGGAGGGCAGGTAGAAGGGTTTGTAGAAACGATGGAGGCTGAGGACGAGGAGATCGGCGGCGGCGATGAACGCCACAGCGACGCCGGCAACGACGTACCATCGCGCGTATCGCGGGCGCGGCTCCTGGCGGTGTCCGCTGCCGAGCAGAGTCGCTAGAACCGACCAGATCAACGGTACGAGAGTTCCCGCGGCCACGAGTCCGACAAGGATCATCAAAGCGGCAAAAGACAGGTCCGGCTGCGCGGCGAACAGCAGAAGAGTCGCCAGCAGCGAGGCGATCGGGACGAGCAGGAGAAAGGTGCCGAGACGGCCTCGTCCCACCCTGAGCAGCCCCGCTCCGGGCGCGAGCAGGTTCAGGGCGGCGATGCCGAGCCGCGCCGCGATGCGGCGCCGTCCGGCGATCATTCGAGCCTGCCCTCGTGAAGCCTCAGCACCCGGTCCATCTTGGCGGCGATGCGCTCGTTGTGGGTGGCGACCAAAGCGGCCGAACCCTCATCGCGGACGAGTCGGAGGAACTCCGCGAAGACCAGGTCCGCCGTCGCCTCATCGAGGTTGCCGGTCGGCTCGTCGGCGAGGACGAGGAGGGGATTGTTGGCGAGCGCTCGCGCGACGGCGACGCGCTGCTGCTCGCCGCCCGACAGCTGGCTCGGCCTGTGGGTCAGTCGATGCTCCAGTCCCAGCGAGGCGAGCAGGGCCGACGCCCGCTCCCGCGCCTCCTTGCGCGTTGCGCCTCGGATCAGCTGCGGGATGATCACGTTCTCCTCGGCGCTGAAGTCGGGGAGGAGATGGTGGAACTGATAGACGAATCCGAGCGAGTCGCGCCTGAGGCGGGTGCGGCCGTCATTGTCGAGCCGCGCCGCTTCCTCTCCCTGGATCGAGATCGAGCCTTCGAAGCCGCCTTCGAGCAGCCCGACGGCCTGAAGCAGGGTCGACTTGCCCGAGCCCGAGGGCCCGAGCAGAGCAACGATCTCGCCCGCGGCAACCTCCAGATCGACTCCGCGAAGCACCTCGATCGTGGCGTCGCCCTGCCGGAAGCTGCGCTTGAGACCTCGGACGGCGAGGACTTGGGTCGCACTCATGCGAAGACGCCCGCGCGGCCTGACGCTCCTCCCCCCACCGGGGAGGGGGACCGCACGACGTGCGGTGGAGGGGGCCCGGCGTCTGGGCGGCGAAGAGGCGGGCCCCCTCCACCAGCCTTCGGCTGGTCCCCCTCCCCGTTCCGGGGAGGAGCCAAATATACCTCATTCATAGCGCAGAACCTGAACCGGATCGGTGCTCGCCGCCTTCCAGGCCGGGTAGAGCGTGGCGAGGAAGCTGAACAGGAGCGCCATCGAGACGATCGCGAGGACCTCGAACGGATCGGTCTTGGCGGGCAGCTCGGTGAGGAACCGGATCGACGGGTCCCAGAGGTTCTGCCCGGTAACGAGCTGGAAGAAGTTCACGAATCCCTGCCGGAAATGGAGCAGGAGCGCCCCCAGAGCGAGGCCGGCGACGATGCCGATCACTCCGATCGTCACGCCGACGGTCATGAACACTTTCATCAGCGCCCGCCGGGTCGCGCCCATGGTGCGAAGGATGGCGATGTCGCGGGTCTTGGCGCGGACCAGCATGATCAGCGACGACAGGATGTTGAACACGGCGACGAGGATGATGATCGAGAGGATGACGAACATCGCCACCCGCTCGACCTGAAGCGCCTGGAACAAAGACGAGTTGAGCTGCCGCCAGTCGGTCACGATTGCGCGCCCCGCCACCGCCTGGCCGAGCGGCTCGAGGATCTGCTCGACCCGGTCGGCGTCCACCGTCTGCACCTCGACCATGCCCACCTCGTCCGGCATCATCAGGAAGGTCTGAGCGTCCTCGATCGGCATCAGCACGAAGGCCTTGTCGTAATCGTAGATGCCGACCTCGAAGATCGCCGAGACCCGGTAGGAGACGATTCGCGGCACCGTTCCGAACGGAGTCGTTCGCCCCTCGGCGGTGAGCAGGCTGATCTGGCCGCCGACGGTGATCCCGAGCGCCTCGGCGAGGCGGGCGCCGACGGCGACGTTGCCGAAGCCGGGCCGGAGCGTGTCGAGCGAGCCGGCCAGAACCTTGCCCCGCAAAGTGCCGTTGCGAAGGATGTCGTCGCGCTCCATGCCGCGCAGAAGCACGCCCTCCATTCGGCCGTCGTTGCTCGCCATCAGCGGCTGCTCGATCAGCGGGATGGCGGAGGTGACGCCCGGCGTTCGCCGCGCCTGCTGCACGATCTCGCGCCAGTCGGGCAGCCGCCCGCCATAGCCCTGAACCACGGCGTGGCCGTTGAGGCCGATGATCTTGTCGAACAATTCGGCGCGGAAGCCGTTCATGACGCTCATCACGACGATCAGGGCGGCGACTCCCAGCATCACCGCGACGAGGCTGATCGAGGCGACGAGGAAGATGAAGCCCTCGCCCTTGCCGGGCAGCAGGTAGCGGCGCGCGATCATCCGTTCGTAGCGGGAGAGGATCATGCGCGCGGACTCCCCGATCGGACCGGCAGGTCAGGGCTGTCGAAACGGCGATCCACGGCGGCTCCTCGGCAAGTCAGCCCCGCGTCTAGGGCAGGCGCTCCCGGTCGCGCAACCGCGCCCGCTGTTGCGACTCCGACACAGGCTCGAAGCAAAGTGTCACAAGCCCTTGATTAGGCCGTGACAAGAAATCGGCGGCGCCATAGCACATCGCTCACGAACAAGTGGCGAAGGCCTCGGTTCGGGGAGGCTTCGGCCCCGCATGTCCAGGCGAGGTGGACATGCGCGCGGGCCGCGGCATCTCACAAGGGGGTTGACGAGCGATCGTCACACGGGTGCCCGGGCAGCGATGCCCGGGCACTTCGCGTTTCGGCCGAGTTCAGGCCGGGGTGCGAAGCGCCGGCTGGGCGGTGCCGGCCGAGGCGCGCTTGGCCTCCGCCTCGTAATGGCGCGCCAGCATCAAGAGCCCGTCGCGGTCGCGCGACGCGGCGAGGCCGCCGGCGAGCTCACGGCATTCGCGGGCCTGGGTTCGAAAATAATCGGCCGTGTCCATCTCGTCTCGCCTTCGTGGTCGCCCGCCGAAGCCCATCAAACCTGATGTGGATCAAATGGTTCCGGCGGGGCGCCCGCGAGGGTGGGACGAGCGCGGGGTTTCAGGTGCCGGACGGCGACGGCGGAGCTTGACCTTCGGTCGCGAAATCCTCGGCCGCCTTCCACCCTCCATCCCCTTGCTTGGCGAAGACCGTCAGGTAGTTGCCGCTCATCGTCTGGGGCTTTTTGGTCTGCGGGTTGGTGAAGCTGACCCTGAAGGTGCCGCGCGTGTAGGCAAGTTCGCCCGAGCCCGCGACCTTGGTGTCCTCGTTCGAGAAATCGAGGCTGAAGGCCGGGTCCTTGAGGTCGTCCCCGACGCTCTTCGCGATCGCGTCGTGGCCCCTGACCAGCGGAGCGCCGGGCGTGGCGACCGCGGCGTCGTCCGTGTAAAGCGAAGCGACCCTGGCGGCGTCCTTCGCCTTCCAGGCGGCCAGCATGTCCTGCTCGACCCGCTTGACGTCGTCGGCGGCGGACGTGCTGCCCGCCGCTTGGTTGCCGGCCGCCGCGTTGCCGCCGGTGCCGCTCTTGTCGCAAGCGGCGACGCCGACGCACAAGGCGGCCGCCAGCGCGGCCCTGGCCAGAAACTCTTTCGTCATGGTGATTCCCCCCGTTCGAGTCGAAGAAGGAGCAGGGAAGACCGTAGCGCGGCGTTTGGCAAGCCCGTGCGGCCTCGAGGCGGCCCTTGCGCCGCGGCGGCGCGGTCCCTATGTGACCCATGCCGACGTCGCCTGTGTGACGGAACCGAGGCGCGAGGCCTTCCAGCCCGCGCTCCCCTTCCCTTCCAAGCTTCTGAAGTCCACCGCGAGCTTTGCCTGCGGCGGCTCGGCATTCCTTTCAGACATTGCGGAGGCGGCGGGATGCCCCTCCCGAGGATTATCGATGAACATCAATACCCAAAGGCCGAACCGCCGGCCCAAGCTCTTCCTTCCCCTCTTCCTGTCCGGCTCCGAAGCGAAACGCGAGACGAGAGCCTTTCCGCTTTCCCGCGAGCAGCTGTGCGCCGCGGTGGCCGAGCGGATCGGCTGACCGACGGCGCCTGACGCGAAGGGGCCGCGAGGCCGGTCCGCCCGTAAGGCGCGGGCCCGGCCTCGCGGCCCCGAACGTGCGTCAGCGCTGGTCGGAGCCGCTGCTGCCGCCGCCGCCGCCGCCGGTCGAGCCGGTGTCGGGCTCGAGGCCGCTCTGGCTGCTGCCGGGCTGACCCGCCTGGCCGCCCTGCTGCTGGTCGCTGCCCGAACCGGACTGGCCGCCCTGCTGCCGGTCGCGGTCGTCACCCTGCCCGGACTGGCCGGACTGACCGCCCTGCTGCTGCTGGCCGGACTGGCCGCCTTGGCCGGACTGACCCGATTGGCCGCCCTGCTGCTGCTGGCCGCTCTGGCCCGACTGGCCGCTCTGACCGCCCTGCTGCTGGTCCATCTGGTCCTGCTGCTGCTGGCGGCCGAAGCCTTCGCCCTGCTGGCCCTGCTGGCCGCCCTGCTGCTGTTGCTGCTGCTGACGGCCCTCGCCGCCCTGGTTGTTCTGCTCGGCCATGCCGAAGGTCCCTTTCCGAAAAAGGTGCCGGAATTGACACGGATGAGAAAACGCGCTGCCCCGCCCCGCCGTTCCGGGCCCGCAACCGCTCCCTCGCGATCCGAAGCCTTTTTCCCGCCCAGAGGATCGCCGATTGCGGCAAGCGGAGGCCGCCGTCCGCGCATGCTCGACAGGCGGGGGGGCGGGCCATTAGGCTGCCGCCCATGACCTATTGCCTCGGCATGCTGCTCGACGCCGGCCTGATCCTGATCGCCGACACCAGGACCAATGCCGGCGTGGACAATTTTTCCTCGTTCAAGAAGCTCCACACTTTGGTCGACGAGCCCGACCGCCAGATCTTCGCCTGCACCGCGGGGAGCCTGTCGATGAGCCAGTCGGTGATCGGCCTCGTCCAGGAGGGGCTTCCCGCGGCCGCGGAAGGCATGCTCGGCGGCGGCGAGGTGACCCGCTCGCTGCGCCACGCCACCACCATGTTCCGGGCCGCCCAGCTGATCGGCGAGGCGGTGCAGATGGCCAATGCGACGGTCGGCAAGGCGCTTGCCGCGATCAACATCGAATCCTGGGTGTCGCTGCTGCTCGGCGGCCGAATCGGCGACGGGCCGCCGATGCTGTTCCTGGTCTACAATGCCGGCAATTTCATCGAGTGCACGCCCGAAGTCCCCTTCCTCCAGATCGGCGAGACGAAGTACGGCAAGCCGATCCTCGACCGCGGCCTCGCCTTCGACACGCCGCTGCGCGAGGCGGTGAAGTTCGGCTTCCTCTCGTTCGACAGCGCGATGCGATCGAACCTCGGCGTGGCGCGCCCGCTCGATTTGATGGTGATGCCGCGCGACAAGACGGCGCCCCTGCTCGAGCGGCGCATCGACGAGGGCGACCCCTATTTCGACGACCTCTCCGACCGCTGGGCCCGCTACCTCCACGACGCCGCCGACAAAATCCCCGATCCGCCGTGGATGGGATGAGAACGTCTCGAAGTGGTACTTCGAGCCGGGCGGGCTGAGCTCGCGCCCGGCCGGCACTGGCCCGTCCCCGCGAACGGGGCGAAAGTGGCGAAAGTGGCGAACGGGAGGAAAGTGACACGGATTCGCGGGGGGTCCCCTACCGCAACGGATCGTCGCCACGGCCGCAGAGGCGCCCGGGATGCACCCGCCGACGGGCAAATAAGTTGAGGAAGTTGAGGGTTGCGGAGAGCCCCTCCTTTTTCCGCTGCCGAACGGGCACGAGAGAGGGAATCGCCGAAGCGAGGGGCGAAGCGAATCGGGGCGGGCGAGGCGCGAATCCATCCGCAAGGGTGGATCACATTTCGGGGGTTGTAGGAAAGTTCTTTTTTCGTTCTACCGGGAATCGCTGAAAACGCAGTTTGCGCGCCGCGCCGCTTTCCGGCCCCGCGGCTTTATGATAGACACCTAAACGCACAAACGCACAGGTGAGTAATGGGCGAGCTGACCCGCTGGAACTTGAAGATATCGCGCGAGACGGACGTGGCGCTGAGGACGCTGCTCGCCAGCCGCGGCGCGCGCAAGGGCGATTTGTCGCGCTTCGTCGAGGACGCGGTGAACCGCGAGGTACTGCGGCAGATGCTGCGCGAGGTTCGCGAGCCAAACGCTCATCTCGACCCAGAGGAAATCCAGAAACTGGTCGATGAAGAATTCGCCGAGGTCCGCCGCGCGCGCTGGGGCCGCTGAGGCGAATGCGGGTCATACTCGACACCAATGTCCTCGTCAGCGCCCTTATTTCCACTTCGGGCTTCCCGGCGAAGCTCGTCGACGCCTGGGCGGACGGCGACTTCACCCTCATCTCCCACCCGATCCAACTCGACGAACTGCGCGACGTCACCCGCCGCGACAAGCTGCAGGGGCTCATTCGGCGGGTCGCGGCGGGCCGTCTCGTCAACCAGATCACGCTGATGGCCGACATGCCCGCCACGCTTCCGCGGGTCGAACGCTCCCGCGACCCGCGCGACGACTTCCTGCTGGCGCTGTGCGAGGCGGGCGAGGCGGATTGGCTGGCGACCGGCGACAAGGCGGACCTGCTGGCTCTCGGGACGCATGGGCGCACGCGCATCGTCACGGCGGCGGCGCTGGCGACGGAGCTGGGGGTGGAGGGGTGAGCCGTAAGGCCTCGGGTTTCGATAAAAGTTGAAGTGAGTGTCTTCGCGCCTTTCCCAGAAGTGTCCTGTACCAGAGATCACACCACCCTAATGCGTGTCCCATTAAGTCCGGTAATGCAGACCTCTATTGATGTAGCCTCATCATGAGTTGTAAATGGTGTAATTGAGCCATGAGGATAAGCGCATGAAGATGGTCCTTTGCACGGCTGTTATCGCGGCATTCACCAGCAGTCCCGCCATCGCTAGGCCGGAGTGGTTCAATCCGTTGCAACAAATGGACCACGTGACGTGTGGCTTTTTTGATCCGAACTACATCAGAACCCCTTGCGAGCCCCCCGGTAATCAGGACACCAACAAAGACAAATGGCGGCAGCATTTGGGCACTGATTTTCGGGCTGGAGTGAACGATACCGTATACGCGCCAGTCTCGGGAACTATCAATTGCAGCGAGGACGGACGGACTAAGACAGCTGACCAAGCAGTCGCAATCATTCGCGACGGGGTGACGAAGGAAGAGCATATCCTCGGTCATGTTTCCTGCACGGTAGCGAGTGGACCGGTTACAAGGGGGCAACCGGTCGCAAAGGTTCTTTATGAGGCGACAGGCACTCATTTCCACTGGGGATTCAACGTCAAGAGTGTATCCAGTGCACGAGCCTACACATCGCGTTGCTTACGGAAAGGTATTGTCCAGCAGTGCGCGTGGGGCTGGGGCGAAGCGCCATACGAAGCGACTCGTAGCGAAGCTGTAAACCTCGGATGGCGCCCGGTGCTTTAGAGGCACTAGAACGTACCGCACCTGATACGCGTCATCATCCCATCGCGGAGATAGTGAGCCAGCGATTCATGTGGGACGCTTGAGGCAGAGTCGACTTGATACGGCGAGGGCCGCGATAGCCGATTAGGAGTCCGCGCCCGCGAGATTGGCCAAGTCAGGGCGCACCTACCCCTCCTCCGGCACCCGCGCCCGGATCAGCCAGCAGAGGACGAGCGCCGCGACCAGGGCGGCCATGGTCAGCCAGAAGCCGCTGGCCGGCTCGACCCGGATCATCTGCGCCATGCCCGCTTCCATCTGCGTGTCGAACGAGCGGCCGAGGTCGCTCGGCTTGGTCGGGTTCTGCCGCATCGCCTGGTGGAGGTGCTGGGGAATGAGGACGTAGACCTCGGCCACCGCGAGCAGCATCGCCGCGGCGCAGCCCCACAAGGCGGCGAGGGCCGCCTTGCGCCTCGGCCAGATGAAGGTCGCTACCAAGGCGAAGACGATCGCCGCGACGATTCCGTACATCAGCCACTCGGGAGAGCCGTTATGGACCTCCGAGGCGCCGCTGGTCGGGTCGCGGGTGGTCACGCTGCCGCTCATCAGGCCGACGCCGTTGATCGATGCCAGCGGCTGGCCGGCGCAGGAGACCGTCACCCAGGGCAGGAACAATCCGAGCAGGGCGACGATCTTGGCGCCACGGGCGAAAGCGAAATAGCGCGGCACTGGGTCGTCGCCCGTCGCGCCGGGATGTCCCGCCGGCGCGGGCGAGGCGGCGGGCGGGGGATCGGAAAGTCCCGGGGCGGCGACGGGCTCGGCGGCGGCCGCCGCCGTCGGAGTCCCGCAGGACGGGCAGAAGCGGCTGTCCGCCTCGAGCGCCTGTCCGCATTGCGCGCAAACCGCTTCCGCCATCGTGTCCCCCCTCCTGCCCCCGTATTCAGTGCGCCATGCTATACCCAATTCACGCCCCGCCGCCACCCGGTTCGCGGGCGGACGCTGGGCCGCGCCGGAAAGGCCTTTTGGGTTTCGCCGGACGCTGTAGGGTGCCGCCATGCGCGGGAGACGGATCTGGGCGGCCGCGGCCGGCGCGGCGTCGATCGCGCTGGCGGCGAGCTGGTATTTCGCATCGCCGTGGTGGACGCTGTGGCGGATGCGCGAGGCGGCACGGACCGGTGACGTCGGGACGCTGGCGTCCTACGCCGATCTCGAGACGGTGAACCGGGACGTCGCGGCGGCGAGGCGGGCCAATTGGCAGCGGAACCTCAAGCGGATCCCGACGACCACTGAGGCCGGCCGGCGCCTCGTCGCCACCCTCACCCGCAGCCTCGCCGCCGCCGATGCGAACCCGCCGATCCGGCTCGACGATCTGAGCCCCTGGCTGTCGGAAATCCCGATCGCCCCGGCAAGCGCCCAACGCGGAAACCCGTACGTCATCCACAAAGGCCTCGACGCGTTCGAGATGCGCTATCGCGGGGCGAGCGAGGAAAACAGCCCCGTGCTCACCTTCAAGCGGCGCGGTTTCGGGTGGCGGCTGGTCGACGCCCGGTGGGGCCGGCAATAGTCCTCGCGCATTGCATCTGCCCTCCCCAGTCCCTATGTCTTCCCTGCTGACGTCGCCTGCGACGGAAAGCGGGTTCGGGCGCTTCGCCCGCCCTCCTTCCCTTTCACGCTTCCTGGCCCGCCGGTGCGCGCTGCGCCGCGCGGACATGCTTTTAAGCGAGAACAAGCTTGGCCAAGGAAGAATTGCTCACCATCGAGGGTCAGATCGACGAGATCCTGCCGGACGGCCGCTTCGGAGTCCGGCTCGACAACGACCACCGGGTGATCGTCTACACCGCCGGCAAGATGCGGCGCTACCGTATCCGCTCGGTGGTCGGCGATCGGGTGCATGTCGAGATGACGCCCTACGACCTCTCGAAGGGCCGGCTCGTCTTCCGCGAGAAGATCCCGGGAAGCCCCGGCGGCGCTCGGCGCGGCGGCTTCAGGCGGCGGTAGGATGGATGAACGCGGCCCTCCCCGGGAGCGGCCGAAAGCAGGAGACGATCGATGGGCGGAATTCCGGACCAGAGCAGGACGGCGATGAAGCCGTTCCTCATCGCCAGGGACGAAGACGGGCAGCTTCGCCTCACCGTGCGCGACACGCGCTACAACGGCCAGGGCTATCCGGTGGTGACCTCGACCACGCTCGACCAGGCATTCGACAGCGCCGCCGCAGCGCGCGCCCACGCCAAGGCCCATTTCGGCGCCGAGCCGGGGCAGTTCGCGACCAAGTGAGCCGGCGCGGCGCAGCCGCCCCGCCCGACCGACAGGAACCCGAATTGGCCGATTTCCTCTACACCACCGAAGGCGAGCCGCAGGGCTTCAGGCTCGGCGCCCACATCTATGCGATGGACGGAAGGCCGGTCGGCCGGGTGTTCGCCGAGAAAGCCTATCGGCTCGACGGCGCCTATGTCGGGGCGGTGATCAACAACATGATCCTCGACCGCCCCGGCGTGTCGCGCCAGGGCCGCCCCCCGACGGCGGCTCCGGCCCCGGTGCCTCCGCCAAGCGGCGCCGAGCGCCGCCGGCCGGTCTGCGAGAGCTTCGCCGACTGCTTCGCGCTGCTGGCGGAGCCCGCCGTCGAGCCGGTGTGAGGCGGCCGGAGCCGCCGCCATCGGATCCGAAGCTCGACTCGACGACGCCGCGCCCGCTCGGCGGCGCCTATCGCGCGCTGAAATGGGTGGCCGTCCTGGCGATTGCGCTGACCCTGGCCGAGTTCCTCGCCATGGACCTGGCGATCGTGATCGCCGCCGACGCGGTCTTCTACCTCGAGATGATCGTGGCCGGCTGGGCCATCTCCACGCTTGCGCTTCTCAACCCCGCGATCGGCCACAGGGTCATCCTGCTCGGCTCGCATCTGTTCGGGAACGCGCTCGGCCCTCCTCCCCGCGGGCCCGCCGACGCCGATCGCACCGACGGCGCGTGATCCAGCCGCGCTTCCACGCCGACACCCGCGCCGGTGCCGACCCGCGCCGATCGGACACGCGTCCAAGCAAGAACGAGGCTTGGCCAAGGAAGAGTTGCTCACCATCGAGGACCAGATCGACGAGATCCTGCCCGACGGCCGCTTCGGAGTCCGGCTCGACAACGACCACCGGGTCATCCCGGTCCTGCACCCGACCCGCCGCTATCGCGGCTTTGCGCCCCAGTGGGGCTGCGCTATTCACCGTGCGCAAGCGTGGGGAAAAACGATATGCGCGTGGGCGAGAGAATTGACGACTATGTCTTGGTGCAAAACCCCAAATTCGAAGATGAGGCCGACGTAAGGCCCATCGGGTCCGGAGGAACCTCCAAGGTTTACCTGGTACAGCAGACGCTCGTCGAGGGAAGAAGCATCCACCGCGCGCTCAAGCTTTTCGATCCGACGGACGAAGTGCGAAGCAAGAGGGCCGCCGCAGGCGCTTCCTACGGCTCCCGCCATTTCCTCGACGAGATCGAGGCTATCTCGACCATAACCCACCAGAACATCGTGAAGATTATCGATGCCGGAATGCTGGCGGACCGGCCTTTCTTCGTGATGGAATACATAGACGGGCCGACCCTCGAAGATTCGCTGGAGGTCGATGGGGACGTTCCGGAAGGGGCGATCGCGCTGAGGACGGCTGCTCGGAACGACCCATTCCTCGTGATTCGGCTGGCGCAGCAGATATGCTGGCCCCTTGCTTACCTTCATGCACGCCGACGATTTCATTTCGATCTCGCTCCGAAGAACGTGTTCGTCAGGTGGGTGGACGATAAGCCTCACGTCATCATCGGCGACCTGGGCGTCAGCCGGCACGTTCCCGTGCCCGACGACGAGCTTTCGGGCAGCGAGGAAGTCTTCATCGCCGGCACCAAGGAATATACGCCGCCGGCCCTGGAATCCTACCGCGCCAAAAATGCCATCCCGTTGGCCACGCTCGCGCCTCTCGCGGCCCACTGGGATCTGTACGCCCTTGGCAAGGTAATCCTCAGGATCTGCGTCAGCTGGGAGCTAGCTTCGTCGCGCGAATTAGAGCCGCTGCTCATCCTGTGCGAAAGGCTCATGACCGATACAACGTTCGCCGCCACCGAGGCCGCATCGGAGTTGGAGCGGCTGCTACCGGTCCACGTGCTGACGGCCGGTGTCGAGGAATTATCGACCGACGCGTTTGGCCACCGCAAATACCGGACCGTGCCGCTCGGTGCTGTTCCCATGACGAAGCGGGTCAATGCCGTGGTCGATCATCCGGCGATCACGAGGCTTCAGCTGGTGCCCCAGCTCCTGCTCTACCGGTCGGCGACCCCCGGCGGGGTCCATACCGTGTTCGAGCATCTCATCGGCAGCTACGGCACCGCGCTACGATGCCTCACGAAGCTGCTCTCGGAACCGCGCTTCATCGCGGCTTTCCCTCGCAAGAATCTGGAGGAAGCCCTGCTCACCGTGCTCCTGTCGCGGCTGGACAAGCATCCGCTCGATCGCGTCCTGATGCTCGTGCAGCCGTACAAGGCAGGCGAGCGACGCGAATTCTTCGAACAGGCGCTTCATAGTCACCGCGGCTCGACGCTCAGCCTGGCCGACACCGTCCTGACCCGCTTCCCGAATGCGGATCTGGAATCGGTGCTCGACATATTGTGCCTGCCGGCAACCGAATTGAAGCCCTACCAGAAGCTCATCGCTAGCTTGCTGGATTCTTCGATCAATGTCCATTCAATGGATTACCTGATTCGGGACTCCTTTCACACGGGAATATCTGCTGGCCGCGGCATAGATGTTTCAAGTATCATCGAAAGCTTGAGATGGAGCGAGGCTTCCGGGCGGGTCGGGATTTCGCTGTCAGGCGTATTCTCTCTCGAACACCTGCTGTGCGCTAGATATTGGATGTTTGCGCGGCTTTATTGGAACCACATCAACCGATCGATTACAGCGATGCTGCGGCACGTCGTCTACGACGTGCTGAGGGAGCCTGGCGCCAAGTCGCTGCTCAGTCGATCGTTGCTCACGGTGGATGAAGCCGGCGCGCTGCAGAAGCTCAACGAAATGTGGTCGCTTACTGGCGGGTTCAGCCGCGACGCCTCCCCGATCATCGATCTTCTGCGACGGCCCCGGCCGCGCCCCTATTTTAGGCTGTTCGACAAGTTCGCCAAAAGCTGGGGCTCCGATCCGGCAGCGTCGCGAGCAGCCATAGATAAAGCTGGACAACTCAACGCGGCGGGCCTCGAGGCTTTACGACAAGACTTCCTGAAGCAAAGCAGCTTTGCGAATGAAGACCCTTCGCTGATCCTTTTCGACGTACCTCAAATGGAGGATGCGCGGCTAGGACAAGACGTAAAGGTGCTCATCAGACCTGGCGTGGAGATCGACCTGTCCGAGGCTTCGGACATCGCCGCGGGGCTTCCGCTGGCCTTTCACGAAACCTGTGTCCGGCTCAGAGCCTTTTGCCATCCCGAACTGAGCCGCGAACGGACGGCGAAGTTGCGCGACGAAGCTTCCGCGTTCCTCGACGAGCGATTCCTTGACAAGGCGGCTTGATCTCGGCGCATATCTCGCGCTGACCGACGAAGCGCTTAGCCGGACGGCCAGGACCGGTTTTGCCGACCCCGGACGCAATGAGGGAAAGCGCGAGGCGACGACCAATGGGGCGGCTCTCCAGGCGTTGCTAAGCCGCAACCGGGAGATTGCTCGGACCTTCATCGACTGGCGGCGCTCTGTCGTGCCGAATTCGGCCGATGAAATCTATTCGGACGCCGTCACCTTGGGCCACATCGCCAACCTCGGAATCACGAGCGGGGGGCTGTTCAGAGCCTGGGCTTATGAGTGCCCCGCGGTCGGCGGCGGCGCCGTTCCCGTGAACCGTATCTCGACCGAAATGCTCCGGCTTGCGGAGCGATGCGCGCGGATGCAGGACGCGGGCGAAGAACAGCAACGCGCCACTATCGCCGAGGCGGAGTGGGAAATCGGGATAGGACCGCTGCACCCCTTCTACGATGCCTGTGGACGCGTCTCGCGCTATTTCTCGACCCTTCTCTCGCTTCGGACGGGCACTGCACTTCCGCTTTACGATTCGAGAAGCGACTACATGGATGCCGCGACCGCGGGCCTGAGCGCGTTTACGGATTACCGGAACCGCCGCCTCACCATCAGATTATGATCCGCAGCGCCAGGCGCGGCTCGCCGCGCGTCAGGAATTCGACGGCTGGGCTGGATCAGACCAGCCTGCTTTGCTTCACCGCAGCCTCGATGAAGCTCTCGAACAAGGGATGGGGATCGAAGGGCTTCGACTTCAGCTCCGGGTGGAACTGGACTCCGACGAACCAGGGATGGTCGGGGCGCTCGACGATCTCGGGCAGGGCGCCGTCGGGGCTCATGCCGGTGAAGAAGAGGCCGCCTTCCTCGAGCGCGGCCTTGTAGTGGATGTTGACCTCGTAGCGGTGGCGGTGACGCTCGCTGATCCGGTCGGCGCCGTAGATCGAGTGGACGACGCTGTTGCCGGCGAGCACCGCTTCGTAGGCGCCGAGGCGCATCGTTCCGCCCATGTCGCCGTTCGCCTCGCGGCGCTGCCTGAGGCCTTCGGGGCTCATCCATTCGGTGATCAGGCCGACGACCGGCTCTTCGGCCTCGCCGAACTCGGTCGAGCGCGCGCCCTTGAGGCCGGCGGTGTTCCGGGCGCCCTCGATGCAGGCCATCTGCATGCCGAGGCAGATGCCGAAGAAGGGGACCTTGCGCTCGCGGGCGAATTGCACGGAGGCGATCTTGCCCTCGCTGCCGCGCTCGCCGAAGCCGCCGGGAACGAGGATGGCGTGGAGCGGCTCGAGCTGGGAGGGGATGTCGGCCTCGGGATGCTCGAACAATTCGGCGTCGAGCCAGCGGATGTTGACCTTGACCCGATTGGCGAGGCCGCCGTGGACGAGCGCCTCGGTCAGCGACTTGTAGGCGTCGGGGAGGCCGACATATTTGCCGACGACTCCGATCGTCACCTCGCCTTCCGGATTGAGCAGGCGGTCGAGCACGTCGTCCCAGCGGCGCATGTCGGGCTCGGCCGCGCGGCCGTCGAGGCCGAAGGCGCGAAGCACCTCGGCGTCGAGCCCGGCCTCGTGATATTGGGCGGGGACCGAATAGATGCTCTTGGCGTCGAGGGCGGGGATGACCGCTTCCATGCGGACGTTGCAGAACAGGGCGATCTTGGCGCGGTCGCTCTCGGGGAGCGGGCGGTCGACCCGGCAGAGCAGGATCTCGGGCTGGATTCCGAGGCTGGTCAGCTCGCGGACGCTGTGCTGGGTGGGCTTGGTCTTCAGCTCGCCGGCGGCGGCGATGTAGGGGACCAAAGTGGTGTGGATCGAGAGCGTGGCCTCGCGTCCCTCCTCGTTGCGGAACTGGCGGATCGCCTCGATGAAGGGGAGCGATTCGATGTCTCCGACGGTGCCGCCGATCTCGATGATCAGGAAATCGAGATCCGGCTCGAGGTCGGCCCGGATGAACTCCTTGATCGCGTTGGTGACGTGGGGGACGACCTGGACGGTGGCGCCGAGATACTCGCCCTTGCGCTCGCGGTTGATGATGCCCTGATAGATGCGGCCCGAGGTGACGTTGTCGGCCTGGCGGGCGGGGACTCCGGTGAAGCGCTCGTAATGACCGAGGTCGAGGTCGGTCTCGGCGCCGTCGTCGGTCACATAGACCTCGCCGTGCTGGTAGGGCGACATCGTCCCGGGATCGACGTTGAGATAGGGATCGAGCTTGCGGATCCGGACCTTGAAGCCGCGCGCCTGGAGCAAGGCGGCGAGCGACGCCGCCATCAAGCCCTTGCCAAGGCTGGAGACCACGCCGCCGGTGATGAAGATGAACCGCGCCATGGGAGGCCCGGATAGGCGGGGCGAGGGGGCGGGGGCAAGGGCGGGAATCAAAAAATCGCATCGAAGTGGTACTTCGATGCGGGCTTGGGAACGGGGTGACGGCGGCGGACGCGGCGGCTACGGGGTCCGCCATGAAGGTCGCGATCGTCGGGGCGGGATATTCGGGGACGATAGCGGCCGTCGAGGCGAAGCGGGCCTGCCGCGCCGCCGAGGTCATCCTGGTCGAGAAAAGCGGCCGGTTCGCGGCCGGCGCGGCTTACGGGACCTCAAGCCCCTCGCACCTCCTCAACGTCCGGGCGCGAAGCATGAGCGCCTTTGCCGACGCTCCGGACGATTTCGCGGACTGGCTGGAGCGCGAGGGGCTGGGCGGACCCGGGACCTTTGCCCGGCGGCGCGATTATGCCCGCTATCTGGCAGGAATATTGGATCGCTCGGAGGTGCGGCGGGTCGAAGGGGAAGCCGTCGCCGTCGAGGGCGCGACTCTGGTCCTCGATTCGGGCGAACGGCTCGGATTCGACGCCCTCGTGCTCGCCGGCGGCAATTATCCCGGACGGACTCCGGCGCGGCTCGGCATCGAGACGGTCGACGACCCCTGGGGGCCCGGCGGCGCGGAGGCGATCGCCCGGCTGACCGGGCAATCGGGCGACCTGCTGATGCTCGGCACCGGCCTCACCATGGTCGACGTGGCCCTGTCGCTGGACGATGCCGGCTTTCAGGGACGGATGGTCGCGGTGTCCCGGCGCGGGCTGGTGCCCCGCGCGCACGAGGAGCCGGCCTCCGCTCCACTGGAGGCTGAGCCGCCGCCGCGGCTAAGCGAGCTGATTCGGCACGTGCGGGGGCTGAAGCCCTGGCGGGCGGCGGTCGATTCGCTTCGGCCGCATTCGATCGCTTTGTGGCGCGGCTTCACAGCGGCGGAGCGCAGACGCTTCCTGCGCCATGCCCGGCCTTGGTGGGACGTCCACCGCCATCGCATCGCTCCGCCGGTGGGGGCGCGGATCGCCGCGCAGAGGGAGGCCGGGCGGCTCGAGGTGCTGGCCGGGCGGGTGAGTCAGGAGGGCGAAGACGTGGCGATCGCGCTGCGCGGCGGCGGCGAGATGCGGCGGCGATTCGCGGCGGCGGTCAACTGCACAGGACCCGAAGGAGCGATCGCCCGGATCGAGGACCCGCTGGTGCGGCAGCTGCTGGAGAGCGGCCAGGCGCGGCCGGACCCGCTCGGCGCCGGGCTCGACGTCGACGAGGAGTCGCATCTGGTCCGGCCGGACGGGACGCCCTCGCGCCGATTGTTCGCGGTCGGTCCGCCGACCCGCGGCGCCTTCTGGGAGATCGTCGCCGTGCCCGACATCCGCAACCAGGTGCGGGACGTCGCGCGCGCTATCGTGTTACTGGGCGAGCGGGACTGAGCCGTTCGAGGCGGGCGGCGCCTTGGTCGCTGGGGCCTGCTGGGCGGCGCCGGCGAGGGGATCGGCGACCGGCGGGCCCGTCGGCGCGGCAGGCGCGAGCGGCTGGCGCGCGGGCGCGGTGCGGGCGAGGCTGGGATCGATCTGGGTCGGAGTGCGCTCATAGGAGGCGAGGCCGGCCAGCACGATGCAGAGGACGACGAAGAAGCTGGCGAGCACCGTGGTCGCCCGGGTCAGGAAATCGGCCGCGCCGCGCGCCGACATGAGTCCGGTGGGGCTGCCGCCGACGCCGAGCCCGCCGCCTTCGGAACGCTGCAGCAGGATCACCACCACCATCAGGGCGGCGACGATCGTCTGAAGAATCAGCAGGAAGGTGAACATGGCGGTCTTTCGGGAAAGGGAAGCGGCGATCTAGGGGAAGCGCGGCGAAGGTTCAACTCCTCGCCGCCGCTTCGATGATCGGGACGAACGCTTCCGCGGTCAGGCTGGCGCCGCCGACGAGGGCGCCGTCGACGTCGGGAACGGCGAACAGGGCGGCGGCATTGTTCGCGTTGCACGAGCCGCCGTAGAGGATTCGGACCCGTGCGCCGCAGTCGCCGAACCGTTCGGCGAGGGCGCGCCGGATCGCTTCGTGCATCTCGGCCGCGTCCTCGGGTGTCGCGGTTCGGCCGGTGCCGATCGCCCAGACCGGCTCGTAGGCGACGACCAGCTCGGCCTCCGGAGACAGTTCCGGCACGGAATGCGCGAGCTGGAAGAGCACTTTTTCGACATGGGAGCCGGCGACCCTCTCCGCCTCCACCTCGCCGACGCAGAGGATGACCGAAAGGCCCGCGGCCAGCCCCGCCCCCGCCTTGGCGCGGATGGCCTCGTCGCTCTCGTGATGGTCGGCGCGGCGCTCGGAATGGCCGACGATGACCAGCTTCGCCCCCGCCTCCGCCAGCATGGGCGCCGCGACGTCGCCGGTATGGGCGCCCCGGGCGGCGGCGTGGCAATCCTGCCCGCCGACGATCAGGCCCCCGGCGCGCGGCACGGCGAGCGGGATGAGCGTGAAAGGCGGGCAGATCGCGACGTCGACACCGGAAGCCTCGCGCGCCGCGGCGGCGATCGCCGAGAGCTCGGCCAAAGCGGCGCGGCTGCCGTTCATCTTCCAATTGCCGGCGACGAGCTTGCGGCGGACGTGCATCCCGGATCCTTATCCTTGAGAAGCGCGGCGGCCTAGCAAGGCGTCCACTGCCTGCCAAGCTTGCCCGGCCGGGCCGCGGCTTCTATGACCCCGCCGAACGC
Organism: Sphingomonadales bacterium; assembly: GCA_034668385.1. GTDB lineage: Bacteria > Pseudomonadota > Alphaproteobacteria > Sphingomonadales > Sphingomonadaceae > Allosphingosinicella. The sequence goes on along the minus strand of JAXDPL010000097.1, from coordinate 18,799 downwards.
AGTCTTTCACGGGTTCTCCATGCTTTCCATCTTCCGCCGCGGCATCACCGCCAAGATCATGCTGGGCGTCCTCTTCCTCAGCCTGGTCGCGATCGTCATCACCGGCTTCGGCACCGGCGGCATGGGCGGCCTCGGCGAGCTTGGCAAGCTAGGCCAGGATACGGTCGCCAAGGTCGGCGGCACCAGCCTCACCACCGACCGGGTCCGCCAGGAGACCACGCGGCAGCTCGACAAGATGCGCCAGCAGGATCCCAATCTCGACATGACCGCCTTCCTGCGCCGGGGCGCACTGGAGCAGATCGTCGACCAGCTGATCGACGTCGTCGCAAGCACCGTGTTCGGCACGGACCACGGCCTCGCCGCGTCCCGAAAGATGGTCGACCGCGAGATCGCCAGCATCCCCGCTTTCCAGAATCTCGGCGGCCAGTTCGACAGCGCGGCCATGCAGCGGGCGCTCCAGGCGCAGAAGATGACGGAAGCGGAGCTTCGCGACGAGCTCGAGACGCGGCTGATCCAGCGCCAGCTGGTGCTCCCCGCCGCGGGCTCGGCCCATGTGCCCTCCACCCTCGCCTTCCAATATGCCTCGCTTCTGCTCGAGACCCGCAGCGGCGTGGTCGGCGCGGTGCCGACCGGCGCGATGGGCCCGGGCACGCCGCCGAGCGACGCCGAGATCGCGGCATTCTTCCGCGCCAATATCGCGCGCTACACGATTCCGGAACGGAGGGTGTTGCGCTACGCCTTGTTCGGCAAGGAGAATGTCGCCGCGGCCGCCAAGGCGACCGATGCCGAGATCGAGGCGGCCTACCGCCAGAATGCCGCCCAATATGGGGCCAGGGAGACCCGGACGCTGTCGCAGGTCGTGCTTCCGGACGAGGGCGCCGCCCGCGCCTTCGCTCAGAAGCTTGCGGGTGGAACGGGCTTCGCCGCCGCCGCCGTCCAGGCCGGCTACGGTGCCTCGGACATCAAGCTCGGCGACAGGACGAAGGAGGATTTCGCAAGGATCAGCGCCCAGAACGTCGCCGATGCGGTGTTCGCCGCCGCGAAGGGCGCGAATGTCGGGCCGATCCGCTCCGGCCTCGGCTGGCACATCGTCCATGTCGACGACGTCAAGACCGGCTCGGCCAAGCCGCTCGCCGCCGTGCGGGGCGAGCTCGCCGCCCGGATCGAGGCCGAAAAGTCCCAGAATGCCCTCTCCGACTTCGCCAGCCGGATCGAGAACGAGATCGCCGACGGCGCGAGCTTCGAGCAGGTCGCGAAGAAGGAGGGCCTCACCATCCAGGAGACGGCGCCCGTCACCGCTTCGGGCCAGTCGCCGGACGTGCCCGGCTGGACCACGCCCGCCGAGGTGACGCCCTTGCTCGACGCCGCCTTCCAGATGGAGCCGAACGAGGATCCCTCGGTCGAGACGGTGGTTCCCAACCAGCGCTTCGCTCTCGTCTATGTGACCCGGGTGGTGCAGGCCGCGCCGCCGCCGCTGGCCCAGATCGGCGACCGGGTGACCGCCGACCTGATCGCCCAGCGCGCCTCCGAACGCGCCCGCGCCGTCGCCCAGTCGATCGTTTCCAAGATCAACGCCGGAGTGCCGGCCGCCGAGGCCTTCGCCCAGGCCCAGGTCAAGCTGCCGCCGCTCCAGAACTTGAACGCGACCCGCAAGGATATCGCGCGCCAGGGCCAGCAGGTCGCGCCGACCATGGCGATGCTGTTCAGCCTGCCAAGGGGCAAGGCGCGGCTGATGCCCGCCCCCGACGGGCGCGGCTGGTTCATCGTCTACCTCCAGTCGATCACCCCCGGCGACGCCTCGAAGGAGCCTGGGATCACCCAGGCGGTGCGCGGCCAGTTCGCCCAGATCCTCGGCGACGAATATGCCGAGCAGTTCATGGCGGCGATCCGCTCGACGGTGAAGATCCGCCAGAACGGCGACGCCGTCGCCCGGCTGAAGCGCGAGCTGGCGGGCGCGGGCGCGGCGCCGCAATAAGGGCGCGGCCCGGGGGAGTCGGAAGCTGATCCTCGTCCTCGACAATTACGACAGCTTCACCTTCAACCTCGTCCATTACCTGCGCGAGCTCGGCGAGACGGTGGAGGTGGCGCGCAGCGATGCGCTGAGCGCCGCCGAGGCGCTGGCGAGCGGCGCCGAGGCGTTCCTGATCTCGCCGGGCCCGGGACGGCCGGAGCAGGCCGGAGCCTCGCTGGATCTCGTCGCGGCGTGCGCCGAGGCGCGGCGGCCGCTGCTCGGCATCTGCCTGGGGCTGCAGGCGATCGCGGTCCATTTCGGCGGCCGAATCGCCCGCTCCGGACGGCCGATGCACGGCAAGACCTCCGAGATCGCCCATGACGGCGGCGGCCTGTTCGCCGGCCTGCCCTCCCCGTTCGTGGCGGCGCGCTATCATTCGCTCTGCGTGCCCGAGGAAAGCCTGCCGGCGGCGCTCACGGTCAACGCCCGCGCCGAGGACGGCAGCGTCCAGGGAGTGCGGCACCGCGCCCTGCCGATTCACGGCGTCCAGTTCCATCCGGAGAGCGTCGCGAGCCGGCACGGCCATCGGCTTCTCGCCAATTTCATCAGCATTGCCAAGGACTTGCCAAGAGTCGGGACGGTCGCCGTAAGCGTGGATTGAACCGGAACAAATTGGCACTTGACAAGGGCGGCCCGCGTTTCCTACACGTTCCTTGTTCGTTCCGAAGGGGGAACCCGCATGCTGACCCGCAAGCAATCCGAGCTTCTGACCTACATCCACGCGCAGCTCGCCGAGAGCGGTATTTCGCCTTCGTTCGAAGAGATGAAGGACGCACTCGCTCTGAAGTCCAAGTCCGGGGTCCACCGGCTGATCTCCGCGCTGGAAGAGCGCGGCTTCATCCGCCGCCTGCCCAACCGGGCGCGGGCGCTCGAGATCGTGAAGATGCCGGATTCGCGGGCCGGAATCGGCTCGGCTCCGCGCGCTCCGGTGGCTCCGCCGGAGGCCGCCAACGACGTGATCGAGCTGCCGCTGCACGGGCGGATCGCGGCCGGCATGCCGATCGAGGCGCTGGAGGGGCAGAGCACCCTGCCCGTCCCCGCCGCCCTGCTCGGCCCCGGCGAGCATTACGCGCTCGAAGTGGCCGGCGATTCGATGGTCGACGAAGGCATACTCGACGGCGACTATGCGCTGATCCGCAAGACCGAGACGGCGCGCGACGGCGAGATCGTCGTCGCCCTGATCGACAATCAGGAAGCGACCCTGAAGACCTTCCGCCGCGAAGGCCAGATGATCCGCCTCGATCCGGCCAACCGCCGCTACGACCCGCAGCGCTACCGCCCCGACCAGGTCGCCATCCAGGGCCGGCTGGCGGGCCTGCTGCGGCGCTATTGACGCGCCATGGCGGACGAGGCCGCCCTGGCGGTGTTCGCACGAAGCGATCCGGAGGTGCGGAAGCTGGCCGGGGAGCTGATCGACCGGCTGTCGGCCGAGCCCGCGACCCGCGTCGAGCCCAAGGGCGGTTCCCTGCATCTCTGCCGCAGGTCGGCCTTCGCCGGCCTGCATCCGCGCAAGAGCGCCCTGCTCGCCAACCTAAGGACGGCTGCGCCGATCGAGAGCGACAGGATACGCAAGGCAGAGCGTGTCTCGGCCAACCGCTTCCACAACGAGCTCCTGATCGAGCCGCGCAAAGGGTTGGACGACGAGTTGCTGGGCTGGTTCGCACAGGCGGCGGCGCTGGCGGAGTAACGCGTCGCGGGCCAGGACCCGAACCTCGTCCTGGATGAATCGAGGGAGAAACAGCGTGGCGCGTCTGAACTATGTCGAGCTGCCGGTCGCCGAGATCGGCCCCGCCAAGGCCTTCTACGAAGCGGCGTTCGGCTGGTCGCTGACCGGCTTCGGTCCGACCTACGCGGCGACCATGAGCGGCGACACCGACATCGGCCTTCAGGCCGACGCCGCCGACGCGACCAAGGCGCCGCTGCCGGTGATCGACGTGCCGGATCTCGAAGCGGCGCTGGCGGCGGTCGAGGCGGCGGGAGGCCGGATCGTCCGCCCGATCTTCGCCTTTCCCGGCGGGCGGCGCTTCCACTTCCTCGACCCCTCGGGAAACGAGCTCGCGGCGGTCACCGCCGATCATTGAGCATCGCGTTGCGGACCCGCCGGTCGGCGCACGGGCGGTTGCATTCAGGCAGGGCCACCACTAGATGGCCCCTCTGCCCGACAGGCATGGACGCATAGCTCAGTTGGTAGAGCAGCTGACTCTTAATCAGCGGGTCCCAGGTTCGAGCCCTGGTGCGTCCACCATCTTTTCCTAGCTAATACAGCAGCTTATGGGATCCGCGCACCACAGGACCGGGCGCCCCCGCAACACCCGTAAGCCTGTCGTAAGCGCCGGCACCGGAAGCCTCACGACAGCAGCCCATTCAGGTGTTTGAATGCCGCCTCGAAGCGGTCCTTCGTCGTATCGGAGACCTTTGGCCACAGCGTCGCCAGTTGCTCCGTGAAGTAGCGCGCCGGTCGGTAGTGGCCAAATGAGCCGGACTTCATCGGGTTATCAGCCAACCAAGCTTCGATTGCCCGCAACGTCCGCGGCTCATGGGCGTTGAGCTTGCTTGAGGTGATCTTCACCTTGAGCTGGCCAGCGAACTCCCCGTTCACCAGCTCTAAGTAAAAGTCGCGGTCGAACATGTCCTCCACGTCAGCCTCGGAGCCACCGGTGAAATCGGCGTACGTCGACACCTGCTTTTTAGTCAGCAGCTTCTTCTTGTAGAGATCCTCGATGAGCGGTTTGTCGCCGGTCTGAACATCGAGCAGGGTAGCGACGTTCATCCCCTTCTGCGGAGCCAGCAGGGCCACGAATGTAGGCACTTTCCCACTGCCCCCTACCGGCGTGATGACCCACTTCTCGGACAGCCCGACGCGACCCTCCCGCTCCAACTGGGCGGACACGGCGCGCAGGTAGAGCATGTCCGCAACTCCTTCCACGATGAGGGAGTTCGGCCCGATGAACAGGGTCTGCTGGATCTCGTACCCGAGCGCGCCCTGCAACGGAAACAAGCTGTCCTCGGTCGCATCGAAGACGTTCGCGAGGACCTTCGTGCCGTCGTCCTCCTTGGGGAGCGCTTCGGTTGCGTCGATCCCAAGGTCCTGCACGATGCGGACCCGCTCGAACTTGGTAGGGTCAATCATGAACGGCGAGTGGGTGGTGTAGAGGAGTTGGTGGCCAGACAGCTCCGCGTCAAAGTAGCGAAGAAGGTCCGCCTGCGCGCGCCCGTGGAGCGACAAGCCCGGCTCATCCAGCAGAAGGATGACGTTCTGCTTCTGGCGCTTCACGTCCTCGTACCATGCTAAGAAGGAGAAGAACCAGACGAACCCACGGGAGCGGTTTCGGAGCGGGGTCGTCGCCCAATGGACGGTGTCGTAGACCTCCCCCCAGACGTTGACGCCGCTTCTCATCCCTTCTGGATCCTCGGGTCTCGCGTCACGCACGTCGAAGCGCATTTGTATGTGCCGGTTCTGGGACCAGTACTTGACGATGCGCGTGGTCAGGTGATTGCCCGCACCCTCGAGCTTATTCTTGAGCTCGGTCGTGTTCTTTGTGGACACTAGCTTGCGGTGATCCAACCGCGCCAGGTTGATGAGGCCGATCAGCGGGTAGTCGGAATCCTCAAGTTGGTCGTTGTCCTCCCTGCTGATGAGGGCATCCAGGTTCGCCTGTCCCTCCATCTGGTAATACTCGTCGAAGTACAGGAACTTCGGCGCCCGCGGCCAAATCAGGCTTTGGAAGATGTAAGAGCGCACGCTGCCTTCACTAACCTTCGAAACGAGCACCTTGAGCGCGCTAACAGCTTCCGTAACCTCTGCCTCGTCAAGCGCTGTCGAAAAAGCCTGCCAATCGCTCGCGCTGTTCAGCTTGGCCTTCAACTCATCCGCTAGCGCCGGGTTATCAGCGAGAAATTTCCGAGCGGCAGCGTCATCGACCTGTAAAAAAGCCATGCTCTGGGCTTTGCCGTAGTAGGTTTGACGGGTGAACGTGGGGCCCCTGAATGCCTTCGGCCCAAAGACATTTGCGATCGCCGCGAGGTCGTCCTGCTCAAGTTCGTAAATGCATTCCACGACAACAGCCGCTTCCCGATCCTCATTCTCCACGGCAAAGCGGTAATCCTCAACTTCCCGCTTTGGGTAGTCGTAGGTTTCGTCGAAAACTGCGTCCTTCGCTTTGATGGGGTTGGTGCGGTAAAGCGCGTCGAGTACGGTCGTCTTGCCCGCCTCGTTCTTCCCGACGAAGCAGGTCGTTTGATTGTCGAGCTTGATGGGGCCGGAGTCCCAGATGCTCCGGAACTCGCGCACCCTAAATTCCTTGAGCTTCATTTCCGCCCCCCACCCTGCCGCTCTAGAGCTTCACTATGCCCAGTCGCACCCGCCATCGCAACGGCGCTTACGACAGGCTTACGAGCTTGGCGGCGCAGGCAAGAAACCGAGGCTCGCCATGGTCTTCCCTTTCAAGGCTCCCTAATTCGATGTTTGTGGGGTGGGTTGCGACGGCCCCGCCACCCCTTAACCGCTGATGGTGATCTGCACGCTGTCGACCGGCACTCCGAAAAACAGCGACAGACCCTCCTTAGCTTCAGCTATCGACAGCCCCTCCTTCGCGCGGGGCTGCTGGACGGCCTGGCTCGCCACGGGCGCTACAGCCGGCATCGGGATGAATGACAGCGCCTCGATATCGAGACCTAGCACGTCCTTGCACTGGAGCACGTCTGAATAGGTGACTGGGTTCCGGGTTGAGCCTGAGCGGAAGTTCGGCACGTTCACCGGCGCATATTCATTGAACTGAATTAGATAGCGATCCCGGTCGTTTTGCCGATCGACCTTCTTTAGCCCCGAGACCTTCCCCACCATAAACGCGGAATTGTGCGGCTCGGGACGTGGTCCGCACTCGTCGTCCCAGCGGTGGTCCGAGTTGCGGGTGCACACAACATATTCGACATTCCGCATACTTTGGGGGTTAATGACCCAAGACTGACTTCCACCAAGCTCTAGCATCTGCTGGACGGTCTTTGCCGTGAAGACGACAAGCACGCCCACGGGATTCCCGGTAATCATTGCGACTCTCCTTCGGGGGAGTCTCGTGGCGACACCCGCCGCAGTTGGCAAGCGGTTTATTCTTGTGTCCCCCTAACACCTGCCTGTGTTAGCGATGGCGTCCCGCCTCAAGGAGCGAAAGGGTACGAGGCCGCGACGGTCACTCGCGCGGCTGACAGGCCGATGCTTACCAGTCGGCCCGCTTCGGTCCGGCAATAACGCATTGGGCGACGGCGTCGGCTGAAGCCTTGAACGCTGCCTCGGCCTTCTTCCAGCCGGAACCCGTCCATTTCCCGATCCCGTCCCATCGGTTGTTGAAGCGCTCCAGATGGGTCTGTTCGATTCGGAAACGGCCCTCCCGGGCTTCGAATGTGAAGGTGCTGCGGACACGCCATTGAAGCAGGCCGTCCGGGTAGCTCAGGGCATTCCGTGCAACGATCACACCGCTGTCCAGATCTGTGCTGATGATAAGCTGCGAATCGGTCGTGCCTGGAGAGAGATGCTGCGAGATGCAGGTACTCGCGCGCGTCGCGATCTCCTTCGGGGTGCCGGTGGCCTGGTACACCTCACTTGTCACGGACGTGAGGTATTCGGCGGCCCCGGCGGGAGCACTCAGCCCAGCCAAAATTATTGGAATGATTCCGTAACGTCGCATCCGAAATCCCTCTCACCTCGATCGCGGTTTCAGAACTGTAGCCTGATTAGGGAATATAGTCCCTAGAGAATATATTCCCGGCGGCGTTCGCTGGCGACGTGATCGATTGGCGCGCCATTGTAGGGACGAACGTACGACGTGCGCGCCAAGCGGCGGGTCTCACGCAAGAGCAGCTAGCCCATGAGGCGAGAATCGATCTGACTTACGCGGGCGGCATCGAGCGCGGCAGGCGGAATCCCAGCGTCCAGGTACTCGCACGAATTGCGGATTCACTCGGTGTCGAGCCAGCCGACTTGCTCAAGCGTGACTAACGAACGGCCTGCCTGGCGCATCGGGCTACTCGTCTCACCGTCGTTGACGCTCGACTCGTCGCCCTCGTAAGAGCGGCATCAAGGATTTGCCGGGGGTCGAGAGGGTGGAAGCTACCGAAGGGGTGTTCGAGAGTCTCGCCCGGGCTGCACGAGACACGCGTCGGGTCCAAGGTGCGACTCATCGCTTTTACCGTTACCCGGCGCGTTTCTCTCCGCTTTTCGTCCAGGCGGCGATTGAGCAGTTCACGAAGCCTGGGGATTTGGTGTTTGATCCGTTCCTCGGCGGAGGGACGACCCTCGTCGAGGCGATGCGTCTCGGGCGCGCTGGAGTCGGTTCAGATATCAACGAGCTAGCGATCTTCATCAGCCAAGTGAAGACGACACTACTTACGGAATCTGCCGAAAAGCAGCTCCGGCGCTGGACGGAAGGCGTGTGTGAATACGTCAACATGCACGCGCCGGCGGACGCGGACGGCGCGTGGCGCGAGAGCGGCTACTTCAGACATATGGAGGCGAACGGAGTCTGGCGCTACCGCAAGGCGATCCAGCAGGTCCTGAACGCCACCGCTTGGCTGCCGGACAACGCAAGCCGCGAGTTCGCGCGGTGCGCGCTGTTGAGAACGGCCCAGGTAGCGCTGGACGGCAAACGGTCGCCGCCACCAATATCGACGTTCCGGACACGGCTGGTTGGCTATCTCTCGGAAATGTTGGACGACATGGCAGCGCTGCGTCGCGAGACTGCGGTCGTTACGCGGCAGCCCTGTCGCGTGCTGAAACAGGCCGCGGATCAGGCGCATAGCAGCGGCGTCTTCGATCAGCAGAAGCCCCGGCTCATTCTCACGTCGCCGCCATACCCTGGCGTCCACGTCCTTTACCACCGGTGGCAGATCGGCGGTCGGAGAGAAACAGCAGCCCCGTATTGGATCGCTAATCGCCTCGATGGTGACGGGGAGCGATACTACACGCTTGGGCACAGGAAGGAGAAAGGCCTGGCCACCTATTTCCGCAACCTGGAAGCGTCGTTCCGTTCCATCGCGAAGGTCTGTTCGCCGGAGACGATCATCGTCCAGGTCGTCGCGTTTGCAGACCCCGAGTGGCAGTTAGGTCGCTATCTAGAGGCGCTGACGAATGCCGGGCTCGAGGAGGTCGGCCAACGCGAGCAGGAGCGCCTATGGCGTGACGTTCCTAACCGCCGCTGGCACGCGCTGTCGCAAGACAAGCATTCGAGCGCTCGCGAGGTCGTGCTTTTTCACCGCGTCGCCTAGGCTGCTTCGGCGAGCTTCGGCTTGAGTAGCAGATCGAGCTTACCGAGATGACGGATCATCGGGATTAAGACCAAGGCCGCAGCGTTCGTCACTTGGTCGGCACGGTCACGCACCACATCGCCGTCCGCATCCTTTCCGAGGCCGTGGATCACCGACATTCCGAGCAGCAACATGCCGACGCGGAATTGCTCGCGGACAAGGTCTTCCTTACCCTTCGCATGCTTAAGCTCGTTCAGCAGGTGAACGTTGTCCTCATTCAAGAAGAAGTCGAACTTGGCTTTGCCGGCGCCGGAGTCCGCCCGCAGCACCCGCAACACCGAATGATCGTTGAACCCGTAATCGTCCCAGTCGGCCTTGCCGATCCACGTCGCAGTCGGCAGTTCGATACCGGCCTGATCGGTAGTGTCGGTCCCGTCTTTCTTCGGGTTCTTATTCTTCTGCTTCTTCGAGTCCGAAATGTCGTGGTCCTGATACGGGATCAGTTCGATCTTGGCGCTGCTGACCAGCGGTTCGAGCATCTGGTCGTCTGACACAGTGACGCGGAGAGGGACCTGCTTACCGACCGGCTCGGCGCCTTCGAGTGTGATCGTAAGCGTCGCATTACCACGGTACACATTCATGGAGCGCTGCGTGACCGCAACCCACGCGCCGTTGAGTTCCTGTTCAACGGTGTAGGAACCTGGCTCCTTCGACCGCCCGAAGTAGTTGTCTTCAACGTCCGTCTCGAAGCTCAGGCGGATCGCGCGGCCCTTTTCCGCCTTCCTTTTCAACTCATCGTCTTGGGCGCGACCGCGAAAGCGGAAGTACGAAGGAAAAAGCTTGCCGTCGAACTTGTCGGATGCCGCCGACTGCTTTATGTTGAACGGCGTCTTTAGCTTCTGACCGCCCAAGAAGATCGAAGCCAAGGACGGCGACGAAGACAGAATCTCCTTAAGTGTATCTTCAAGGCTGGAGTTGTCCTCGGCCTTCTCCTTGATCTTCTCCTCGCGCCGCCGATTGTTGAACTCTCGCAGCAGCGGATGGTGGTTCAGCACGTCTTCCAACTCGCGTTCGACGGCGGTGCGGAACTCCGACTTCGCCAGTGACTCACGCGAGTTCATGAACAGTTCTTCGAGTGCTGTGCGGGTCAGTTCGGAGCAATCGAGCGACACCATCAGCGAGTCCGCGACATAGTCGAGGCCTACCTTGCTCCGGGTGAAGATCTGCGGGCTGAGCGTGCCATGCGTCTGGCCGTTAACGACGAACAGCACGCCTTCCGACCGATTCAGGTAGGTGGCCGCTTTCTTCGCCTTGAACCCGAACAGGCTGACGCGGAATTTCTGGCCGGCGACGACCATCTCGTCGTGCTTCGGAAAATCCTTCTCCAGGTTGTCGCCCTTATCGTCAGCAAGGCGGACGAGAACGCCGGTAGCCGGGTTCGCGAAGCTGCGGTCGGAGTCGCCTTTGTAAGCCCTGCACTCGTGCATCATGTAAGGGAGCGCGGGATTGGGGAGCCGCGTGTCAATCTGCCGCAACAGACCGTCACTCAGCAAGACGTGGGACCGGTACGTGTACTCGTAGTGGTAGAGCTTGATGAACGCGCCGTACTCCTGCGCCAGCGCATAGGCGTTATTGCCCTGCGGTCGAATGGGAAGGCTATCCGCGTTGAACGTGAGAAGCATCGGCTTCTTCTCATCGCCAGTAGGGATCGGCGCGAGATAGCGATACACGGAACTGCGCTCGCCGTTCGTCGGCTCCATGCGGCGCACGATGGTGAAGCTCCACGGATTATCGGCGCCGTCCGGGAGGAGCGCCGGATTCCGGCGCGTCAGCACGAGTTGGAAGTGATGCAGTCCACCGCAGAAGCGGAGCGCTCCGGTTCCTCCCATGTTGAACTTGCCCTGCACGAAGGGGATGCGCAGCTTGTTCGACTTCGCTAGCGACATGAACGTGTCGGGCACCGCTGCGGGCGTTTGCCCCTCGCCCAGGTCACTGATCGACAAGCACGGATTGGTCTTGGAGCCAGTGGTGGAAATGCTGATGTATTCTGCCTGTTCGCGCCGCTGCTTCGGCACCCAATGCTCGAGGCGGCCATTCGCCGTCTTATCCGGGTCGCTTCCCTCGATCAGGCCTGCAATGGCACGGCGGACGGAAGTCGGCGCTTCCTTGCTTGTGGGGTCGATCTTGTTGATCAGACATTCGTTCATCAGCCGAGCGTCGATGCTGTTGACCACCTTCTCGACGAGCGCTGCAATCGGGTCAGACTGCTGCGCGCCGATGACGGCGTAGTTGTTCTCGTTGTCGCCAAGGTCACGCCACACGGCGTGATCGTCCCAGTAACCCGCCTTCTGCAAGATGCCGACAACCTCGTCGGGGTTATCAGCATGGACCAGCGCCATGCACAGTTCCTGGGCCTTCATCTCGCCTCCGCCTACAGCTTGAAATTTTTCTCGCGCGAAACCTTCGGCGCGGAGAACTTGCGTTCGATCTCCCCCAAGGCGTCCTTGAGCGCCTTCACGATCTTCCGAACCTCGCCTTCCTCCCACTCGTAGAGGTGCCGATTTGAAAGGTTTCCGATCCTCCTGATCGAGTCCAGGGCGCGGTTCGTACGGCCCTCCGCTAGCTCTCTGAATTTGTCGTGCTTCTCTGACATGCGACTCGACCAGTCCTCTTGGAAACGGCGCGATACTGAGCACACCGCGAAGATCTGTCAAGCACGGCATGTGAGTTACGTGCCAAGTATCGGCTCGAGTATCGGACGCGTGTCGCCGCCCGCGTGAATGCGGCAGCGCCGCACTTCCCGTCGCGCGAGGCACTGAGGCCGCCTCGAGCTATAGTAAGGGGGGTGGAGGGCTGCACTGGCTGCCGCGGCCAACTCCATTAATGCGTTAATTTGTTTTCCCTGCGGTGCAGCAGGCGGGCTTTCGCATGTTTCGGCGGTGTTGACGGCGCTTACCGAGAGAGAAACATCATGGACGGCGTAACGCACTCCCGCCCGAAATTGGCCGACCTAAACCCGGCGCCTCCCGGCGGTGGCGGTGGGTTGCATAAGGTGCGTTCCCCTAAGGGGTAAACCCAGCCACGCACCCTGCGGGTGCTGCTGGGCCCTTGCGGGATTCGGGGTGCGTTAAAGCGCCGCAACGCACCCCCAACGCCCCTTATTGCCCCAACGCACCTCTTTGTCAGGCAGCGGCGTTGGGAAGGTCGGTAGGCCTCAGCCATTTCGCGCCAGACGGCCCGCCCGGCTCCAGTGACAGTCGCCCATCCTCTTTTAAGCTTTCTATCGCATCGCGGAGACGCTTCTGCGTTAGGACGCGGCGCCCCTTCATGGTCAGGCGCTTTGCTTCTAGGCCCCGCCCCGTGGGTCGTTTTCCCGAGATCACAATCTCACGTATCCACGCCTCCACGAACGCGGCGTCGTCTGCCGCCTGCTGCGGTTCGTCCACATCTGTCTTGAACGGGTTCTCCGATTTCTCAGCTGCTTCTCCCTTTGGGCAAACGACCAGCGATGTAATTGGGTCGCCGTCCTCGTCGCAGCCCAATGGGATCATCTGCATCTGGAACCTGAACACGGTCCCGGTCGTGCCGTCCTTCACCTTCGAGAGCCTGAACTGCGCCTCACTCGCATCGCCTTCGCCCTCCTTCTGGCACTCCACGACGAAGTCCATCGCGGCGTGCAGGCCCGACCAGCCCCTCATGCCCCGCGTCTGATCCTTGCCGCTGTGGTGCACGAGAAGGATGACGCCCCCGAGCCGCTGCTGGAGGTCGCGGAAGATGCCGATCATCTCGCCCATCGCGGAGCTGTTCTCCTCGATGCCGTTCGAGGCGTGCGCGAGCGTGTCGACGCAGAGGACGCCGCCTGCCCATCCCTGCTCGATGAGCGTCGCCACCAACGCGTCCCGGTCGCCAGCATCGCGGAGATTAAGCGGGTCCATCACGACAGCTATGTTCGACCGCACATCGGAGTCGGGTTCGAGCACCATGAGCAGGTCGGGGTTGCGCTGGATCGTCTGGGCCAGTCGCCAAGCCCTCACTCGGTTGGGGATGCCGCCCTGCCCCTCGAACGGGACGTAGACAGCGGGTGCAGCCTTGACGCGCTGCCCGAACCACTCGCGCCCGTTGGAGATATGCGCCAGCAGGTCCAGCGTGAGGAACGACTTGAAGGTGCCGGAGTCGCCGTAGATCGCGCCTATCCCGGCATCGGGGATGATGCTTTTGACCAGCCAGCGGAGCGGTGGCAGCCGGTCCAGCTCGCCGTCGAGGAGGAGGCGGATGGCGCGAGACGGCGGAGGCGGCAGTTGAGCGGAGGCGTCAGGCCTAAACAGAGCGGCGGCGACCTCCCGCCCATGCTGGACCCGCCCTGCGTCGCTGGAGAGGTGCTGCGCCGCCTGCCCGAGGGTGCGCCTCATGTAGTCGGGTCGAGCGGCCTTCTCGCGCCCACCCAGCACCGACAAACGGAACGTCGCCCAGCACTCGCGGGGCGAGCTGGTGAGTGGCGCGAGCAGCTTTACCAAGGCTAGGTCCGCCTCCGACTGCGAAGGGTAGCGGCCCTCCCACTCGCCACGGAACAGCCGGCCGAGTTCGCCGGCGTCTGCCGATGCCCGCTCCGCTAGGGCGAGGTCCGGCACGTCCTCGCCGGTCAGCAGCACCTCTGGCGCGGGAGGCTCCATGCTGCCGACCATGTTGTCCAGCATCGGCTGGCGCGGCGCGACGGGCCGCTCCCGGAACACGTCTCCGGTGCAGATGATGAATCGCTCCTGCGAATACACCTCCACACCGTCGCGATGGCGACCCCTGCCGATCTTGCCGCGCACCCAGACGTGCCAGCCCCGGCCCGACCGGGAGCGCTCGGTGTAGCTGTCGAACGCTTCGATGATCGACCGATACCGGTCCAGCGCGTCGGGCGGCGTGCCGTCCTTCACGTCCAAGTCGATGCACGCGAACGGATCATCCGCCGTCAGGACGTAGCCAACGCCGCAACCCCTGTTCGCAGCGCTGCGGCAGGCGGTGTCGAAGTCGGCCCACGTGCCGGGGTCGGTGGGGCTAGCTGCGCGACCGTCCGCCGTAATCGGGCGCTTGCCGGGACCAACGACGCACCATTGCGGGCGCTCGCGGAGTTCGGCGGGGATGCGCGATAGCGCGCTCGTTTGCGGACCCAAGCCCGCCTGTCCTACGCTGTGCATGGCCGCTGGTCCTTTGACACGGGACGGTGGCTGGTGAAGGAGACGAACGGCCGGGTGTTCTTGAGTGCGTCCGGCCGTTTTTCGTGGCGCTCCTTACGACCGGCTTGCCGCGCGCGTGGCGCGCGCAGATTGCTCCGCGTTCTCATGCGGATGCCTCCGCCGACCGGCTTCTTTGAGGTTTGGCGCTCAGGCTAGCAGCGACCGTGTAAGCGCTCGTGCTGGCGAAGGACCGCTGCGCCAGCCAGTCGGTGACGACCGAGCGGAGGTAGCGGACGGGCGCTTGCGGCGTGTCGCCCATCTTCACGAACGCTGGGCCTCGTCCTTTGTGGCGCCAGATTTCGAGGGTGTTAGGCTTGATGCCGAGCAGCGCGGCGGTCTGCTCGTTATCGAGCAGGACTTCCTGACTTGTCATAATGGGTACTCACGCGTTGCCGCGGGTGACCCAGTGCGGTTTCGGGGTGAACGGCTCCGCCATGCGCAAGCCCGATGCCGTAGCTTTAAGCTGCTCGCTGTAATTCACGCAAGCGGTAAGCTGCGCCGGGGTGGCCGCATCTGCCCGGCAAATCTCGGCAGCGGGGCGGCTACAGCCCCGATCACGAAGCTGCCGCCACCCTTGCGGGCAGCGGCAGTAGTCGAGCCTCAGCGGGGCTATTTCGTCGGGCAGCTTACGCGGCGAGCGGGAGCACGTTCTTACTCGCGGCCATCGCCTCCGCGACCCGTGCCTGCTGCTCAAGCCAGTCCCCGATCTTCTGCACCTCGGGTTGCAGCCAATCGAGGTGCGCGAGGTCGAGATAGTTGCGGGCGGTGACGTCCTCCTGTGCTGGCTTGTGGCCGGTGAGCAGGTCGGTTCTGAATTTCTCAATCAGGCACTCCCGCATCGCGACGTTTGAGAACGTGCGCCTCATGTCGTGCAGGCTGAGGTGTTTCCCAACGGTCGCGCTCACTAACTCCATCGGCGCTCGCGCGTCGGTAATGTGGCCGGTCTTTGACCACGACGGGAAGACCCACGGACTCTCGGTGCCGTCCGCGAGCTTGAGGCGCGGGCGCAGCTTGAGCAGGGCGACGGCCTGCGACGACAGCGGGAGCCAGATGGGGTCGCCACGCTTGCGGTCGTCAAGATGCCACCAGCAGTTCGCCGGGTCGTGGTCATCGATGTTCACGCGATCCCACGTCAGGCAGGCCATCTCGTCCCGCCGCGCGCCCGTCAGCAGGGCGAAGATGGTAAGGTCGATGGCGGACAGATGGTCGCGATTCTTCGGCGTGTCGCGGGCCTCAACTAGCTTGTTCCAGACCTCACCGATCTTGCGCCGGTCGATGTAGCGATCGGTGCGCGAACCGAGCTTCGCCCAGTGGTCCCTCAAGACGCCGACGGGGTTGTGCTGGATGAGCGGCGACCCGTCGGCACGCCGGAACTGGCGACTGGCGAAGTTGCAGAGGATGCGGAGCGTGACCATCGCGGAGTTAGCGCTGGCAGGCGCGGCCTTCTTTCCCTCCAACCCCTTCTCGACCAGTTCGCGGTGCCGCTTCCGAACCTCGTCTTCGGTGATGGAGACGATGGGCTTGTCCTTCCACGCGGCGAAGACCTTATCGACCTGACGCTGGTATTCGTCCCGCGTGCTCTTCTTCAGCTTGCCCGGCCGCTCGACGTACGCGGCGCAGACCGTGCCGAGCGTCACCTTCATTGCCTCGTCCTGCCGCTTGAGGTCCCGGGGATCCGAGCCCATCCGCATCGTGCGTAGGTGCTCGCGGGCAACGTCGCGGGCCTGATCGACGGTGAAGACCCCGTAACTGCCGATGGTGATGCGGGCTTCCTTGTCGCTGCCCTCGACCCGGCCCTGCACGACGAAGGTAGTCTTGCCGGTCGGAGTCACGCGGAGCGCAAACCCCTTCACCTCCGTGTCCCAATGAAAAGCGTCCTTCGGACCTGGCTTGATGCGGTCGACGTACCCCTTCGTGAGCTTCGCCCTGTTCGGCTGGCTGGTCATGTGCGGCTCCTCGTAAGCATATCGTAAGCGGCAGCGGTAAAGCTGCTGCAATCCGCTTACGGCTTGTTCCGAAGGCCAAGCAACTGATTTCACTGGATAATTAAGCTACGCCAAGAAGCGTAAAGCTACCGCAAGTTCGTTTTCGCGAAACTCTTAATCAGCGGGTCCCAGGTTCGAGCCCTGGTGCGTCCACCAGCCTGTCGGCCCATATCGTCGGCCGGCGACTGCCCCGGTGTATGGCGGCCATTCCGACGCCGCGCACCTCCGGGCCGCGGACGCGCAATGGCACGGCCCCTCTTCCTATTCCAAGCGTCCGCCACCTTCTCGTGCCTCACGGCAGCGGCGCCCCGGCTGCCTTGAAGGCCGGCGCCTTACCCCCGCCGCGTGGTGACGTAGCGCGAGGCCCACTGGACGGGCGCGTCGCCGGCGACGGCGCGGACGAAGCAGGCGCCGCCCTTGGCTCGGACCGACCGGCAGACCCGGCTCGCCTCGTCGCGGCTGTCGAAGCCGGCGACCGACAGGCGGTGGAAGGTGCCGCGTCCGGGCAGGGTGAAGGTCGTGCTGAGCGGAACGTGGTCGGCGAAGCCGTAGCGCTTGTAGGCCTGCGCCCAGGCGCGCTCGACGTTGCCGGCGCTGCTGAACGAACCGAGCTGCACCGCATATTTGCCGGGGTCCGAAGCCGCACGCGCCGGAGCGACGGCGCGGGTGAAGCCGCGATGGGCCGGCGCGGCGAAATGGCCGACCGGCGCGACCGGCAGCGAGGCCCGGATCACCGCCGGATTGGGGCGGACCAGGGCCTGAACGGCTTCGGCATAGAGCGGCCTGGTGTCCTCGGCGGCCGGACTGGCGGTCGGCTGCGGCGCGGGATCCTTCGCCGGCGCGGCATCCCAGTCGGGGACGACGGCCTGGGCGGTCTGAACAGGCGGCGGAGCGGCCTGGACCGGAGCCGGGACAGGAGCCGGAGCCGCCGCGGCGGCGACCGCCACCGGCTCGGGCGCGGGCGCGGCCGCAGGGGCGGGCGCCGGAGCGGGCTCGGCCTCGGCGAGGGCGGGTGCGGGCTGCGGCGGCACGGCGAGCGCCAGGCGGGCGGGCTGGCCCGAATCGGCGGCGGGGCGAACTCCGAGCAGGACGGCGACCCGTTCGGCCGGCGCGGAGGGTTCGGCCAGCGCCGCCCACTGCTGCAGGCGAGCGCCGAGCTCGGCCGGCGAGACGTCCTGGGCGGCGGTGAGCCGGGCTTTCTGCCAATCCCCGTTCAGGGCATAAGCAAGCGCCAAATTCTGGCGGGTTCGGCCGCTGGCGCCGGGCGCGCGGGCGGCCGGCTCGAGCAATTCGATCGCCCGCTTCGGCTGGCCGGCAAGCGCGTAAGCGAGGCCGAGGTCGGTCGGCTGGGCGCTGTCGGCCAGGCGATCGAGTCCGGCGACGGCATCGGCGGGATGGCCGAGCGCGACTTCGGTCAGAGCCACCGCCAGCGAGGCCCGGGCATTGCCCGGATCGAGGACGAGGACGTCGCGGAACGTGGTTTGCGCCGACTGGAAGCGGCCGTTCTTCAGATAGAGATCCGCAAGCAGCATGCGATAGGCAAGGTCTCGGGGCGCCAGCTCGACGGCGTGCTCGGCCGAAGCCAGAGCCTTGACGGCGTCGCCCTTCTGAAGCGCCGCCTGCGCCTTGGCGTAAAGGTCCGCCGCGTCGTGCGCCGCCTTGGGCGAAGCGTCCGATGCGAAGGCCGGGCCATAGGCCATGGCGGCCGGTTTGCAGGCGACCATGGTGGTCGCGATGGTGATGGCCGAGACGGCGAACTTCATGGCTACGCTACTCTTCATCGTCCCCTCCCGTTTATCGGCTGCGCTTGCCGGCTTCGGCCGGGACGCGCTCGGCGAGCGCCTCCACTTCGGGCCGCGAGGCAAGATATTCGTCGAGCGCTTCGGTCACGAGCTGCTGGGCGGAACGCCCGTTCAGAGCGCAGGCCAGGCGCAATTTGAGGTGCCGGTCCGGATCGAGGCGCAGAGTGAAGGCCGACTTGGCCTTGCCGGGGTGAGCGCGCGGCCGCGGCAGCGACACCACCTCGGCCCGGGGCTCGGGCTTGGGCTCCGGCGCCTGCTTGGGCTCCGGCGCCGGCGCCCGCTCGAAGCTCTTCCTCAGAGCGCGCTGCTGCTCGACCACCGGAGGCGGCTCGACGGCTTGCGGTTCGGGCTCGTGCTCCGCCTCGACCGGCGCGGGCCGGCAGGGAGTCAGAGCGTCGATCGGAGTCGGCACATGCTCGTAGGTCTCGTGCGACCCCATGTCGTTCCAGCCCAGGTCCTCGAGGCTGCCGCCGAAGCTGCCGAACCCCTGCGGGCGCATGGCGGGCTTGGCGCCGCCCTTGCGGGCGAGGAGGCCGGAGGAGA
>JAXDPL010000096.1:0-5328 GCA_034668385.1 Sphingomonadales bacterium | reverse complement strand
TGCGCACCCTCCATTTCATCGGCTCGGAGGAGAAGCGCCGCCGGATCGCGCGCGAGACGATGGACATCTACGCGCCGCTCGCCGAGCGGATCGGCATGTACGAGTTCATGACCGAGATGCAGACGCTCGCCTTCCGCGAGCTCGAGCCCGACGCCTACGCCTCGATCTCGAAGCGCCTCGAGCAGCTCCACAAGGGCGGCGGCGAGACGATGATCGACCGAATCGCCCGGGGCCTCAAGGCCCATCTCGAGGCGAACGGGATCGAGGCCGAGGTGCAGGGGCGCGAGAAGCATCCTTACTCGATCTGGCGCAAGATGGCCGAGCGCCACGTCAGCTTCGAGCAGCTTTCCGACGTGATGGCCTTCCGGGCGATCGTCGGCAGCCAGGAGGAATGCTACCGCACGCTGGGGCTGATCCACCAGCGCTGGCCGATGGTGCCCGGCCGCTTCAAGGACTTCATCTCGACCCCCAAGCGCAACGGCTACCGCTCGATCCACACCACCGTCATCCACGACGAGCAGATGCGGATCGAGATCCAGATCCGCACCGCCGAGATGCACGCCCAGGCCGAGCACGGCCTCGCCGCCCACTGGGCCTACAAGGAAGGGCTGGGCGAGGCGGCGAGCCAGCATCCCTGGATCAGCGACCTCGTCGAGATACTCGAGCACGCCGCCTCGGCCGAGGAGCTGCTCGAGCATACCCGGATGGCGATGTACCAGGACCGGATCTTCGCCTTCACCCCCAAGGGCGAGCTGATCCAGCTCCCCAAGGGCGCCACCCCGGTCGATTTCGCCTACGCCGTCCATACCGATCTCGGCGACCAGACGGTCGGCGCGAAGATCAACGGGCGGGTGATGCCGCTGCGCACCCCGCTCGAGAATGGCGACCAGGTCGAGATCCTCGTCTCCAAGGCCCAGCATCCGCAGCCGGCCTGGCTGAGCTTCGTCGTCACCGGCAAGGCGCGCGCCAAGATCCGCCGCTTCGTCAAGTCGAAGGAGCGCGAGGAGACGATTGCGCTCGGCCGCAAGATTTTCGACGAAATCGTCCAGCGCCTTCCGGCCAAGCTCGGCTGGGAGGCGATGGCCGAGGCGATGCGCCGCCTCCACTTCCACGACGATGCCGGGCTGATGGAGGCGATCGCCTTGAAGCGCGTCTCCGACGTCGCGGTGATGGAGGCGCTGGTGCCGGGCTCGACCGGCAAGGATGGCGTCAAGCCGCCGCCGCAGCGCACCGCCATCTCGATCAAGGGCCTGACCCCGGGAGTCGCCTTCCAGCTTGCCGATTGCTGCCACCCGATCCCCGGAGACCGGATCGTCGGCCTCCGGCGCGAGGGCCAGGACCTCGAGGTCCACGTCATCGGCTGCGACACCCTGGCCGACGGGGTCGACGCCGACTGGGTCGACCTCGCCTGGGGCACCGAATCGGACGGCGGCACGGCGCGACTGTGCGTCGTCGTCCGCAACGAGCCGGGCTCGCTCGCCGCGGTGGCGGGCGTGCTCGGGAGTCACGGGGCGAACATCGTGTCGATGGACCAGGCGAGCCGCGACGGCAGCTTCCACACCTTCCACTTCGACGTCGAGGTCCACGACGTCCAGCATCTGATGCGAATCCTCGCGGCGCTGAGGGCGACCGAAGTGGTCTCCAGCGCCGAGCGGCTCTAGGGCATGAAGGGGAGGGCGCCATGACCGACAAGCCGACGGGCATGACCTACGGCGGCTATCTCGCCCTGGACCGGCTGCTCACCGCCCAGCACCCCGTTTCGACCCACCACGACGAGATGCTCTTCGTCATTATCCACCAGACCAAGGAGCTGTGGCTCAAGCAGACGATCCACGAGCTGCGGCTCGCGCGCGAGCTGATCCGCTCCGACGCCCTCATCGAGGTGCACAAGGCGCTGTCGCGAGTCTCGCGCATCCAGGCGGTGATGACGCTTTCCTGGGATGTGCTGGCGACGATGACGCCGGCCGACTACACGAGCTTCCGCAGCGTGCTCGGCACCAGCTCCGGCTTTCAGTCCGCCCAGTTCCGGCTGGTCGAATATCTGCTCGGCCTGAAGGACGGGGGCCACCTCAAATTCCAGGAGGAGGGGTCGGACTGGCACGCCGCCTTGGTCGAGGCGCTACACCAGCCGAGCCTGTGGGACGAAGCCAATGCCGCCCTCGCCCGCGCCGGCTTCGACCTGCCGCCCGAGGCGCTGGAGCGAGACTGGAGCGAGCCCTATCGGCCGAGCGAGGCGGTCGAGGACGCCTGGGCGACGGTCTATCGCGACACCGCGCGCCACTGGCCGCTTTACCAGTTCGCCGAGAAGCTGGTCGACATCGACGATGCCCTCGCCACCTGGCGGCACAAGCATGTGATCACGGTCGAGCGGATCATCGGCGCCAAGCGCGGCACCGGCGGCACCGCCGGCGTCGCCTATCTCCAGTCGACCATCGGCAAGCGCGCTTTCCCGGAGCTGTGGTCGCTGAGGACGAAGCTCTAGCACGAGATCCGCACAGCCGTTCGCCCTGAGCCTGTCGAAGGGCTTTTTTCTGCCGCAAGAAGAGGGCTTCGACAGGCTCAGCCCGAACGGGCGGGGACTGCCGGAGCACGCGCTCAAGGCTTGAACGGCGTCCCTGCCCGAATCGCGGCGATCTCGTCGGTCGCCATCCTGGTGCGGGCCTCGAGGCTCGGATGGCTTCGGAACGGCTGCGGGCCGTCATATTTCATCAGGTAGCGCCGCCAGAAAGGGATGACCGAGTCCAGATCGTAGCCGGCCGCAGCCATCAGCCTGAGGCCGAACCGGTCCGCCTGCGCCTCGCGCTGCCAGATCGTCCCGGCGCCGATTCCGAATGCGGCCAATATCCCCTCGCCTTCGCTCATCACCGGATGGTGGAGGATCGAGTGCGACATTTCGTGGCCGAGCACGACCGCCAGTTCGTCGTCGCTGGCGACGAAGGCCAGCATCGCCGTGGTCATCACCACCTTGCGGCCGGTGTGGAAGGCGTTGACCTGGGTCGAGCGGGCGAGCCGCACCCGCGCCTCGCAGCCGGGCAGCGAGCCGAGGCTGAGCTTGAGCTCGCGGCCGCCGCGCAGCACTTCGAGCTCGGCGGGACCGCGGGCGAGCGCGTCCTCGAGCTGGGCCTCGCTGGCCTCGGCCCTTGCCCGCATCTTCTTCTGGTCGTGCTCGGCGGCGATCGCCACCGGCGAAGGGAAGGGGGCGCCATCGACGCTGAGCAGCACGTCGCCCGCGGCCAGCCCGGCCCGGTCGGCGGGGCTGCCGGCGACGACGGCGAGCACGCCCAAACCCCGGTCCAGCCCGTATTGGCGCACCATCAGCGGCCGATCGCGGGGCAGGTATTCGGCAAGGTGGTGGAAGAGCAGGCCGGTCTGCGGAATGGTCCCGGGGCAAAGCGCGCGCCCGGCGACGGCCAGCCGGTAAGCGACCGCGCCGACCCGCAGGTCGTCCCTGCGAAGGGTCGTGCCGAGCGCGGCCGGCGCCGGCGAGGCCTGGATCGCGATCGGCGCGGCCGGCGCCTGCGCAGCGAGCAGGAGGAGGGAGAGAGCGGCGATCACGGCCGGCAACGCCCCTGGCGAGCGCGCACGAATTGGCCGGATGAAGCGAACCTCACCCGGCCAAAATCGTCAGACAGCGAGTGACGCCGTCTTGTTACGGGCTGTGCGGCAGGTCGTTGTTGCCGTGGTCGAGCGCCGCAAGGAGGCCGAGGATGATCGCGATGAGCGCGATCAACGGGATGATAAAGCCGCCGCGCAGTTCGCTGCCCTGCACGTTCTCACCGGCCGGGGCGACTTCGGTCGTCGCCTTGGCGGTGGCGGCGGAGGTCTGCGCGGCCGCCATGGTCGGCGCGACCATCAACGCAACCGAGGTGGTCGCAGCGATAATTCCTTTGAAACCCACGTCAGCTTCTCCCTTCGTACTCGAGTCTGATCTTCTCGATTTCAGGCCCCTCACTAGTCGAGGCGATGTTGCGTGTCTACCCCGAAATGGGAACGGGCGAAATCCCCGGTTGCACCCCGTAAGCCGGGCGGGTTTACGAGAGCTGAAGGCAAACGCCGCCGTGCGGGAAAGGGTCCACCGGACTTGAAAAGGAAGGGCCGACTGTTGCACGAAAGCGACAGGCGGTTCCGCTTGTGCCGTGCGGTTGCCGGGCTTCGCATTTTGTTTCAAAGGCTTCGGCCGTTCGCCTCGGGGGAGAGTGTCTTGCCTGCCGCTTCGCGCCTGCCGCGCCTCCTCGCCTTGCTCGCCGCCTTGCTCGTCGCCTTCGCCGCCGTCCCGGCCGCGGCGGCGGTGCAGATCACTTTCTATTCCAAGGAGCTCGGCGCCACCTTTCCGCATGCTTTCGTGACGCTGGCCGGCACGCTCGACCGCTCCGGCCAGCGAATCGACGTGGACTATGGCTTCACCGCCAAGACGGTGAGCCCGGCCATCCTGTTCGGACGGGTGGGAGGCGAGGTCATCTCCGACCACGGCGCCGCCTACATCAAGGCGAGCGACAAGCATTTCAGCCTGACCCTGTCCGACGCCGATTACGACCGGCTGATGGCGACGGTGGCGCGCTGGCGGGCGGCTCCCCAGCCGTCCTACGACCTCGGCACCCACAATTGCATCCATTTCGTCGCCGACCTCGCCGCCAGCCTCGGCATGAAGGCGGACGTGCCGACGAAGCTGACCAGGAAGCCGAGATCCTATCTCGACTTTCTGACCGAGGGGAATCGGCCCTGGCTGGTCGCGCACAATGCCACCTTCTACGGCCGGGCGCCCGGACCCTGAAGGCGGCGGCTTGACTTTGGCGGCCGCCTCAAATCTTAGCGGGGCGCGGGTCCTTCCCCTTTTCTCCCCACCAGCCAGCGGACAGATATGAGCGAGTCCAGCCCCGAACGGATCGTCGTCGTCGGCCTCGGCTATGTCGGCCTGCCGCTCGCCGTCGCGCTCGCCCGCCGCTTCACGGTGACCGGCCTCGACGTCGACCGCGGCCGGGTCCAGGAGCTGAAGCGGGGCATCGACCGCACCCGCGAGGTCGAGGAGCAGGTTTTGGGCGCCAGCACCCTCGCCTTCACCAGCCGGGCCGAGGATTGCCGCGGCGCCGATCTCTACATCGTCACCGTGCCGACGCCGGTCGACTCCGCCAACCGGCCCGACCTCGGGCCGCTCGAAGCGGCGACCCGATCGGTCGCCGGCCTGATCGATCCGGCGCGGAGGCCGATCGTCGTCTACGAAAGCACCGTCTATCCCGGAGTCACCGAGGAGATTTGCGGGCCGCTGATCGAGCAGGTCTCGGGCCTGACACGCGGCCGCGACTTCTTCCTCGGCTACTCGCCCGAGCGGAT
>JAXDPL010000095.1:0-14989 GCA_034668385.1 Sphingomonadales bacterium | reverse complement strand
CGCGCCTTCCTCTATCGCCCCGGCGGCCTCGATCCCGATGCCGCGCTCCGCCTCACCGCCGACGCGCTGAAGGGCTGCGACGATGGCGAGCTCTATCTCCAATATACCGCGTCGGAGAGCTTCGGCTTCGACGACGGCCGCCTCAAGAATGCCGATTTCAACACCCATGCCGGCTTCGGCCTGCGGGGCGTGACCGGCGAGACGACGGCCTTCGCCCACGCCAACGAGCTTTCCGAAGCCGCGATCCGCCGCGCCGCCGAGACGATGCAGGTGCTCGACCCGGCGAAAGGCGCCCGCCCCGCCCCGCCCCGCCGCACCAACGCCTCGCTCTACACCGATGCCGACCCGCTGAGCCTGATCCCGTTCGCCCGCAAGGTCGAGCTCTGCCAGAAGATCGACGCCGCCGCCCGCGCCCGCGACCCGCGCGTCGTCCAGGTCTCGGTGTCGCTCGCCGCCTCCTGGTCGGTGATCGACATCGTCCGCGCCGACGGCTTCGTCGCTCACGACGTCCGACCGCTGGTCCGCTTGAACGTGCAGATCGTCGCCGAGCGGGACGGGCGGCGGGAAACCGGCTTCCACGGCCTCGGCGGCCGCTATCTCTACGACCGGCTGTTCGACGAGGCGGTGTGGGGCCGGGCGGTCGACATGGCGCTGGCCCAGGCGCTGGTGAATCTCGATTCGGTCGCCGCTCCGGCCGGCGAGATGACGGTGGTGCTCGGCCCCGGCTGGCCGGGCGTGCTTCTCCACGAGGCGATCGGCCACGGCCTCGAAGGCGATTTCAACCGCAAGGGCACTTCGGCTTTCTCCGGCCGGGTCGGCGAGCGGGTCGCCGCGCCCGGAGTCACCGTGGTCGACGATGGCGCGATCGGCGAGCGGCGCGGCTCGCTGACCATCGACGACGAGGGCACTCCGACCGGCTGCACCACCCTGATCGAGGACGGGATCCTCAAAGGCTATCTTCAGGACCGCCTCAACGCCCGGCTGATGGGGGTCGAGCCGACCGGCAACGGCCGCCGCGAAAGCTTCGCCCACGCGCCGATGCCGCGAATGACCAACACCTTCATGCTCGGCGGCCACGACGATCCCGGCGAGATCCTCGCCCGCGCCAGGGACGGCATCTATGCCAAGAGCTTCGGCGGCGGCCAGGTCGACATCACCAGCGGCAAGTTCGTCTTCTCCTGCACCGAGGCATACAGGATCGAGAAGGGCCGGCTGGGCGCCCCGATCAAGGGCGCGACTTTGATCGGCGACGGCCCGACCGTGCTCACCAAGGTCGCGGCGATCGGCAACGACATGGCGCTCGACGAAGGCGTCGGCATTTGCGGCAAGGGCGGCCAGTCGGTCCCGGCGGGGGTCGGCCAGCCCACCCTGCTGATCGACGGTTTGACCGTCGGAGGCACCGCCGCTTGAGCCGCTGGCAGGACGCCGTGATCGATTTCTGGTTCGGCCTCGCCCCGGAGCGCTGGTGGAAGACCGATCCGGCGCTCGACGCGGCGATCCGCAAGCGTTTCCTGCCGCTGTGGCGCGAGCAGCGCGGGAATCTCCCCGAGCATTTCCTCGCCTCGCCGGGCGACGCGCTCGCCGCCGTCATCCTGTTCGATCAATTCCCCCGCAACATGTTCCGCGGCGAAGCGGAGTCCTTTTCGACCGATCCGCTCGCCCGCGCCGTCGCCAGGGGCGCCGTCGACCGCGGCCTGGACCGGGACCTCCCGCCCGAGCGGCGCCCCTTCCTCTACATGCCGTTCGAGCACAGCGAGGATCTGGACGACCAGAAACGCTCGCTGCTCCTCTTCACCGCGCTCGGCGACGATTATCATCTCGGCTATGCCCGCAAGCACCACGACGTGATCGCCCGCTTCGGCCGCTTCCCCCACCGCAACGCGGTGCTGGGGAGAACGCCGCGGCCGGACGAGACGGCGGCGGGCGACGTGGTCCCCTGGTGATGGCTCTGGTGGAGGTCGCCCGCTTCTACAACAGCTTCCAGGGAGGCGCCGCCCAATCCCGTCTCACGTCGGAAGGGATTGAGAGCTTCTTGTTCGACATCAACATGAACTGGGAGGGCATGGGCGGCGTCATTGCCATCCGTCTGATGGTCGACGAGGACGACCTTGCCCGGGCCCGGCGGCTGATCGAGGGGTGAGGCGAACTTCGCGCGGCAGTCTTGCCCGGCGATCCGGGACGGCCGGCCTTGACATCCCTGGTGTATGAGCGCTCTAATACACTAAGGGAAACGAGCAGCAGAGGCCGGCGATGAGCGAGACGCAAGCGCCGGTCGTCGAGCTGGTCAATCTCAGCAAGACCTACGGACGCCGCGGCGGCGTGCGCGCGGTACGCGACGTCAGCCTCTCGGTCGCGCCTGGCGAGGTTTACGGCTTCCTCGGGCCGAACGGGGCGGGAAAGAGCACCACGATCCGAATGATGCTCGGCCTGATCGCGCCGACGGGCGGCGAAGTGCGCCTGTTCGGCCGGAACCTGCGGGAGGATGGGTCGGTGCTGCGGCGGGTCGGCTCGCTCGTCGACGGCGGCGCCTTCTACCCCTTCCTTTCGGGGCGCCGGAACCTCGAGGTCGTCGCGAAGACCCATGGCGGCGACGGCGCCCTCATCGACGCTCTGCTCGAGCAGGTGGGCCTCGCCAAGGATGCGGGGCGCAAGGTGAAGGGCTATTCGACCGGCATGCGCCAGCGGCTCGGAGTGGCGGCGGCCCTGCTCCACCATCCGGACCTCGTCATCCTCGACGAGCCGGTGAACGGCCTCGACGTGGCCGGGATCCAGGAGATGCGGGCGCTGATCCGAAGCCTCTCCGCCGACCACGGCAAGACGGTGTTCCTCTCGAGCCACCTCCTCCACGAGGTGCAGCAGGTCTGCGACCGGGTCGCGATCATCAGCAAGGGGGAGATCCTTCGCGAGGCCCGGATCGCCGAGCTGCTCCGCGGCGAGGGGGGGCTTCGAGTCGTCGCCACGCCGCCGGACGTCGCCGAGGCGGCGCTCGTCGCGCGCTGGAAGGTGGAGCGCGACGGCGACGCGCTGCTCGTCCGAGCTACGCGCGACGAGGTGCCCGAGGTCGCTCGCATTCTGATCGGCGCCGGCGCGAACCTGTTCCAGCTCGCGCTCGAGCAACGCAACCTCGAGGACGTCTTCCTTTCGATCACGCAGCCGGAGCCGGACGATGCTTGACGCCCTCCTGGCCGAACGCCTGAAGCTCACCCGCCACAAGGCGACCTGGTTCCTGGTCTGGCTCTATCCGATCCTGTTCCTCGTCCTCTACCTGATCTCGGTCGCCGTCGCCGCCGCTCATGCCGGCGCCCCGGTGAAGCCGGTGACGGCGGAGGCCTGGATTCATCAGACCGCGATCATCTGGAACCTGCCGAACCAGCCGATCGGCCGAATCCTCATCGCCGCCTATGTCGCGGTCGTCTTCGCCGGCGAATATGGCTGGAACACGTGGAAGCTGATCGTGCCGCATCGCTCGCGGACCGCGCTGATCGCCGCCAAGCTCGCGATGGTCGTCCTGCTCTTCACGCTCGCGCTCGCGCTCACCGCCGGGATTTCGCTGCTCTTCACCTGGCTCGAAGGCCTGGCGAGGGGCGGCGCCGTCCCCGCGGGAGTCACCGCCGCCGCCATCCTCGACGCGCACGGCCGGGCCGCGCTGGCGGGCCTGGCGCCGTTCCTGTTCACGCTCGCCTCGATCAGCCTTGCGGCCGTGCTCACCCGCTCGATGGTCGCGGCACTCGTCATCGGCGTCGTCGTCGCGATCCTGGAGCAATTGTACGTCAGCCTCGGCCCCTGGCTCGCGCCCTACGCGCCCGGGCCGGTCTGGACGCTCTATCACGGCCTTCCCGGCTACCACCTCGCCAACCTCGCCTCGTGGATCACCCAAGGCGCCGCGCACCGCGTACGCTTCCCCGACGGTCGGATCGTCGCGCTCGGCTGGACGACGTCCCTGGCCGCCGCCACGGCCTGGATCGCGCCGCTCGCCGCCGGCACGTTCGTCGCGTTCAGGCGCCAGGACATCAATTGAGGCGCGCCGCCGATCAGACTCCGCGAAGGTAGGGCAGGAGGGGGCCGAGGTCGTAGCCCGCCTCGGCCGCCGCCGCGGCGAGTTGGCCGGGGTCGGCGCCGCGGCTCGCCCGGGCAAGCGCCCAAAGCCAGGTGGAACGGGTTCCCGAGCGGCAGAAGAGCAGCGCCGGCCCGACGTCCAGAGCCTGAGCCATCGCCTCGACCTGCGCGGCGGAGATGGCGCCGGATATGGGGATGTCGCGATAGTCGAGACCGGCCGCGCGCGCCGCGGCCCCGATGTCGGCGGAAGGCGGTTGGCCCGGCTCCTCGCCGTCGGGCCGGTTGTTGACGACGATCCGGACGTCAAGCGCGGCAATGTCGGCCGGCGCGATCTGGCCGGCAACCCAGGTCGTTTCGTCGAGGCGCTTCATGGGCTGGGCCTAGCAACTCCTCCCCGTTCCGGGGAGGCGCTATGACGCGAATCCTTCGATCACCTCGACGAACGCCGCGCCGTATTTATCCAGCTTGGCGGCGCCGACGCCGGAGATTCTCGACAGCGCCTGGAGGCTGGTCGGCTTCAGCCCGGCCATCTCCCGCAGGGTCGAATCGTGGAAGATGACGTAGGGCGGAACGCCGGCCGCCTTGGCGAGGTCGCGGCGGCGGGCGCGCAGCGCCTCGAACAAAGGATCGCCTTCGGGATTGGCGGCCCGGTCCCGCCGGGTCCGCCTGGCCCGCTTCGGCGGCAGGACCAGTTCGAGCGTCTCGCCGCCCTTCAGCAGCGGCTTGGCGCCCGGCCCGAACGACAGGCCGCCATAAGCGTCGGCGCGAAGCGCGTCGTGGGCGAGCAGCGCGCGCCCGACCGGCCGCGCCAGCGCCAGCTCCGCCTCGTCGGCGATCCCGAACACCGAAAGGCGATGATGGCCGAACGAGAGCACCTTCTCGGTCTCGCGCCCCGCCAGGACGTCGATCAGATGGCCGAGGCCGAAGCGCATCTCGGTCCGGAAGGCGGCGGAGAGCAACTTCCTCGCCAGCTCGGTGGCGTCGACCGTCTCGGGCGGCGCCAGGCAATTGTCGCAATTGCCGCAGCGCTCGGGCGGCGTCTCGCCGAAATGGCGGAGCAGCAAAGCGCGTCGGCAGGCGCCGGTCTCGACGAAGGCGGCGAGGGCGTTAAGCCGCCGGCGCTCGCCGCCGCGCCTCTGTTCGGGCACCTCGCTCTCCAGCCGCGATCGGGCACGGGCGAAATCCTCGGCGCCCCAGAACAGCCAGGCCTCGGCCGGCTCGCCGTCGCGCCCGGCGCGGCCGGTTTCCTGGTAGTATGCCTCGATCGACTTGGGGAGGCCGGCATGGGCGACGAAGCGGACGTCGGGCTTGTCGATGCCCATGCCGAAGGCGATGGTCGCGACCATCACCATGTCTTCGCTGGCGACGAAGGCGGCCTGATTTCGCGCCCGGACCTGGGAATCGAGCCCGGCGTGATAGGGCAGGGCCCGCCGCTCCGGCGACGACAATAATTCCGCGAGCTTGTCGGCCTTGTCGCGACTGGGCACGTAGACGATTCCGGGGCCGGGCTGCTCGGCGAGCAGCGCTTTCAATTGCTGGGTCACGCCGTCGCGCGGGCGGACGTGGTAGCGGATGTTGGGCCGGTCGAAGCCGGCGACGATCAGTCCTTCGCGGGGGATTCCGAGCTGGACGAGGATGTCGTCGCGCGTCGCCTTATCGGCGGTGGCCGTGAGGGCGAGGCGCGGCACGTCCGGAAAAGCGTCGAGCAGCGGCCGGAGCAGACGATAGTCGGGCCGGAAATCGTGGCCCCATTCGGACACGCAATGCGCCTCGTCGACCGCGATCAGCGCCAGCCTCGTGCGGCCGGCGAGCTGGCGGAAGGCTTCGGTGCTGGCCCGCTCGGGCGCGACGTAGAGCAGGTCGAGCTCGCCCGCCTTCAGCCGCGCCAGATTGTCCTGGCGCTCGGCCTCGCTCTCGGCCGAGGTCAGCGCCGCGGCCCGGAGGCCGAAGGCTTTCGCCGAGCGGATCTGGTCGTGCATCAGGGCGATGAGCGGCGAGACGACCAGGGCCGTCCCCTCGCGCGCCAGCGCCGGGACCTGGTAGCAGAGCGACTTGCCGGAGCCGGTCGGCATCACCGCCAGCGTGTGCTCGCCGGCCATGACCCTTTCGATCACCTGCTCCTGCACGCCCCGGAAGGCGGGGAAGCCGAACGTCTCGTGCAAGATGGAGAGCGGCCCGGTCATAGCGTCCGGACAGGCTTCGCGTAGGGCGGCCGCGACTCGCATCGCGTCCGTCTACCGCGAACAAAGCAGGAACTCAACATCCGGGTCAGTTCGTCCAGACGTGGACCCTCTGCTCGGGTGGAAGGTAGAGCTTGTCGCCCGGCTTGACTCCGAAGGCGGCGTACCACGCGTCCATGTTGCGGACGATCCCGTTGACCCGATATTCCTCCGGGCTGTGCGGGTTGGAGAGGAGCTGGGCGCGGAGCGCTCCTTCGCGTGCCTTGCCCTGCCAGCTCTGCGCGTAGGCGATGAAGAAGCGCTGGTCGCCGGTATGGCCGTCGATCACCGGCGGCTCGCCGTGGCGGGCGACGTAGCGGCGATAGGCGGCATAAGCCGCCTCGAGCCCGCCGAGATCGCCCAGATTCTCGCCGAGGGTGAGCTGGCCCTTGATGTGGACGCCGGCAATCGGCTCGTAGGCGTCGAACTGCTTCACGAGCGCCTGAGCATGGGTGGTGTACCGCTCGGCCGCCTCCTTCGTCCACCAGTCGCGCAACCTTCCCCGGGCATCGAACTGGCGGCCTTCGTCGTCGAAGCCGTGGCCCATTTCGTGGCCGATCGTCGCGCCGGTCTCGCCGTAATTGACGGCCGGGTCGGCGGCGGGGTCGAAGAAGGGCGGCTGGAGGATGGCGGCCGGGAAGGTCACCTGGTTCATCAGCGGATTGTAATAAGCGTTCACCTCCTGGACGTTCATGTCCCAGAGGCTTCGGTCGACCGGCTTGCCAAGCCGCGAGAGGTCGAGCTTCCACTCGAAATCGCCGGAAGCCATGATGTTGCCGAGGGGGTCGGCGCGGGTCACCTTCATCGGCGAATAGTCGATATATTTGACCGGGTGGCCGATGCGCGGGTCGAAGCTGGCGAGCTTGGACAGCGCCTCCTTGCGGGTCGGCTCGTCCATCCAGCGGGCGTGGCGGATGAGGTCGCCGTAGGAGGCGCGGAGGTCGCCGATCAGCTCGTTCATCTGCCGCTCGGTCTCGGCCGTCCAGTGGCGGCGGGCGTAGAGTCGGCCGACCGCCTCGCCGAGATTGGCGTCGAGCAGGCGCACGCCCCTTTTCCAGCGCGGCGCCTGGGTCGGAACGTCCTGCAGGGTGCGGCTGTAGAAGTCGAAGCGCGCGTCGTCGAACGCCCTGGGCAGGAATTGCGCGTGGTCGCTGATAAAGCGGAAGGTCATCCAGTCCTTCCAGGTGGCGAGCGGCACGTCGTCGAGCCTTTTGCCCGCGGCGGCGACGGCGCTCGGCTCGGCCACCACCACGATCGGCATCCTGGCGAGGCCGACATGGGCAAGCATCGCCGGCCAGTCGAATTGCGGCGCCAGCGAGGCGAGCTGGGCGCGATTCATCGGGTTGTACGTCGCCTGCGGATCGCGGCGGCGCTCGGGCGTCCACTGGTCCTGCGAAAGGCGCGTCTCGAGCGCCAGGATGGCGTCGGCCTTGGCCTCACCCCCCGCGATCCCGGCGAGGCCGAAGATGTGCGCGACATAGGCCCGATAGGCCTTGCGGATCGATTCGTACTTGGCGCCGCTCCGCAGGTAATAATCGCGCGTCGGGAGGCCGAGCCGAGCCTGGCCGGAGCCGATTGTGTAGTGGGTCGGGTCCTTCTCGTCGGGCTCGATCCCGACCCGGATCGGCGCGGCATAGCCGGGCTCGGCCATCAGCAGGACGAGCTGGCGCCGGTCGGCGATGGAGCCGATCCGGCGCAGATAGGGCTGGAGCGGCGCCAGGCCGCGCGCCTCGATTCCCTTTTCGTCCATCCACGCCGCGTAGAAATCGCCGACCTGCCGCATCACCGGGTCGGCGGGATGGGCCCCGCCCGCCTCGACGAGCGCACGCACCTCGAGCTCGGTCTGGTCGGGAAGGTCGTAATTGTAGCCCGCCCGAGCCTTGTCCGGAGCGATCTGCGCGGTGCGCAGCCAGGCGCCTTCGGCGTAGCGGAAGAAATCGTCGCCGGGCCTGACGTTTCGGTCCATGTCGGCCGTGGCGACTCCCCAGGTCCCGTATTTGGGGTGGCCGGCCTGCGCGGCGAGCGGGGCGGCGGCGGTCAGCATCAGGACCGCGGCGAGCGCGGCGGAACGGCGGGTCATCGAAAGCTCCGGAAAAAAGGGTCGGCGTCGCCGCCCTTCTAGCCTCCCGATCCGGCTTCGTCTCGGCCCTTTGCGCTTACTGATAGCCTTTCGTGGGCGGTAACGGCAGCCACCGCCTGAGCCATTCGCCGCACTTGATGGCATGCGCCTCCCGAATCAACGGCTCGATATTCTCGACCTGGTCGAGGATCGCCAGATACACGCCCGAATATTGCCGGATATAACGGGACCCGGGATCCCTGCCGGTCGCCAGCTTCACGGCCCGCTCGAACGGCCGTCTCGACAAGTCTCCTTTTCCGGCCCGGACATAGGCCGTGCCGAGCATGGCGAAATGGAGAGGAACCTCGGCGGCAGCGGCGACCTCCTCGAAGAGGCGGATCGCCTCGTCCATGTGCCGCTCGCTATGCAGCCGCATCGCCTTCAAGAATTTCGGGACCAGCAGGACAGCTTTGAAGAATTGTATGATCTTCGTCGTCGGCATCGCTTCGGCCCCGCTTCTCCGCCTCCCCTTCAGCCGATCGAGGCGCCGGAGCGTCTATTCGCAGCTCACCGAGTCGCCGGCGTGCCAGGGAACAACTTGCAGGTCGCTCAGCTCGATCCGCTCGAACGGAAAGGGCCAATGCTCGAAGCCGAACCTGTGCGGAATGACGATGCAGACGTCGGTCGGCATCGAGCGGTCGCCGCTCCGAAGCACGGCGCGATAGCGCAGCGCGCCGTCATAGCCGTTCTCCAGCGACAGCAGCATCTCCCCCTTCGGATAATCGACGGAGGGGGCGACGGTACGAAGGATGATCCGCACCTGGCCGGCCTTGATCGGGGGCGCGTCGGGACCGTGCTGGACCGGGATCGCGGGCTGGACCTGCGAGTCGGCGAGCGGCGTCGCCTGCATCTGCGCCAGCGCCGACGCCTCGAAGCCGTTTATCGGCGGCGCCGCGGTGGGCGCGGCGGCCCAAAGCGTGCCGTCGGGCGCGACATGGACGACGATGCTGTCGCCGCGGCCTATCGTGACGCTTCTGGGCGCCTGCGCCGCCGCGAGGGCCGGCATCAGCGCCAGGCCGAGCAGGATGAAGAGGTTCCTCAGCATGGGCTTTCTCCCCGGCGGAGGAAACCATGATCGCACGCCGCGATCAACCCGCGCCTATTCCGCCGCTTCGGCCTGCTCCTCCGCTTCGGCCTCGGCCTGCTGGCGCGCCCACATGTCGGCGTAGAGGCCGTTCTTCCTCAGCAGCTGCGCGTGCGTGCCGCGCTCGACGACGCGGCCCTCGTCCAGCACGACGATCTGGTCCGCGTCGACCACGGTCGAAAGGCGGTGGGCGATGACGACCGAGGTGCGGCGGGCGGCGACGCTGCGCAGCGTCTCCTGGATCGCCGCCTCGGTTCGGCTGTCGAGGGCGCTGGTCGCCTCGTCGAGGATCAGGATCGGGGGGTCCTTGAGCAGGGTCCGGGCGATCGCCACCCGCTGCTTCTCGCCGCCGGAGAGCTTGAGGCCGCGCTCGCCGACCATCGCATCGTAGCCGTCGGGAAGGCCGGCGATGAAATCGTGGATCGCCGCGCCCCTGGCCGCCGCCTCGATCTCGGCCTGGCTCGCGCCGTCCTGGCCGTAGCCGATATTGTAGCCGATCGTGTCGTTGAACAGCACGGTGTCCTGCGGAACGATTCCGATCGCCCGGCGAAGGCTCGCCTGGGTGACGCTCCTGATGTCCTGGCCGTCGATCGTGATCCTGCCGGCGGTCGGATCGTAGAATCGGAAGAGGAGGCGCGAGAGCGTCGACTTGCCGGCGCCGGACGGCCCGACCACCGCCACCGTCGCGCCGGGCGGCACGTCGAGATCGATGCCCTTCAATATCTCGCGCTCCGGCTCGTAGCCGAAGCGGAGGTTCTCGAAGCGGACATGGGCTTTCTCGACCGTCAGCTCGGCGGCACCCGGCGCGTCGGCGATTTCGGCCGGCGTGTCGACCAGGTCGAACATCGCCTCCATGTCGATGAGGCCCTGGCGGATCGTCCGATAGACCCAGCCGAGCATGTCGAGCGGCCGGAAGAGCTGGGCGAGCAGGGTGTTGACGAACACGACGTCGCCGGGTGTGAACAGGCCCCGGCTCCAGCCCCATACGGTATAGGCCATCGCGCCGGCCATCATCAGATTGGTGATCAGCGACTGGCCGATGTTGAGCCAGGCGAGCGACACCTCATTGCGGACGGCCGCGTCGGCATAGGATCGAAGGGCGTGGCCGTAGCGCGCCGCCTCGCGCCCCTCGGCGCCGAAATATTTGACCGTCTCGTAGTTGAGCAGCGAATCGACGGCGCGGGCGATCGCCTGGTTGTCGACCTCGTTCATCCGGCGCTGGAGGTGGGTCCGCCACTCGGTCACGATCCGGGTGAACAGGATGTAGAGCGCCACCATGGCGAGGGTGGCGACGACCAGTCCGGGGCCGAACTTGATCCCGAAGATGAGGCAGGCGACGGCGAGCTCGATCAGCGTCGGCGCGATGTTGAACAGGAGGAAATAGAGCATCATGTCGATGCTCTTGGTCCCGCGCTCGACGATCTTGGTGAGCGCGCCGGTCCGCCGCTCGAGGTGGAAGCGCAGCGACAGCGCATGGATATGGCGGAACACGCTGTCGGCCAGCCGCCGAGCCGCATCCTGCCCGACCCGCTCGAAGATCGCGTTCCTCAGATTGTCGAACAGTATTCCGGCGAAGCGGGCGCCGACGAACGCGACGATGAGCGCGATCGCGAGCCCCGCCTCCGGAGTCACCCCATGCGACATGCGGTCGATCGCCGCCTTGTAGGCGAACGGCATGAGCAAGGTGACCGCCTTGGAGGCGAGCACCAGAAGCACCGCACCGACGACCCGCGCCTTCAGGCCCGGCCGGCCCTTCGGCCAGAGCAGCGGAAGGAAGCGCCTCAGAGTCCGCCAGCCGGCGCGAGACGAGGCGTTGGAAGGTTCGAGAGGCCGCATGCGGCTTCCAAGTTAGGGAATGGCGGCGCGAAACCCAAGCGACGGCGCCGAAACAATTGGAACGGCGAGTCCCGCCGCTGGTTGAGGCGGGATGGGACCGGGCGTCTTCCTCATCGCGATCCTGGGCTGCGGCGAAGGCGACGCGCCGTGCCAGACCCTGCGCACCCTCGACACCCCTTACGAGACCCGAGCCGCGTGCGTCGCCGCGACCGAGGACGCGCTCAGCCGCAATTCCGGCGCCGACGCTCCCGTGATCGTCGCGCAATGCGTTGCGGCGGGCAGGCCGGCGACCTTGCGCGGCGGCGACGTGAGCCGACCGGTAGGCGGCCGAGCGGTGGTGCGGGTGAGTCCGATCCGGAGCTGAGCTCCGCCGTCAGGAAACGAAGGCCGCCGTCCCCGAGACGAGCTGGGTGACCAGCAGGATGGTGGTCACCACGAACAAACCCCCCATGCCGGTCGCGATTCGCAAGCTCTGCACGGGTTCCCTCCCTTCGGTTCGTGGTGACCCTTGCCTTGTGCGCCCGACCTGTCGCGCGCGCCACGGGAAGCTGCGGCAAATGTCCGCAGGTTGCGGCGTTGCGCTTTCCCCGCGTTTGCGGCGGATTGACGAAATGTGCGGAATTGTGCGTAGTCCCTCCCGCAAGCCGGGGAGGATCATGCAGCACGACCTTGAAAGCGATCGAAGCGAGGCGGTGGCCCTCTTGGTGCGCGAGGAGCTGGCCCGGCGGCGCCTGTCGCGCCAGTGGCTGGCCGACGAGGCCAAGGTCAGCCTGTCGACGCTCGAAAAGGCGCTTTCCGGCCGGCGCCCGTTCACCCTCGCGACGGTCGTGCGGCTGGAGCAGGCGCTCGGCCTCGCGCTGCGCGGCGACAAGCGCGGCGGCGGCGAAGGGCAAGGCGGCAGCGGCCTCGCCCCCGACGCGATGGGCGCCTATTCGCGCGCCGGGGTCCGCTGGCTCGAAGGGGAATATCTCACCCTGCGCCCCTCGTTCAGCGAACGGGGCGCGCTCTACGCCTACCGCACCCTGATCGAATGGGACGAGGCCAAGGGCCATCTCGTGTTCAGCGAGACCGAACGGCTCGACAAGGAATTCGATCAACACGGCTTCGTCTCCTTCCCCCATTTCTCCGGCCACATCTATCTGGTCACCGCCGAAGCCGGGCAGTACCGGATCGCCATCCTCGGCCGGCCGTCGGGGGGCGGCGTCCTCAACGGCGTGCTCACCACCCTCGTCGCCGGCGACGGCGCGCAGCTGATCCCCGCGGCGACTCCGATCGCGCTGATTCCCGCCCGGCCCGAGGCGAAGTCCGATTACGGCATCGTCCGCCCCGGCGACCGCTGCCACGACGAATATCGCGCCTGCATCGACAAGATTCCGCAGCGCGGCTACGCGCTCTTCCCGGTCTGAGGAACCGCCTCCCGGCCGCATCGGTTTCCCTTCGCGCGCGACTCGAAGGGACCAACCATGACCAGCAAGAGCCAGCACGATCCGGACGCCGGCGACCGGCCGCTCAACCAGAACAACCGGATGTCCGAGGATCCCGGTGACGGCAGCCGCCGTTCGGCCGTGCTCGGGCAGGACGGCGAGAAGACCGCCGTCGAGACTCCGCCCGACCAGGACGCCCAGGACCAGTCCGCCATCGAGGCCTTCGGCGAGGAAGGCGCGGGGATCGCGGCGAAGGAGTGAGACGATGAGCGAGGACACCAAAACCGCCGAGACGGCGCCCGACGTGAAGCCGAAGAGCGACCCGCCCGAGAAGATGATCCACGAGGACGCGGAGCCCGGCCACGAGAGCCAGCTCGAGCCCAAGCCGGACTGGGAGCCGCGCTATCCGGGCTCGGGACGGCTCCAGGGCAAGGTCGCCCTGATCACCGGCGCCGACAGCGGCATCGGCCGCGCCGTCGCGGCCCTGTTCGCCCGCGAGGGGGCGGACATCGCCATCCTCTATCTTTGCGAGCATGACGACGCGCGCAAGACGAAGGAGATCGTCGAAGGCGAGGGCCGCCGCGCCATCACCATCGCCGGCGACATCGGCGACAAGGCGTTCTGCGAGAAAGCGGTCAAGGAGACGGTCGGGCGTCTCGGCGGCCTCGACATCCTGATCAACAATGCCGGCGAGCAGCATCCCGACGAGGACATTCGCGACATCAGCGAGGAGCAGCTGAAGCGCACCTTCCAGACCAACATCTACGGCATGTTCTTCATGACCCAGGCGGCGCGCCCGCACCTCAGGAAGGGCTCGGCGATCGTCAACTGCACGTCGATCACCATGTACAAGGGCTCGGAGCAACTGCTCGATTATTCCTCGACCAAAGGGGCGATCACCGCCTTCACCCGCTCGCTGTCGCAGAATCTGGTCAAGGACGGCATCCGGGTGAACGGGGTGGCGCCCGGGCCGATCTGGACTCCGCTCAACCCGTTCGGCGGCCAGAAGCCCGAGAAGATCCCCGATTTCGGCAAGGACACGCCGATGGGCCGGCCCGGCCAGCCCAACGAGGTCGCCCCCGCCTTCCTGTTCCTCGCCTGCGAGGATTCGAGCTACATGGCGGGGCAGGTGCTTCACCCCAATGGCGGGACCGTCGTCGCCGGCTGAACGGGCGCGCATAGGCCGCGCGAACGTGCTAGGGGGACCGTCGGCATGACGACCCCTCGACGCTTCGCCTTGTTCCGGCCCTGCCGCCCGCCCGGCGGCGGCTGCGCCGCGCGCGGGGCGGCCGAATGACCGAGCCGGCCGATCAGGGCGTCGAGCGGGCCCTCGAGGCCCTGCTTCTGAAGCTGCGCGCCCGCGACGTGGTCAACGAGGCCGA
The DNA here is from genome assembly GCA_034668385.1 of Sphingomonadales bacterium. Lineage (GTDB taxonomy): Bacteria > Pseudomonadota > Alphaproteobacteria > Sphingomonadales > Sphingomonadaceae > Allosphingosinicella. The sequence continues at coordinate 869 of JAXDPL010000095.1, read as the reverse complement.
GCAAGAGGTGCTTCGCGGCGCCATCGCCCGAACCGGCGAGCTGGCGGCGGGCCGGCCGCTGGTGCGTCCCCAGGTCACGCTCAGCGAATCGATCCTGCTCTTCGAGGGGCTGGTCTGCCGCTACAAGGATCTCGCCGGCGGCGAGCGGCAGATCATGGAGCTGCACGTGCCGGGCGACTTCGTCGACCTGCACGGCTTCCTACTCAAGCGGCTCGATCATACGGTCGGCACCCTGACCCCGGTCCGCTACGCCGTCGTGCCGCACGACGCGCTCCGGATGATCACCGAGACCCAGCCGCACCTCGCGCGGATCCTGTGGTTCTCGACCCTGGTCGACGCCGCCATCCACCGCGAGCAGATCGTGTCGGTCGGCCGCCGGACCGCGCTCTCGCGGATCGCCCATCTGCTGTGCGAGCTCAACGTGCGGCTGAACATCGTCGGCCTCGCCGACTCGGACGGCTACGCTTTGCCGCTGACCCAGGCCGACGTCGCCGACGCCACCGGCCTCACCTCGGTCCACGTCAACCGCATGCTGAGGAAGCTGAGGAACGACGACCTGCTCACTTTCCGCAACGGCCGGGTCACCATCCACGACTGGGACGGGCTGCAGCGCGTCGCCGAGTTCGACCCCACCTACCTCCACCTCGAGCGGCGGCCCCGCTAGAGGTCGAGCGCACCTCCCGTCGGTAAAATCGGTGCCAGCTACCGATTTCATTCATCAAAATCGGTGCCAGCTACCGATTTCCCGCACCTTGATCGGTAGCTGTCCCCGAATTGAAATCGGTAGCTGGCACCGATTTTCAGAGGTCGACGATTTCGAACGGCGCGCGTGCGATCATCCGGTCGGCCAGCATCGAGCGGTGGCAGCC
>JAXDPL010000094.1:0-5080 GCA_034668385.1 Sphingomonadales bacterium | reverse complement strand
GGAATCCTTGCGCGCCAGGATCGGCTTCATCGCCTTGAAATAAGCGAGCCAGGCCCGCCGCAGCCGCGCCTCCTTCGCCGCCGGGCTCGCGTCCAGCGGCTCCGGCGCGGCGACATCGAGCCCCTTGAGCGGCACCTTGGTCAGCCGGGCCTGCGCCTCGTCGAACTTGCCGAGCTCGCGCAGGGCGTCGATCGCGCGGCCTTCCATGCCGATCCAGTTGATGTCGTCGGGCCGCGGCGGGACCTTGGCCGAGGCCTCGGCCAGCTCGGCGAGGTAGCGGGCGCGCAATTCGGGGCGGTCGTCGGCCTGCCAGCTCGCCTGCAGCAGCACCCAGAGATAATCCTCGGGGCCCAGACCCATCGCCTTCATCAGCCAATAGGCCCGGTAATATTGGACGTCGTCCTTGCGCAGCGCCTGATAGGCGTCGGAGGCGACGATCGGTTCGAGCTTGGCCACTTCGTCCGGGTCGTAATCCTTGTAGAGGACGAGGCCGTTGGCCGGGCATTCCGGCAGCGGCTGCGGAACGACTCCATTGGTGTAGGGCTTCCCGTCCGGCCGCTCGCCCGAGACGGCGGCCGGCGGCGCGGGACGGTAGACGAAGGTTGCGCCGCCCACCGGGCAGGTCATCGGCCGCGCCGCGGGCACCGGCGCGGCAAAGGCGGCCGGCGCGGCGGCGAGCAAGGCGAGGACGAGAAGGCCCTTCATCGGTCCGCTCAGCTCGTCACCGCCGGAGCGACCAGCGGGAAGCGCGGGATGGCCGCCTCGAACACCCGCCCTTCGGCGCTGACCATATGATAGACCCCTTCCATCCAGCCGGTCGGCGTGGTCAGCGGGCAGCCCGAGACATAATCGAACGATCCGCCCGGCTCGATGATCGGCTGCTCGCCTACCACGCCTTCGCCCCGCACCTCGTGCTGGCCGCCGCGGCCGTCGGCGATCATCCACTCACGGCTGATCAGCTGTACCGCGCCCCGCCCGCCATTCTCGATCCGCACGTGATAAGCCCAGAACCAGCGGCCCCGCCCCGGCTCCGACTGCTCGGGAAGGAAGCTGACCGAGACCCGGACGGTGACGTCGCCGGTCGTCGCGCTGTGAGGAAACAGGCTCTTCATGAGGGGCTTAACTCCACCCAAGCGGGCCCGGCGTCAACCGCCCGCCCGCTCGACCCGCAGGGTTCCCGCCGGGCACGTGCCGATCACCTCGCGCGCCGGCACCCTGGGGTCGAGCCAGGCCGCCCAGCGGTCACGCCCGAGCACCGCGATCTGGCGCGAGTGATAGGGCGCGACGTCCGGTCCCGGCGGCGTGGTCAGCATCGTAAAGGCCTCCCCGACCTCCGGCGTCGAGCGCCACAGGCCGGCGATGCAGAACCAGGGCTCTCCGGCCATCGTGAACAGCCATTTGTCCTTGCGCTTGTCCTTGCGCGGCTCGGCGGGCGCGGTGAATTCGTAGAAGCCGTCGGCCGGGATCAGGCAGCGCCCCGAGCCGAATTCGCGCCCCTCGCCGCGGAAATTGTAGACCGGCTTGCCGCCGGGACCCGGCCACGACCAGCGCCGCTGGACCAGCTCGGCGCCCGCCAGCCCCCAGCGGACGATCGGCGCCCGGTCGGTGATGCGGATGTCGTCGCGCGGCTCGAGGTTCGGCATCCCGTCCGGGAAGGAGAGCGGGATGCCGAGCTGCCGGAAGGCGGCCTCGAGGACGGTTATGTCGAGCTTGTTGCGAAAGTCGTTGCACATGGCGTGGGCACCTAGCCGCGCTCAGCTTGACAGAAAAGACCGCTCCCCCGATATGCGCCGCTTCCCGGCACGAAGGCCCCTTCGTCTAGCGGTCCAGGACGTCGCCCTCTCACGGCGAAAACACGGGTTCGAGTCCCGTAGGGGTCACCAAACCTTCGCAAAGGCTTGTGCCGCTCACGCCGTCACGAAAACGCGGCGCTCAGCCGTGGACGATCGACACCCCGGTTCCCGAGGCTGCGTGCGATATGCAGACGGTCGCACGCAATTGCCTGGAAAGCGCCTCGACGATGCCGGTCCCGAGTCCGGGCTTGGCGCTCGCGCCACCGGGGTATGCCGATGCCCTCGCCGCTCACCGACAAAGTCCAACCGCTTCCTTTCGCGAAATAGCCCAGGGCGATCCTCCCGACCGGATCCAGTCTTCAGATCATCGCCAGCGTGCTCCACGCACCAAGGCATCGTCCAGGCAGAACATCTCAATGATCAGGCGTGCAATGTCGGATCAATTTGAATGACATTCTCGCCGCCTTTTACGACAAGTTGGTTGCCCCCCGCCTTCAAGGGAATTAGCCCGCGCTCTCCCTGAGAATGCCCTACCTGGAAAGAAGATTGAGCGCCCCGCAGGTGCATCGGACCACGAGTCTCTCGCCCTCGGGATGCTCGCGCCTGGCGGTGACGGGACTGATGCGAAGGCCGATTACATCGCCGCATTTGCCACAGACCAGATCTTCATTCTCCTCGCCGCTGAAGCCCGGCAGGGTTCGCGGCATGATCAGGGCATCTCGGCGGGTGATTCCGCCCGCAACTTCCAGCGCCGTCCTGATCGGAGCGGGGCCGTGGCTGACCGGCCGCATGGATCCCTCCGCCGCATGGCCAGCCATTTTCCTGATCTGCGCCTCCCAGCGGGCTTCGTCCGCGGCGCAGGCGCGCTGCCAGGCCGCCCGTTCAAGCTTCTCTGCGGCCGCGTTGAGGGGAGTCTTCATGATTCGAGTCCAGCTTGGCGCCGGGTCGGGTCGGCCATGGCTTGGGACCGCAGCCCCGCGCGACGCAGAACCACGGGGCGTTCTCATTCGTAGTGAACAAAGTGATGCAGGAGAATATCGCAACAACACGGTGACGTGAGCGTCGGCTAACGCTGCCTGCGCTAAGGCGCGGACCCCGGCATGAGAATTCCGGCCTGTTCACTGGTCTTGGACGGCAAGGACGCGGCTGCGGTCGCTCGGTCGCCGAAGCCGACGATCGAAACCGCGGTTCCAGGATCCGCATCGGCGATCTCGACGCTGGCGCCTAATTGCTTGGCAAGCGCCTCGATGATGCTGGAGCCGAGCCCGGGCCGGGCGCTGAACGGCTCGATTGGAATGCCGACGCCATTGTCGCCGACGGACAGCCTCCATGCCGAGCCGCTGGCGTGATAATCGACGCGAATCGTGCCGTGCCGGCCGCCGGGGAATGCGTGTTTGAGGGCATTGATCACGAGCTCGGTGACGATCAGGCCCAGGCTCACCGAAATGCCGGCGGTGGTGACGCTGTCGTCGGCGATGACTTCGAGCGAGAGCTGGCTGCGATCGCGGATCATCGAGGCGCTGATGCTTCCGCACAGGTCGGTCAAATAGGGACGTAACTCGACATTGCCGAGCCGTGAGGCGGCAAGCTGCCGCTGCAGCGAAGCGATCGACATGACGCGGCTGTGCGCGTCGTAGAGATGGTTTCGAGTCTCGTCCGATTCGACCCGGCGTGCGCTCTGCAGAAGCACGCTGGCTATGATCTGAAGACTGTTGGCGACCCGATGCTGCAGCTCCTGGAGCAGGATTGCCTTTTCCCGCAGCAGATTGTCGTTGAGCTTGGCACTGAGGCGGGCGTCGGTGACATCGGAGATCGAAAGCAGCAGTCGGACATTGGCGGTATCCCCATAGTCCAGCTTGTGGGCATCGAGAACCAGCCGCCGGTCGTCCAGGCCGGTTCGCCGAAGATCCAGTTCGTAGCCTTCGATCTTGTCAGGGCCGGCCACCATCGCCGAAAGCCGAGACCGCAATTCGGGCAGGTCCCATTCGCCCGCGCCGAGCGCGACAAGCGTCCGCCCCGCGACCTTGTCGGGATCGATCCCGAAGGCCCGGCAGAAGGAAGTGCTCGCCGCAATCACGCAGAACTGACCGTCGAGCAATAGCAGCGGCGTGTTCGACGCACCGACCACGGCCAAGGCCAGGCTATTGGCGGCTTCCGAGCGCATGATGGAAGGGCTATCCATGGCGAATTCCCGCGACCGAAGGCCGGCACCTTGAGAGCCGTACCCGATCGCTCTGTTGGCGAAGTTGCGACCCGTCGGACTGGCGGCAATCGATGACTGATCTTATCATGGACGGGCCATGGTAAGTATATTCAAGAATACGGTAGGGGGCACTTGTCAGCGATGGGGCAATACTCATCAGAAAACTTGGGACGGCGACCTGCTCGTGGGGGAACATGGTCGCCGCCCCGCCGACGAGACCGGAGTGTCAGCGCCATTGTGTTTAGTTCCCTCCGAGCACAAAGATATAGGGCGTCATTACGGTACGGACGTTTAAGTGTTCAGCGTTACCGGGTCGCGCGGCGGCGCGCCCGGACGGGGCGCCACCGAGTTGTCGAGCCGACCACATGAGAAACCGCTAATGCCTCTACGCCAGCCCCGCTGGCAGGCCGAATGAAGGAGGTGCGGATCAGGCGATACAGGGCCGAGGAGAACCGGTGCGCTCCGGGCGTGCGCCGATCGCCAGGATCAAACCGAGGATCGCCGCTCGGGCCAAACCCGGCATCGCCTCGCTCCCGCTCTGCCCGATCATCTTGATCTCTCTTTCGACCTCCGCAGCGAGGTCGCCGAGGCTGGCCTTACCGAACATGCCGGCAGTTCCCGCGAGTATATGGGCGAGGCTGGCCGCTTCGCGGAGCAGAGCCGACGCTTGCAGATCGTTTGCGCCTGCAAGTTCGGCGACAATCGCGGCCAGCCGCTCGCCCGATTTGCTGAGCCTCGCTTGGAAGCGCTCGGCGCTGGACGCAGTTTCCAATTCCCGGAAGCCCGTTGCAGGCATTGAGGATGGGGTAAGCTCGCCCCACAGCTCTACGGCCTGCTTCAGCTGAGCGAACCCGCTCGGCTTGGCGATATGATCGTTCATCCCGGCATCCCGGCATTGCTGCATTTCGATCGCAAAAGCATTGGCGGTGAGGGCGACGATCGGAATCGTCGCGGCCCTGCCACCAAGGGCGCGGATGGCGCGGGTTGCGGTGAGCCCGTCCATCACCGGCATCTGGATGTCCATTAGGATGAGGTCCCATGCGTCCGGATCGAGCTCGAGCCGGTGCGCCATGGCGAGCGCTTC
>JAXDPL010000093.1:0-2761 GCA_034668385.1 Sphingomonadales bacterium | reverse complement strand
CCCCTGGACGCCGGGAAGCCTCACTCAGGCGTTCAACCAGGTTCGCGATGCCGCCAACGGCCGGCGCGGAATCGTCCACCCGGGCAACGAAGAGAGCGGCGAGCCCCCGCGCGCCAAGCACCTCCACGACTGCCGCGGAACCTTCGTCACCAAGCTCTGCCGCCTCGACCCGCCGCTCACCAACGACGAGATCGCCCGCATCGCCGCCTGGTCGCCCAGCAACGTCGAGCGAATCCGCCGAACCTATGTTGACGACGCCGCCATCGTGGTGGCACTGAGCGAGCGGATCAGCCGATCCCTGTAAAACGCCCTGTAAAACGATGCACCAAGACCAACACTAAGTAATTGGTTTAGCGGGTATAGCTCAATGGTAGAGCACTAGCCTTCCAAGCTTGTGACGCGGGTTCGATTCCCGCTACCCGCTCCAGCCTTTCGACCGCCTCTCCGCGAGGCTTCGCCTGCCGGCCGCGCCTTTATTGCGGCGTGGTGGCGGTGGCGTCGCGGCCGGCGCCCGAGGGGGCGGCGAGGATGGTCTGGGTGGTGGCACCCTTGTCGACGACGTTGGTCGAAGGATCGCCGGCGACCGAGCGGGCGCCCAAAGCGGCGCGGTCGGCGCCGGTCGATTCGAGCAGGCTGGTCTCGCTCCGGCTGCGCGGCGCGGGTCCGCCGAACAGCGCCTCGAGCGCCTGGGTGCGGGCATCCGCCGCCTGCGGCTGCGGCTCGCCGGCGCGGGGCGGCGCCAGGCTGTAGTCGGGCGGGATCACGAGCGGCTGGTTGCGGGCCACCGCGAATTCGTCCGGCCGATCGCGGTTCGCGACGGCATTCCTGGCGCAGCCGCCGAGCAAGAGGGCGGCGGCCGCGGTCGCGGCGAGGCCGATGGTCGATTTACGCATAGTCACTTATCCTCCTCGGGGGCTTTCCGTTCGCGAGTCAGCAGCGCCCGGACCAGCAATAGCAGGACGCCGATGGTAATGGCAGCGTCGCCGACATTGAAGATCAAAAAGGGATGGATGTCGCCGAAATGCAGGTCGGCGAAGTCGGTGACGTAGCCGAGCCGCACCCGATCAAGGATGTTGCCGACCGCGCCGCCGAGCACGAAAGCGAGGGCGATCGTGTCGTCGCGGCGTTTCTCGCGCCACATCCAGGCGAGCACGAAGACCGAGATCGCCGCCGTCATCGCCACCAGCAGCCAGCGCTCGAGCTCGGTCCCGGCCTTGAGGAAGCCCATCGACACGCCCTGATTCTCCTCCCAGCGCAGTTGGAAGAAGGAGGTGATCTCCATCGAATCGCGCTGCTTGAGCTGAAGCACGTAGGTGACGATCCACTTCACGCCCTGGTCGACGAGCAGGATCGCCGCCGCGAGGCCGAAGCCGAGGATCCGGTTGCGGCGCAGCCGCTCGGCGGCGGGGGAGGGCGGCGGCGGCGCGTCCACCGGCTCGACGGTCGCTTCAGCCATTCACCACTCCTTCGCAGCGGGCGCAGAGCGCGCCCTCTTCCTCGACCTCCGGCAGCAGCCGCCAGCAGCGGCCGCATTTCGCATGGTCGGCCTTGCTCACCTCGATGCCATCGCCGGCGCCGGGCTCGACCTCCGACACGATGTAGATTTCGGCGAGGTCCGCATGCGGCGTGTCGGCGAAATCCACCTCGGCCGAGGGATACAGCACTCTCGCCTCGTGGCTCGAGCCGATCGTCTTCTCGCGGCGAAGGGGCTCGATCGCCTCGGTCACCCGCTCGCGCGAATGGCGGATCAGCGCCCATTTCGCCGCCAGCGCCTCGTCGCGCCAGCCCGCGTCGATCTCCGGCCATTCGAGCAGGTGGACCGAGCCGCCGTCCGGATAGCGGGTCAGCCAGACTTCCTCGGCGGTGAAGCAGAGGATCGGCGCCAGCCAGCGCACCAGCGCCTGGAACACGGTGTCGAGGACGGTGCGATAGGCCCGCCGCTTCGGCGACGACGGCGCGTCGCAATAGAGGCTGTCCTTGCGGATGTCGAAGAAGAAGGCGGAGAGGTCGTCCTGGGCGAAGGTGGCGACGAGGCGGCTGTAGCGGTTGAAGTCGAAGCCCTCCGCTGCCGCCGTCAGCTCGGAGTCGAGCTCGGCGAGGCGGTGAAGGATGAAGCGCTCCAGCTCGGGCATGCCGGCCGCCGGCACCCGCTCCGCGTCGGCGAAGCCGTCGAGCGCGCCCAAGAGGTAGCGGAAGGTGTTGCGGATCTTCCGATAGGCGTCGGTGGTGGTGGCGAGCACCTCCTTGCCGATGCGGACGTCCTCGAAATAGTCGGTCGAGGCGGCCCACAGGCGCAGGATGTCGGCGCCGCTCTCCTTGATCACGGCGAGCGGGTCGACCGTGTTGCCGATCGACTTGGACATCTTGCGCCCGTCGCGGTCGAGGGCGAAGCCGTGGGTGAGGACGGCCTCGAACGGCGCCCGCCCGCGCGTGCCGCAGCTCTCGAGCAGCGACGACTGGAACCAGCCGCGATGCTGGTCCGAGCCTTCGACGTAGAGATCGGCGCGGGTATGCTGCCCGTAACGGGCCTCGATCACGTAGGCGTGGGTCGAGCCGCTGTCGAACCAGACGTCGAGAATGTCGGTGACCGGCTCGTAATCCTCCAGCCGGTAGCCGGTGCCGAGCAGGGCCTGGTGGTCGGCCCCGAACCAGGCGTCCGCCCCGCCTTCGTGAAAGGCGCGGATGATGCGGGAATTGACCACCGCGTCCTTCAGATACTCGCCCGTCTTGCGGTTGACGTAGAGCGCGATCGGCACCCCCC
>JAXDPL010000092.1:0-3217 GCA_034668385.1 Sphingomonadales bacterium | reverse complement strand
TGGAACAGCAGGACCTCGTCGCCCGGCGTGATCAGGGCGAAGAGCGCGGCGGCGAGCGCTTCGGTGGCGCCGGAGGTGACCGTCACCGCGTCGGGGTCAAGGTCGACGCCCTGGACGCGGCGATAATGGGCGGCGACGGCGGCGCGCAACTCCGCGAGGCCGGGCATCGGCGCATATTGGTTGGAGCCGGCCAGGGCTTCGGCCGCCTTCGCGACGACGTCGTCGGGCCAGCCGAAATCGGGGAAGCCCTGGCCGAGGTTGACGGCGTCGTGCTCGACGGCGAGCGCCGACATTCGCGAGAAGATGGTGGTCGGAAGGTTCGCGTAGAGCGGGTTCACGGCCCCCGCTTTAGGACAGCCGCTCGATCACGGCCATGGCGGCGGCGGGATTGCGCTCCTTGGCGCCGGAGATGAAGAAGACGTAGGTGTCGCGCGGACCCGGCGGCGCGGGCGGTGAGCAGGTCGGCAGGCCGGGAGGAGCCTCGCCGCGCGACCAGCCTCGGGCCACTTCCGCCCAGCGGTCGAGCTCCTCGGGCGGGTAGCCGGCGGGCTGATCGGCGCGGCTGCGCTGGAGGCGGGCATAAGCGATGGGGCCGGAGACCTCGGCGAGGCAGGGATGCTCGTCGGAATCGGCGAAGACGATCGCGACCCCGGCCTTGCGCGCCAGCTCGACGAAGACCGGCGTCCGGAAGCTTTCGTGGCGCGGCTCGACCGCGTGGACGAGCGGCACGCCTCCGACTCTCGCCGGCAGGAGGGCGAGGAAGGCGGCGAAATCGTCCGGGTCGAATTGCTTGGTGGTCATGAACTGCCAGAGGATCGGACCAAGCTTGTCGCCGAGCTCGGCCAGCCCCTGGCCGAAGAAGCGCTCGATCGCCTCGCCCGCCTCGCCGAGCACCCGGCGGTTCGAGCAGAAGCGCGAGCCCTTGATCGCGAAGCGGAAGCCGTCGGGGGCCATGCCGCACCACTTTTCGAACAGCTCGGGCTTCTGGAGCTTGTAATAGGTGGCGTTGATCTCGATCGCGGTGAGGCGGCGGGACGCGAATTCCAGCTGCTTCGCCCTGGACAGGCCCTTCGGATAGAAGGTCTCGCGCCACGGATCGTAATCCCAGCCGCCGACGCCGACGCGGATCGCTCCTGCCGCTGATGCCATGGCCGATGCCCTAGGGCATGGCGGCGGGCCGTGCACGCCTTTTCCCCGAAAGCCGGTGGCAAGCGCTTGTATTTCATCCGTTTCGGCGGGATTTCCGGCGCTCTTCCCGATTGTGAGCGAGGGCCGCCTCTGGCACCTTCGCGGCGCGGCGCCAGGCCGCCTTTCCGGGGGGCATGCGATGGGGACCGGGGAAGAGGCCGGAGCGCCGGGCTACAAGGCGTTCATCAGCTACAGCCACAGGGATTCGGCGACCGGGCGCTGGCTGCACCGGCGGCTCGAGGGCTATCGGCTGCCGCGGCGGCTCGTCGGGACCTGGGGCGAGCGCGGCGAGGTGCCGGCGCGGCTGACCCCGATCTTCCGCGACCGCGAGGAGCTGCCGGCCGCGGGCGACCTCAGCGAGCGGGTGCGGGCGGCGCTGGCCGAGTCGGAAGCCCTCATCGTGCTGTGCTCGCCCGATGCGGCGGAGTCGCCCTGGGTGGCGAAGGAGATCGAGACCTTCCGGGCGCTTCACCCGGACCGGCCCGTGCTGGCGGCGATCGTCGCGGGCGAGCCGGCCGAATGCTTCTCCCCCGCGCTGACCGCAGGCGGGCGGGTCGAGCCGCTGGCTGCGGACTTGCGCGCCGGCCGCGACGGGCGGCGGCTCGGCCTCCTCAAACTGGTCGCCGGCCTGTCCGGCGTCGGCCTCGACTCCCTGGTCCAACGCGACGCCCAGCGCCGGGTGAGGCGCGTGACCTACGTCACGGCGGCGGCCCTGGCGGCGGTGCTAATCATGGCGGTGCTGACGGCCTTCGCGCTCAGCGAGCGACGCGAGGCGGACCGGCAAAGGGCGCAAGCCGAGGGAATGGTCGAGTTCATGCTGACCGATTTGCGGGATAAGCTGAAGCAGGTGGGCCGGCTCCCGATTATGGCTGCGGTCAACGAGCAGGCACTCGATTATTACCGGCAGCAGGATCTTCGCCACCTGTCGCCCGAATCGCTCGACCGCCGCGCCCGGCTGCTCATGGCGATGGGCGAGGACGACGACAAGAAAGGCCGCAAACGACTCGCTTCCGTGGAGTTCGACGAAGCTGACCGCACCACGGCAACGGTCCTCGCGGGCAGGCCGGACGATCCGGACCGCATCTACAACCACGCGCAGAGCGAATATTGGGTCGGCTACATGGCCTACCAGAGGAGCGACTGGGCGAGCGCCCGCCGCCATTGGCAAGCCTACCGGCGATTGGCCGGCCAGTTGGCCGCGGCGCGCCCTGACGACCTCAGATCGATAAGCGAGATAGGCTACGCCGAGGGCAATCTCTGCACGCTGGGGCTCGACAGCAAAGCGCCGCCCAAAGAGACCCTCTCGAGTTGCCTGGGGGCCCTGTCGGTCAAGGAGCGGGCGCGGCGGATGCGGCCCGACGATCCCAAGGCGGCGGCCGACGTTGCCAATCGCTATGGCTGGGCCGGCAAAGCCTGGCTCAACGCCGGCGACCCAGCGCGCGCATGGGCCATGCAGAGCGCCTATCTCGGGCTGCTCGAACGGCTGGCGAAGCGATCTCCCGACGACGCCGACCTTCAGGACCAACTGATGCGGGCGCTGATGACGACCGCTGAGTTCCTGCGCGACCAGGGCCGGCTCGCCGAGAGCCGCCCCTACGCCGCCCGCGCCCGAGCGCTGGCCGACCGGCTCACCCGGCTCGATCCGACCAACGCCCGCTGGAAGACATGGCAGGCGCGGATTGGGAAGCTGAACGATATAAAAGGAGACGAACGATGATTCCCGACCCGCTTCTTATCACATGGGGAGGCCCGACGAGCAAAATGTCTTCGAAGCCTCCCAAGATGCAGGATCCCACATCTTTCCTCCTTTGGAAACTTCGCATGGATTGGAACGCAAACCATCTAAGCTTTAAATATTCTGATGTAGCAATATACCAAGTAGCTGACGACGCAGCTCTCAGGCAAGTGCTGCACGATATTGTTTTTAAACCTAACGGAATCCCCTGGAAGAAGATAAAGTATAAAACTCCTAAAGAGCGCTCCACTCTCTCGGTGGAGCTAAAAGATGCAGCATATGTTGGTTTTCTCT